>JAIDRE010000078.1 GCA_029061925.1 Muribaculaceae bacterium | reverse complement strand
CGACGAGACGACGGCTGAATTTCTTCGACGTTGAGTTTTTCGAGCATTTTTTTGCGCGAAGTTGTCTGCTTTGATTTGGCAACGTTTGCGCTGAATCTTTGTATGAATTCAAGCAATTCCTTACGTTTTTCTTCAGCCTTTTTGTTCTGCTGCTGTTGTTGCCGGAGTGCAAGCTGACTTGATTCGTACCAGAAGCTATAGTTGCCGGCAAAAAGCGTCAGTTTATTGTAGTCGATATCGAGAGTGTGGGTACAAACCGAGTCAAGGAAGTGACGGTCGTGGCTCACCACAAGCACTGTGTTTTCAAATTTTGAAAGATAGTCTTCGAGCCATGAAACGGTTTCGAGGTCGAGGTCGTTGGTAGGCTCATCGAGAAGAAGGTTGTCGGGGTTACCGAAAAGTGCTTTTGCCAAGAGGACACGCACTTTTTCGTTACCGCTCATATCTTTCATTAATGTGTAATGGCGGTCTTCCTTGATGCCGAGACCGCTGAGAAGGGCTGCCGCATCGCTTTCGGCATTCCAGCCTTCGAGTTCGGCAAATTTTTCTTCAAGTTCTGAGGCACGGATGCCGTCTTCATCGCTGAAATCGGCTTTGGCATAGAGGGCATCTTTTTCTTTCATGATGTCCCAGAGAACGGTATGTCCTTGAAGAACAGTATCCATCACGGTGAAGTCGTCGAACTTGAAGTGGTCCTGTTCGAGCACACTCATGCGCTCGCCGGGAGCTTGAGAAACGCTTCCGTGAGTTGGAGAAAGTTGGTCGCTGAGAATTCGCATCAGAGTTGACTTGCCGGCTCCGTTGGCACCGATGATGCCATAGCAGTTGCCGGGTGTAAATTTCAGGTTAACGTCCTGAAACAGCACTCTTTTGCCAAATTGCATTCCTAAGTTGTTAACAGAAATCATTTAATTATATGTCGGATTTTTGTTTTATCAGTTTTTGTTGGCGCGTTTACGCTCAATTTCGTCAAGAATAATTTTGCGGAGGCGAATGTGGTGGGGTGTCACTTCAACATATTCGTCTTCTTTGATGTATTCGAGAGCTTCTTCAAGGCTGAATACAATGGGCGGAACGATTTTTGCCTTGTCGTCGGCACCTGAGGCTCGCATGTTGGTCAATTTTTTTGACTTGGTTACGTTAACCACAATGTCGTTGTCTTTGGCGTTTTCACCTACAACCTGACCGGCATAAACTTCTTCTTGGGGGAAGATGAAGAATTTACCGCGATCCTGAAGTTTGTCGATTGCGTAGGCATATGCCGTTCCGGCTTCCATAGCGATGAGCGAGCCGTTTGTACGGCGTTCGATGTCGCCTTTCCAGGGTTGATATTCGAGGAATCGGTGAGCCATGATTGCCTCGCCGGCTGATGCAGTCAACACGTTGTTACGCAAACCGATGATACCGCGTGAAGGAATGTGGAATTCCATATGAACACGGTCGTTTTGAGTTGTCATTGAAACAAGGTCGCCTTTACGACGGGTGACCATATCAATCATTTTTGAGGCAAATTCTTCAGTAACGTTGATTGTTAGCAATTCGACCGGCTCACATTTAACGCCGTCAATTTCTTTGATGATAACCTGGGGTTGTCCAACCTGCAATTCATAGCCCTCACGACGCATTGTTTCGATGAGCACCGAGAGGTGGAGCACACCACGACCAAATACGGTCCAAACGTCTTGGTTGTCAGCTTTTTGAACTCGAAGGGCAAGGTTGCGGTCGAGTTCTTTGATGAGACGATCGCCGATATGGCGTGAGGTCACAAATTTACCGTCGCGACCAAAGAACGGGCTGTCGTTGATTGTGAAAGTCATTGACATTGTAGGCTCGTCAATAGCGATGCGGGGGAGGGGTTCGGGGTTGTTGAAGTCGGCGATTGTGTCTCCGATTTCAAAGCCTTCGATACCTACCATTGCGCAAATATCGCCCGACGATACTTCGGCAACTTTTTTTCGCCCCATGCCTTCGAAGGTGTGGAGTTCCTTGATGCGCTGTTTGACGATTGAGCCGTCTTTTTTGATGAGGGCAATATCCATGTTTTCACGGAATGTACCACGATGAACGCGACCGATAGCGATTCGTCCTACATAGTTTGAGAAGTCGAGCGAAGTCACGAGCATCTGAGCGTCACCCTCAAGAGTTTCGGGAGCCGGAATGTATTCGATGATTGCATCGAGAAGGGGAATGATGTTGTCGGTCGGCTGACGCCAATCTGTGCTCATCCAGCCGTTTTTAGCCGAGCCGTAGATTGTCGGGAAGTCGAGCTGTTCTTCAGATGCATCGAGGTTGCACATCAACTCAAATACCATCTCCTGAACTTCGTCGGGACGGCAGTTTGGTTTGTCAACTTTGTTGATCACAACGACCGGTTTGAGTCCCATTTCGATTGCTTTTTGAAGCACAAATCGGGTCTGGGGCATCGGTCCTTCAAACGCATCAACGAGCAAGAGGCATCCGTCAGCCATGTTGAGCACGCGCTCAACTTCGCCACCAAAATCGGCGTGTCCCGGGGTGTCGATGATGTTGATTTTGTAGTCTTTATATTGAATAGAAACGTTTTTTGAGAGGATTGTTATACCTCTTTCGCGTTCCAAATCATTATTGTCGAGAATGAGTTCTCCGGTGTTTTGGTTGTCGCGGAATAGATGTCCGGCGAGCAACATTTTATCGACCAATGTGGTTTTGCCATGGTCAACGTGGGCGATAATTGCGATGTTTCTTATTTTCTGCTGCATAAATGCTTGAAATTATTTCAAGATGCAAAATTACTCAATTTTATTGAGAGGGCAAAGAAAATCACGGTCTCTAATCAAATTTAGTTTATTTAACATGTAAAAACTTGACAAAATACCAATTTATATTGTAAATTTGCATCAAAATAACCCTTATCTTAATAACTTATTTTATGAAAGCAATTACAATCCGTAAAAACTGGATCGAGGAAATTGAAAAGCTCGATCAATCTCTTCAGCCCATTGCTGTTTGGGCTGTTTTTCAATTTGTAAAGAATGGTGAATTTGAGACCGATAATATTGAAATTCAAGGTCTTATAAATTTTGTGGCTCGCGATTTGGAGCGTATTGCCGTTGCTCGTGAAAAAGCGCGTGAGCGTCGAGAAAAGTTGAAGCAGGAAAAACTTTTGAAACAACAGTCTCAGGCGGTTGATACTCAGTCGGTTATTCTTGAACGTGCCGAGACCGAGGATGAACGCAAACAGCGCCAAGAGTATGAGCAACACCCCGAACTGTTTATGTTTGACGGTTTTATGGCATTTATATGTAGTAATGG
>JAIDRE010000077.1 GCA_029061925.1 Muribaculaceae bacterium | reverse complement strand
TATCTCGATACATTTTTTGATAAAAAAGTTGTAAAAATTAGATAATACCATTTAAACATGTCAAAAATTGTGCCATAATTTGGAAAACGTCCGACTATATCTTAATTTTGTGTATTACTTTTGTAAATCAAACCAATCACTCAGATTTTACTATGTTTCAAACCCGACGATTGCTCAAAACCGTTTTTGCGTTTTTTGTCACTCTTTTGATTTTGACCGGATGTCATTCTTCTCGAAAATTTGCATCCGATCCTATTTATGACATGGGACGTTACCGCACCGAAACAAGAAAATCTACCCCTCAGAAACAAACATCTCCTGCCGTTGAGAGTCGTAGTTCATCTAAACTCAACCCGTCAGTATCGGCTTTGGTCGCCGAGGCAAAAAAATGGATAGGGACTCCCTATCGCTATGGTGGTCACTCTAAATCGGGCACCGACTGCTCGGGCTTTATCATGGAAGTTTTCCGCGCCGGTGTCGGCATCGAGTTGCCTCGTACATCAAAAGATCAGCATAAAAATTCAACTCGCATCAATGCCAATCAGCTCGAAGTTGGCGACCTTGTTTTTTTTGCCACCGGTGGAAGCAATGGTGGAGTGAGCCATGTTGGATTATATATCGGTGACAATAACATGATTCATGCTTCTACCTCTCGTGGGGTTATGATAAGCGGACTCGGCGAAAAATACTGGGTTAAGACCTATCACAGTGCCGGGCGAGTGGCTAAGTTCAAGAATATGACCTCAAAAACACCGTCAGCTCCTGTCTCTGAGCCTCGTGAAACAAAACCTATCCAAACGGCACCTGCTCCGACGCCTGCCAAAACAACTCAATCGACTCCCGTTAAAGCTGAAGACATTAGAGATGCTGTCAAATCAAAGGTTAAGGAGAAGGTGAAAAAGACGGTCAAGGAAAAAGTAAAGAAAGAGGTGAAGAAGCAGGCTGATACGAAAGCTAAAAGAGCGAAATCAAAACCTGTCAAAAACGCCAAGGCTCAACCTATTCAATCAAATACACCTCCTAAAAATGCTGTCGAAGTTTCTCACACCGATCTCGATAAAATTTTAAAATAGAATAGTAATGACATCTTCGATTGATAAAATCACCCCCGAAAAATCGCATTATATATAATAATGTGATTTTTTTTGATAAAAAAATTAACAAAATTTGAAACTTTCAACATTTTGCTCTATATTTGTAGTCGATAAAGAAGTTTTTCACGTTTAAACTAAAAATTCCCCGTTTTAACTGAAACAGTTTATGTTAAAAAAATTTTTTATAACACTTCTTGCAACCATCACCGGCGTTTGGATTTCAGTCGGTCTGTTTTTCCTTTTAGGGCTCGTTTTTATTGGCGCAATCGCAGCATCTCAAGATACAAAAACAACTAAAATAGACCGTCACTCAGTGCTTTATCTCAAACTTAGTGGTGAGATAACAGAGCGACGCAACCTCAATTCTATTATCGATGGATTTTCGGGTCAATCAACCGGTCAGTCGCTTTACGATATCGTTTCATCAGTTCGTGCGGCTGCTACCAATAAAGATATTGATGGTATCTTTATTGAAGCCGACGGTGCGTTGGCCGGAACAGCTACCCGTCTTGAAATAATTCAGGCTCTGAAATATTTCAAGGAAACAAGCGAAAAATGGATTGTCGCCTATGGCGATTCTTATACTCAAGGCGACTACTTCTTGTCATCGGTAGCCGACTCAATCATTGTCAACCCGATGGGTGGTGTTGATATTCATGGTCTCGCATCAACAACCTATTTCTACAAAGGCTTACTTGATAAGCTCGGTGTCAAGATGCAGATTCTCAAGGTCGGCACCTATAAAAGTGCGGTTGAACCGTTTATGCTGACTGACATCAGCGAAGCCAATCGCGAACAGCAGCAACTTTTCCTTGGTCAGATATGGAATGACGTTACCAATGTTATTGCCGATTCTCGTGGTGTTAACCAGGCAGAAGTTAATAACTGGGCTGATAATCTTATCTTGACTGATGATGCTCAATCATATATTCCCGCGCATATAGTTTCATCTGTCGAATATCGCCATCAGGCAATCTCGTTGCTCAAAAAACTGACTGACACTGACGAAGATGACGATGTCAACTTCATCACTCCCGAGCAATATGTTGAATCAGCAAAAATACCTCACACCGATAAAACTTCAAACAACATTGCCGTCCTGTTTGCTGAGGGTGAAATCGCTGACGCAGGTCGCGAAGGCATTATCGGACCAAAAATGGTTACTCAGATTGAAAAACTCATTGACGATGATAGCAATGACGGTTTGATTATGCGCGTTAACTCGCCCGGTGGCAGCGCATTTGCTTCTGAACAGATTTGGGAAGCTCTCCAGCGTTACAAGGCAACCGGACGTCCATTCTACGTTTCGATGGGCGACTATGCCGCTTCGGGTGGCTATTATATTTCGTGTGGCGCAGACCGCATTTATGCTCAGCCTGTTACACTCACCGGCTCAATCGGTATTTTCGGCATGATTCCTTGCATTGAGGGTCTCTTGCAAGATAAACTCTCGGTAAACCAGGCTGTCGTTGCTACTAACAGGAATGCTAACTTCATCTCTATTACCCAGCCTCTTAACGAACAGCAGACAGCCCACATGCAAAAGATGATTAACCGTGGTTATGAAGTATTCACCTCTCGCTGCGCTGCAGGTCGCAATATGCCAATCGACTCTATCAAGGCTATTGCCGAAGGGCGCGTTTGGGATGGCCGCACTGCTCTCAGTCTCGGGCTCGTTGACCGCATGGGTAACCTTGAAGATGCTATTGCCGATATGGCCCAGCAGCTTGAGTTTACCTCAAAATATACAGTAACTACCTATCCCAAACAAAAATATGATTTCTGGGAACAGCTACAGGAACTCCAGGATGCCGGTTTAATCCGTCAATATATCCTCAAAACTTCTACCGATCCGACAGCCGAAATTCTCCGCACTGCCGAGAAAGTCAAAGACTGGTCACCGGTGCAAGCTCGTATGATTGAGACCGTTATTAACTGATAAATCCTTCCCGCGTGAAACCAAATAAATTCATATCGCAGTTTGTTCTCTATCCTGCTTCACGTTTATATGGAGCCGGAGTGGGGGTGCGCAATATGATGTTTAAATGCGGGATTTTCAAACAACGCTCATTCAAAGTCCCTGTTATCGTAGTCGGCAATATTGCCGTTGGTGGAACAGGAAAAACTCCTCATGCCGAATATATTATCTCGCTTATGAAGAAACACCACACTGTTGGGGTTCTCAGTCGAGGTTATGGACGTCGCACTCGTGGTTTCCGAATGGTTGACGACAAATCAACACCTCGTACTGTCGGCGATGAACCATATCAGATGTACCACAAATATGGTAGTAGCAAAGTATTTTTTGCCGTTTGTGAAGACCGGGTGAAAGGCATCGAGAATATGCTCAAAATCCACCCAGAAATTTCGGTTTTCGTACTTGACGATGCGTTCCAACATCGCTATGTAAAACCTTCGGTCGCAATAGTTTTAATGGAATATAGCCAGCCCATTTTCAACGATTCGCTCCTCCCTTATGGTCGCTTGCGCGAGCCTGCCGACTCAATCGAGCGTGCTGATGTTGTGGTGGTTACCAAATGCCCGTCAGATGCCAAACCTCTTGAATACAGAATGTTGAAACATAATCTTAACTTGTTTCAATATCAAAAATTGTTCTTCTCAAAATTTACTTATCGCTCTCCGGTGCCATTGTTCCCCGATGTAGCCAAACCGGTTGATTCATTCAATTGGCTTGATAAAAGTGACACACTTCTTGCCGTTTGTGGCATCGGTAATCCACGCCCATTCATCGAACACCTCCGCTCGTTTGGAGCTTTGGTAAGAGTGAAACTTTTCAGCGATCATCACTACTATAAAGAGCGAGACTATAAGGAGATTGCCCAACGATATGATGAGTTGAATGGTAATCAAAAGTTTATATTGACTACAGAAAAAGACGCTGTCCGCATCCTTTCGACCGATAATTTCCCCGATAAGCTCAAACCGTTTATATATTTCATTCCTATTGAGGTTGAGTTTGAAGGAATGCCCGGCGGTGATTCATTTGATGAGACAATCGAAAAGCTAATCCGCAACGCAAGTTTTGCGGTTAAATAATAATCATTGACGTCAGGGAAAACCATTACGGTTGACTCGGCGTTTATCTGTTTATAATTTAAATAATAAATTATGCTCGAACAAATCAAACAAACAGCCGACTTTTTGTCACAACGTATAACCGGTAAAATGCCTGAGCTTGCTATTATTCTCGGTACCGGACTCGGTCCAATCGTTGACTATATCGACGAAGCTCAGTATATTCCCTATGCTGAAATTCCAAATTTCCCGATTTCAACCGTTGAAGGTCATAGTGGAAACCTCATTTTCGGTAAGATGTCAGGTAAACGTGTAATGGCAATGCAAGGACGTTTCCACTACTACGAGGGCTATGACATGAAACAGGTTACATTCCCTGTCCGCGTTATGCAGTCTCTCGGCATCAAGACCCTCTTGGTCAGTAATGCTGCCGGCGGTATGAACAAAGACTTTAAGGTTGGTGATGTTATGGTTATTACCGACCACATCAACCTCTTCCCCGAAAACCCCTTGCGCGGTCATAACTACAACGAACTCGGCACCCGTTTCCCCTCGATGACCGAGGCATATTGCCAGGAATACATCGACAAAGCGTTTGAAATAGCTCGTCGTCGCGACATGCGTCTTGTTCATGGTGTCTATGTCGGCACTCCCGGACCCACTTTTGAAACCCGTGCCGAATACGAATATTTCCGAATAATCGGTGGCGATGCCGTTGGTATGTCAACCGTTCCCGAAGTAATCGTTGCCAACCATGCCGGAATGAAAGTATTTGGTCTTTCTGTAATCACCGACCTCGGTGGTAAAGACATAAAAATCGCACCCTCTCACGAAGAAGTTCAACAGGCTGCCGTTACCGCTCAACCAACAACCGTTGCGCTCATCACCGAGATGGTAAAAGCTATCTGATATGGATCAAAAATTAACCGAAATATCTCAAATAGGGGAGTTCGGTCTTATTGACCGACTCACCTCTGACCTCAAAACCGTAAACGAATCGACACTCCGCAGTGTCGGTGACGATTGCGCAGTCTTGTCCTATCCTAAAACCGACGTACTCGTCTCAACCGACCTGTTGCTTGAGGGCGTCCACTTCGACTTGACCTACGTTCCGCTGAAACACTTAGGCTATAAATCGGCAGTCGTTAACTTCTCCGATATATATGCCATGAACGGACGTCCGCGTCAGATCACCGTTTCGCTCGGTATCTCAAAACGCTTTGCCGTTGAACATATCGAAGAACTTTACAGCGGTATCAAACTCGCTTGCCAGATTTATGGCGTTGACCTCGTCGGTGGTGACACAACTTCATCGCGTCAGGGTCTTGTAATCAGTATTACAGCAATTGGCGAAGCCGAACATTCAAAAGTTGTAAGCCGTGACGGAGCTAAAGATACCGACTTGATTTGTGTATCAGGCGACCTCGGAGCAGCCTATATGGGACTTCAACTTCTTGAACGCGAGAAATTTGCATCGGCAGGGCAAAAAGATTTCCAGCCCGACTTCTCAGGTAAGGAATATCTTGTTGAACGCCAGTTGAAACCTGAGGCTCGCAAAGATATTATCGAAGAACTTGATAAAGCCGGCATAGTTCCAACCTCGATGATGGACGTTTCTGACGGACTTTCATCAGAGCTTCTTCATATCTGCAAACAGTCAAACACTGGCTGCCGTGTCTATGAAGACCGTATCCCCATCGACTACCAGACCGCATTAATGGCAGAGGAACTTAATATGAACCTTGTCACAGCAGCACTCAATGGCGGCGAAGATTATGAACTGCTTTTCACTGTCCCCCTCCACTGCCACGACAATGTGTCAAAAATCCCCGGTATCAAAGTCATAGGTCATATCACCAAACCTGACCTCGGTTGCGCACTTATAACCCGCGACGGCACTGAAATTCCCCTCAAGGCCCAGGGCTTTAACCACATGGCTCCCGTAGAGGAAACCAAATAATACACATTATTATATTATACAATACCACCCATTTAAAAAAATTGGGTCAAATATTGAGTTATTGTCAAAAAAACTCGCTTACTTTGTAGTTTGAAATTGTATAGACTATAAATATTGCCCAATGAAAATTTTCACTACCGAGGAAATTCGGGAAATTGATAAATATACAATCGAGGTCGATGGCGTTTCTGCTCTCGATCTGATTGAAAAGGTAGGCGAGGGTATCGTCACTGAAGTTACTTCACGATGGTTGCCGTCAAAACCCGTCGTCATTTTTGCCGGACCCGGCAATAATGGCGCCGACGCTCTGTCGGCAGGACGTATCCTTTTTGAAAAAGGATTTCGCCCTCAGATATTTTTGTTTAATATTGGTGGTGACCGACTTAGCAAGGAATGTCGCATCTGTCGCGACCGCGTAGCATCGCTCCCAGGCATCGACTTTAATGAAGTCACCAGTACCTTCTCGTTGCCCGACCTGCATAACACCCATCTCGTCATCGACGGCTTGTTTGGCTCGGGACTCCGCGACCAGCTGACCGGCGGATTCACATCGCTCGTACAATATATTAATGAGTCACGCGCGACCGTAATTTCAATCGACGTGCCTTCGGGAATGTTTGGCGACTGGAACAAAGACTCGATTCATCGCAACGTTATCCACGCTGACATAACTCTCGCTATACAATTTCCGCGTCCCGCATTTTTCCTTCGCGAAAATGCCGAACTCGTCGGCGATTGGAAAATTCTCGATATCGGTCTCAGCCAAAAGGCTATGGCTACAATCATGCCGACATATTATATGATTGAAAGCCACGATGTCAAACGTAAACTCAAACGACGCCATCGTTTTGTCTCTAAAAATGACCTCGGTTCGGTAGCCATTATTGCTGGAAGCTACGGTATGATGGGTGCAGCCACATTTGCCAACAAAGCCGCTATCCGTGGAGGTGTCGGTAAGGTGACAGCAATATCGCCCCGTTGTGGCTTCAATATACTGCAAACTGCGGTACCCGAGGCTATGTTTCAGGCTGATAAACATGAGATTGTCATTTCAAATATCTCGCTCAAACATGACTTTTCGGCCGTAGCTATAGGTCCGGGACTCGGCACCCACGAATTGACAATTACAGCCATCGACGATTTCCTTGCATCGCGCAACCGACCCGTTATCATCGATGCCGACGGGTTAAACTGTATTGCCAAACGTCCGACCATACTCAACAACCTCCCCGTGATGTCAATCATCACCCCTCACGCCGGCGAATTTGACCGACTTTTCGGGCAATGTTCAACCGACTATGAGCGTCTAAAAAAAGCTATCGAGGTTTCTCATCAATACAACATCTTTATAATTCTCAAAAGCCACTATACAGCCATAATTCGTCCCGACGGAAAAATCTATTTCAACTCGTCGGGCACTCCGGCAATGGCAACTCCCGGTGCAGGGGATTGCCTTACCGGACTGATCGCTTCGTTCCTCGCCCAGGGCTATCTCCCTGAAATCGCCGCCATAATGGGTGTTTTCATTCATGGACGTGCCGGTGAGATTGCCGAAGAACGCCAGGGACTTTACTCGGTGACCGCATCAGACATCTGTGACTGCATCGGTCCGGCTATTAATTCGATTGTCGAATCAGAATAACAAAACCAATGAAATTCAATACTCTGATCTCAGTCTTTGCAGCCGTGTCAGCATCGTTGACAATGACTGCTCAAACAACTCAAAAATTCACGGCTACCAAAGCCAACGAATATGGACTTGCCTATACGCTCCCGATGACAATGCTCGACATCACTGTCGAAACCCAAACCACAGTCAAAGAACCGGGACGTTTCTATAAATACGCTAAAAAATATCTCAATGTCGATGACCCTATCTCTCAAAAAAGTGTCGATGTCGAGGTTAAAAGCGTAACCGTTACCACTCGTGGGGTTGCCGACCCAAGCCGTCGCTATATCGTTAATTTTAAACCGGGCTCAACACCCTTCATGATGATTAACGAAGAAAATTTGCCCATCTCGGTCAATACCGAAAAGAGTCTGACTATCGAAAAGGTAGCTCTCCCTGAGGCTATGCCGGCTAAACCGACTCCGCTCGAAACCGATGTTGCCCGTCAGGTGTTCAACGAAGAAATGCTTCAGAGCCAATCTACGGCTAAACAAGCTGAACTTGCTGCCGCTCAGATATATGCTCTCCGTCAGTCACGCACCGACTTCATAACCGGTCAGACTGAGTCTATGCCCCCCGACGGTCAGGCACTCCAGATTATTATGGACAACATAGATGCTCAGGAAGCCGCATTGGTAGCAATGTTTGTCGGTACAACCAAAGTCTCGACCGATGTTTCGACAATCACCTTTGACCCATCAAAGGATGTTACCGATAAAATCATTGCCCGCGTGTCAGCAAACGGACTTGTCGCTCCCGATGACCTTTCTGGCGCACCGCTTTATCTCACTTTGACTACACTCGAAAAAGGTGAGATGCCCGTCGATGACAAAGGCAAGGAGATTCCCTTCCCTAAAAACGGATTTGCCTATTGCATCCCAGGCAAGGCTCGGGTTAAAATTTCGTATGACGACAAAACTATGGTCGACAAACGAATCGATGTCGCTCAATCGGGCATTGTCTATGGCTTGAACCCCAACTCGTTTACCGAAAAAAAAGAACCGATTTATCTAATCTTTGATCCGACTACCGGCGCCGCTGCCGAAATCGGTTCTGCGTTGTAAAATAGAAATTGTTATGACACCCGAACAACGACTTGAACTCGAAGAAAAAGTAATCAAAATGCTCCGTACAGTATATGATCCCGAAATTCCGGTTGACATATACAGCCTCGGACTTGTATATAAAATTGATATTGACGATGATGCAAACTTGACAATCGACATGACCATGACAGCCCCCAACTGTCCGATGGCTGACTTTATCGTCGATGATGCACGCATCAAACTTGAGTCGATCGACGGTTTGAAGTCAGTAAGTATCAATATTGTGTTTGAGCCTGAGTGGAATCAGGATATGATGAGCGAAGAAGCCAAACTCGAACTCGGATTTTTATAACCCCACACTTCTATGGCTAAACGCGCCTACTTCATTTCAGACCTTCACCTCGGTGCAAGCTATATGGCGACTGTCCAACGTGAGCGTGAGATAATGCTCTGCAATTTTCTTGACTCCATTGCCGACGATGCCGAGAGTTTATATCTCGTCGGAGATATACTCGACTATTGGTTTGAATATCGAAATGTTGTTCCGCGCGGTTATGTCAGATTTTTGGGCGCACTTGCCCGGATCGCCGATAGGGGAGTGAAGATAACCTGGCTTATTGGCAATCACGACATCTGGATTTTTGATTATCTGCCAAACGAAATCGGAATGCGCGTCGTTGACGGTTCTCTTGTCGAAGAAATATTTGGCTCACGATTTTATATTGCTCATGGCGATGGATGCGGCAAACGTACTCTCGGCTTCCGTTTTATCCGTTCGATTTTCCGTAATCGTGTCTGCCAAAAACTTTATGCGGCAATCCATCCCCGTTGGACAATCCCGTTTGCTCATTCATGGTCAAGTCATAGCCGTAAAGCCGGTTATAATGATGAACAGCCGAATATACCTCCGCAAGACGACCCCTATTTGAAATTTGCTCTCGAATACAATCAGGAACATCCCCAAACGCCGGCATCACATTTTGTGTTCGGTCACCGACACATTGTATATGATCATACCGTGCCGGGCAATTGTCAGGTTGTAATTCTGGGTGACTGGATAAAACACTTTACCTATGGTGTCTTTGACGGAAAAACCTTAGAAATTTGCCGATTTAATGACAAATAGTTATCTGTTACTTCGAATTTAACATAATTTCACAGATTTAAAACTTTCTCGGAGTTTTATATTTATCATATTGAAATATAGTTAGTTACAATAAAAACAAGGTTAAAAGGAAAGGTTGTTGTTTTAAAAAATATGTTTTATAACATATAATTTTTTTTGGCAGGGTATAAAAATTTGTAGACCTTTGTCACGCAAACCTAAAACAATCTTTTTTACCTTAGAATTTGTACTGTTGGAAACGATAGAGAAGGAGCTTAGAAATAGGCCCCTTTTTTTATATTTGCAATTTAATAATCTAAATAATTTACCCTAATGAAAAGATTAATGACCACTTTGTATATCTCAATATTAAGCTTCGTCAGTTTATGTGCTCAATCATCTGTCGTTTTTCCATGTCGAAAAGCCGAAGCTCCTACCGGTAGTCAATTTATTACTGCTGCGACCGGAATGTCTGCTTTTGAAAGGGATTCTATGGCATATAAAGAATTATGTGATGGCAATATGCCTCAATGGTTAAAGACGGCAGTCGAAATCAACGATACATTATATGATGCAAGTGGACACATTCATGATGTGACGTTCTATGTATTGCCCGATTTTATTACTATAGGTAGTGACGACGATTTTTTTAGGATTCCTTTACTCCCGACTACTGCTCAAAAAATTGCCGATCATTTTAACGCTTCTCTCCCTACAAGAAAAATTTCAAATTTAATTCATCGCTTTAGTGACATAAAAATGACTCCCCATCCAATGACTCCTGATGAGACTATGACAACATTACCTGTATTTGTTCGTCACGATTCTATCATTGAGTCTCAGCGCAAGATGTTTGACAAACCACTTGGTTCACTCATCGCCGGTCATAAAAAAGATATTGTAATCTCATATCTTCTGGCTTCAAATCATGGTCAACTCTTTATTTATGGATGGCACTATCCCGAAGGAAAAGCAATTCAACAGCTACATTATCGCCACTGGGATAAATATGTTGATTATAGTCATGGCACACGACTTGTCTTTGATGAAGTTTTGATTGACGGTAAAAAATATTCGTTAAAGCAAATTTTGTCTGATCCCAATCTTTATGCAATTTTCAGTGACGAAGATCAACCTTTCATTGAGACCGGATATTTATATTAGCAGGCAATAATTTAGACTGAGAGATATGAGAGTTCCACCTGTTGGAGCAGTCGTTACATAGAGATTGGAAGTTTTTCGAAGATAAAGAACTCAATTTTTATCCCAAAAAATTTTGCTGATAAAAAAAATGTGCGTACCTTTGCACTCGAAAATCAAACATGGTGAGATTAGCTCAGTTGGTTAGAGCGTCGGATTGTGGTTCCGAAGGTCGTGGGTTCGACCCCCACACCTCACCCCAACAAAGAAACCCCGAACTTCATTACGAAATTCGGGGTTTCTTTTAATTTATATCTGAGACTTATTCGATAACAACTTTTGCGCTGGCAAATACATTGATTTGCAGTTTGTTCATAATCTCAGTGATTGCTCTGACAGCCTTGAGTGAAGCACCTTTTTCGTTTACGAGAGGCGAGTAGGCTGCGATTGACATCACACCGGGAATGACACCAACTACGAGACCGCCGAAACTTTTCTTGGCAGGAAGTCCGGCTCTCATTAGCATCATTTTCTTGAATCCTTTACCTGCTGCCATCATTGTTACCAATCGTGGAGCAAGGGCGCCGTCAAAGACAACTTTGTGGTCGCGAGGATTAACACCATCAGCAGCGATGGTTGCACCCATCAACGCAACCTGACGTGCGCTTGCTTTCATTGATACGGCTCTGGTTGCCAAATCAATCGAGCGGGCTGCATCATCAAACAAGAAATAATTGTCTTTTGCAAACTGATTGATGAAATCGACTTTTTCGTTTTCCGCTTTAAGGGCTTTATAGAGATTTTCATCAAGCTCGGGCGCAGAACCCATCATGTCGATCATTCGGTTTTCAATAAAATTCCATTTCGAGTCAAAATCGCCGTTTGGCTCCATAACGCTGGCTGCACGAACGAGTTTGGCTTTTACGCCACCTTTAGGTTTGACCTCGTCTTTATCTTTACAGCCACAACCGCAGCATCCGTTTTCTTTAGCTTCATTGATTGCTTGTTTCTGAGCCAAAATAATTGATGCCATAGGTATTTTAACAATGTTACCTAATGGTGCTGCTACGTCAACATCACCTTTTTCGATGACTGAACCGTTAGTAGTAGCAATAACGATACCAAATTTTGATGCATCAACACCGCTAAGGCGTGCATCAACACTACCTTCATTCACATTTTTTAAATTCTCATAGGCTTCTTCTACGGCCTTTTGTACTTGAGAAATAGAAATTCTACGTTCCATAATTAGATTAATTAGATATGTTTTTGAATTTTGATTATGTTTTGATTATAAAACGAACAATCTCTTTTGATAGTTGATAAATAAAGGTTAAATCTATCAAAATTACAGTTTAACATCTATTTTTAACAAAAAAATATCAAATATCGACTTGTATTTAAATAATTCTTGCTAACTTTGCACAATAATTGTATAATTTTTAAGACGAACCAATCAAAAGCCTGACAAGGCTGACTACAAAAGGTCATCACAAAAAATGAACGAACTCTTAAAATCAAAATTAGCTCAATACACTGCTCCCCAAGAAGCTAAAGCTGCAGGTGTTTACCCCTACTTTAGAGCTATCTCAAGCGAGCAAGATCCTGAGGTAATCATCAATGGTAAAAAAGTTTTAATGTTCGGCTCAAACTGTTACAGTGGTTTGGTTAACGATCCCCGAATCAAAGAAGCTGCCATTGAAGCTACTCGTAAATATGGTACAGGTTGTGCCGGTTCTCCTTTCTTGAACGGTACTCTTGATCTTCATAAAAAACTTGAACATGCAATCGCTGAGTATATCGGTAAAGAAGATGTTATGATCTACTCTACCGGTTTTGAAGTTAACCTCGGTGTTGTTGAATGTCTTACCGGACCTAAAGACTATATTCTTTGGGATGAACAAGACCATGCTTCAATCATCGAAGGTCTCCGCGCTTCATTCTCTAAAAGTTTGAAATATCGCCACAACGATATGGAGTCGCTCGAAAAACAACTCCAGAAATGTGATCCCGACCGCGTGAAACTCATCGTTTCTGATGCTGTATTCTCAATGGAAGGTGATGTTGCCAACGTTAAAAAAATCGTAGAACTTGCTAAGAAATACAATGCAGCGGTAATGATGGACGAAGCCCACGGTATCGGTGTGTTCGGTGAGGGTGGTCGTGGCGTTTGCCATGCCCAAGGTGTCGCTGACCAGGTTGACTTGATTATGGGTACATTCTCTAAATCGTTTGCCTCACTCGGCGGTTTCATTGCAACAAACAAAGAAGTCACCAATTTCCTCCGACACCACTCACGTTCATATATCTTCACTGCAAGTATAACCCCTGCGTCAACCGCTGCTGCTCTCAAAGCCCTCGAAATCATGCAAACCGAGCCCGAACGTCAGAAAAACCTTTGGGATCTCACCAACTTTGCACTCGATGGCTTCCGCAAGATGGGTGCTGAAATCGGTAACACATCAACTCCGATTATCCCACTCTTCATTCGTGATAACTTCAAGACATTTGCCATCACACGCGACCTTCTTGAAGAAGGTATCTTTGTTAACCCCGTTGTTTCACCCGCTGTGGCTCCCCAAGATACCCTCATTCGCTTCTCGCTCATGGCAACTCACACCAAACCCCAGGTTGAATATGCCCTCGAAAAAATCGAGAAAGTATTCAAATCTCACGGTGTTATCTAATCGAAATTCCAACAAGTTTTATATAAGAAAAATGAACGCCCCTCTGTTGAGCGTTCATTTTTTTGTGCAAATAACTTTAATTCCTATGATTGATCTAATTACTTTATCCCATTAAAAAAAGCCCCTTTCTTCACGAGAGGAGCTTTCCTTATTAATTATGGAAAAATTAAGTGAGATGATGGGTCGGGGTGACAGGATTCGAACCTGCGACCACCTGGTCCCAAACCAGGTGCGCTACCGGACTGCGCTACGCCCCGATTGGTTTTCTAAAACCGGTGCAAAGTTATAACTTTTTTTTAAATTAAACAACATCTCGTACCTCATTACTCTATATTTTTTTGAGATTAACATAACTTTTTGTAAATTTGCATCGCAAAAGCGTATTTTTGCGCTCTTATTTGAATTAATTAAACCGCATTATAAATTTTTTATGGCAACTACAGCTGATTTTAAAAACGGTATGTGCCTCGACATCGATGGCAACTACTTCTTTATTGTTGAATTCCTCCACGTTAAACCCGGTAAAGGTCCCGCTTTCGTGCGTACCAAACTCCGCAACGTAAAAACCGGTCGTATCATCGACAAAACCTGGAACTCAGGTGTAAAAGTAGAAGAAGTTCGCATCGAACGTCGTCCCTACCAGTTCTCATACAAAGATGATATGGGCTACCACTTCCTTCACACTGAAACTTGGGAAGAAATCATCGTTCCCGGTGAAAGCATCGAAGGTGTTCAGTTCCTCAAAGACGGTGATATTTGCGAAGCAATGGTTCATGCTGCTACCGACACCGTACTCACTTGCGAAATGCCCATGAACGTTGTTCTCGAAATCACCTATACCGAACCCGGTATCAAAGGCGATACTGCTACCAATACACTCAAACCTGCAACTGTTGAGACCGGTGCCGAAGTTCGCGTACCCCTTTTCTGCAACATCGGTGACAAAGTTCGCATCGACACTCGCGACGGTAGCTACATCGAACGCATCAAAGCCTAATCAACCAACAGCTTAACAATCTTAAGTTAACCTTATTGACCGCAGTCTGATTATCATCGGGCTGCGGTCTTCTTTTTATGCCGTCTAAACTTATCGACACATTATTAAATACATTTTGTCGTTGTCAAAAAAAAGTGTATATTTGTAGATTGAAAATAATATATCCTCGAATAAAATAAAAACAATATACTCTTATGAAATTTAATGTACCCAGCAAAACACTTTACGGCTATGTAGCTGCCGTTTCAAAGGTGATTAACTCTAAAAATGCAATGGCTATCCTTAACCATTTCCTTTTTACTCTCAAAGGCGACACCTTGACAATCACCGCATCTGATATTGAAAACACACTCACTGCAACTCTTGAAGTTACTGAACCCGAAGGCGAAGGCTGTTTCTGTCTTGATGCTCACCGTGTCGTTGACCTCCTCAAAGAACTTCCCGACCTCGGCATAACAATGGAAGTTGACGACAACACTCTCGCAACTTGCATCACATATCCCGGTGGTAAATTTGATTTTGTTGGCGTTAACGGCAACGAATATCCCCGTCAGGCTGCCGAACCCGATGAAAACCGCATCACTTTTGATTGCCCGACCTCTCAGATTATCTCCGGTATTGACAACACTGTCTTTGCTGTCGGCACTAACACTGTACGCCCTCAGATGATGGGTATTCTTTGGGACATCAAACCCGAATCAATCACCTTCGTGGCAACCGACACCCGTAAACTCGTTCGCTATACCAACACACAGTCTCAGCCCGGGAGCACTGCCTCTTGCATCCTTCCCGTTAAGCCATCTACCGTGTTGAAAAACGTTTTTGCCAAAGAAGAAAATATCCACGTTGAGCTCACTCCCAAAAGCGCAACTTTCACTGCCGGAGCGTTCACTTTCAACTGTAGCTTTATCAAAGGTCAATTCCCCGATTATAATCGTGTAATCCCGACCAACAACCCCTATTCATTGACAATCGACCGTGTTGCGTTCCTCAATGCAATCCGTCGTGTTGCCGTGTTTGTTGATCCCGGTCACGGTCTTGTGAAATTCAAAATCACACCCGACAAGATTATCATGAAAGCCCAGGACAACAACTTCTGCACATCAGCAGTAGAAACTCTTCCCTGCGACTTCTCGGGCAGCGAAATGATTATCGGTTTCGCCGCTCCCTATCTTCTCGAAATCTTCAATACATTGACAACCTCTGAGATTGTTATCAAACTTAGCGATCCCTCTCGTCCCGGCGTGTTCTTGCCCTCTGAAGAGAAGCCCGACAGCGACCTTCTAATGCTCCTCATGCCGATGACCGTAAACGAATTCTAATTTAAGCCCCCAATGAAGCTTAATCTGACACGACCTATCATATTTTTTGACCTTGAAACAACCGGGGTTAATATCTCTCGCGACCGTATTGTTGAGATTTCCTATATCAAGGTTAATCCTGATGGTACCGAGGTCTCAGCCGAGTTCCGCGTAAATCCCGAAATGCCGATTCCCGCTGAAGCAACTGAGGTTCACCATATTACTGATGCCGACGTTGCCGATAAAAAGACTTTCAAGCAACTCGCTCCCGAGCTTGTGAAAGTTTTCAAAGGATGTGACATTGCTGGATACAATTCAAACCGATTTGACGTGCCGATGCTCGCCGAAGAGTTTGCACGCGCTAATGTCGATTTTGATTTCTCACGAATTCGCTTTGTTGACGTTCAAAACATCTTTCACCGCAAGGAACAGCGCACACTCGTTGCCGCTTATCGTTTCTATTGTGGTAAAGAGTTGGATAACGCCCATTCGGCAAACGCTGATACCCGTGCAACTTACGAGGTGCTGATGGCTCAGCTCGACCGATATGATGACCTTCCCAACGACATAGGTTTCTTGTCAGAATTTTCATCTCAGAACAATAACGTAGACCTTGCCGGACGCCTTGTCCGTAACGACAAAGGTGAAATTATCATCAACTTTGGCAAATACAAAGGCATGCCTGCCAAACAGGTTTTGGAAACTGATTCAGGCTATTATGGTTGGATTCAGCAGGGCGACTTTACCGAAGACACCAAACGTGCCTTCACCAAACTAAAACTCGGTCAGCTTTAATCAAAAATAACTGGTTCATGCTCAAAGGTAAACACATCATTCTCGGTGTAACCGGCGGGATTGCAGCCTACAAATCGGCTACACTTGTCCGCCTGCTCGTTAAAGCCGGTGCCGAAGTCCAGGTCATTATGACCCCCTCGGCAAAACAGTTTGTGGCTCCGTTGACTTTCTCAACTCTCAGTGGTAAACCTGTAATCAGCGAATTTTTCACTGCCAATACCGGTCAGTGGAACAGCCATGTCGATCTCGGACTTTGGGCTGATGCAATGGTTATTGCACCTGGTACCGCCTCGACAATCGGCAAAATGGCTAACGGTGTTGCCGACAACATGCTTGTAACAACATATCTTTCGGCAAAGGCACCCGTCTTCATCGCTCCTGCAATGGACCTTGACATGATGGCTCATCCCTCGACCACCCGTAATCTCGAATTGCTCAAATCATACGGCAATCATATAATCGAACCGGCTTCGGGCGAACTTGCAAGTCATCTCATCGGCAAAGGCCGTATGGAAGAACCTGAGAATATCGTTCGTGTTCTCTCAGACTTCTTTGTTCCAAAAGACCTTGAAGGAAAGAAGGTTATGATTACTGCCGGACCGACCTATGAAAAAATCGACCCCGTTCGTTTTATCGGTAACTATTCGACCGGTAAAATGGGCTATGCGCTTGCCGACGAGGCTGCCCGTCGTGGTGCCAACGTTACAATAGTGAGCGGGCCGGTTGCCGTTAAACCTAAGTCATCCGATATCAGAATTGTGTCAGTCCAGACTGCTCGCGAGATGCTCGAAGCCGCTAAAAAAGAGTTTGTTGACGCAGATATCGCTATCATGTGTGCCGCCGTTGCCGATTATGCCCCCGACCACTATGCCGACAAGAAAATAAAACGTGAAAAAGACGAAATTCCTGTTATAAAACTTGTCAAAAATCCCGACATTGCCGCCACTCTCGGCAAAGAAAAAAATCCCCATCAATATCTTGTCGGATTTGCACTCGAAACCGACTCAGAGCAATCAAATGCACGCCAAAAAATGCATAGCAAAAACCTTGACATGATTGTTTTGAACTCGCTACGTGATTCAGGTGCGGGATTTGGTACCGATACTAACAAAGTTACTATTTTCACCAACGACGGATCTTCTGAATCGTTTGATCTCAAATCAAAAGACCGTGTCGCTGCCGACATCTTTGACACGATCATCAAGTCTCAAAAATGATTGAATCTCTCCACATATCAAACTACGCTCTAATCGACCGGGTCGATATCGACTTTGAACCCGGTTTGAATATAATCACCGGTGAAACGGGTGCAGGTAAATCGATAATGCTCGGAGCCCTTTCTTTGTTGATGGGCGAGCGTGCTGACTCTCGTGTCGTCACCGACCTTGAGTCAAAATCGGTTATCGAAGCCTCATTCTCGGTCAAGAATCGTCCTGAACTCCAGCAATATTTTCTTGAAAATGATATTGAATGGGACGATACTCAATGTATTTTGCGTCGTGAAATTTTGCCTAACGGACGTTCACGCGCTTTCATCAACGATTCGCCCGTCAATCTCGATAAGTTGAAATATGTCGCCCTGACATTGGTCGATATTCATTCTCAGCATCAGAACCTTCTTCTCGCATCACCTCCCTACCAGTTGCGAATTCTTGATGTTCTTGCCGGTAATGGTCAGCGACTTGAAGAATATGAAAAACGCTATCAGGCTTTCCGTAAGGCTGTTAAAGAGTTTGTTGCCATGCGTCGCGAAATCGAGAAAGCTAATGCCGACGAAGAATTTACACGCTATCAGCTCGAAAAAATAGAGCGTCTCAACCTTCTCCCGGGCGAGCAGGAAGAACTCGAACGTGAGCGTGAACTGATGGCAAATATGACCGACGTTAAACAGTCGCTCGATGCCATAACCGATTCACTTTCAAACGCCAATCCCTCGGCTCTTTCTCTTTTGAAAGAGGCAATACAGTCTGCCGGACAGCTTAGCGGTGTAATCGAGGAAGCCGACTCGCTTGTCGATCGTCTTGAAGCCGCTCGCGTTGAAATCCGAGACATAGCCGACACTTTTGCTGACTATGAATCAGAACTGAATGCCGATCCCGCTCGTCTTCAAGAAGTCGAACAACGACTTAACGACATATACGAACTCGAACGTCGCCATCACGTCAATACGTCTGACCAGCTCATTGAGATAGCCAACACTTTGCGTACCCAAATCAAGACAATTGACGATGCCGACGAAACACTCAAACGCCTTGAAGCTAAGGCACGTCATGCTAAAGCTTATGCCCTTGAGATGGCTCGTGAAATTTCAGAAGCGCGCCACGCCGAGGCTATTACTTTTGCTAATATCCTTCGCGAGAGAGCATTACCGCTCGGAATGAAAAATCTCAACGTCGTCATCCAGGTTACTGATGCCGACATGAGCTCAACCGGTATTGATGCTGTCGAATTCCTCTTCGCGTTCAACAAAAATCAGACACCTCTACCTGTCGGCAAAACCGCGTCGGGTGGTGAAATTTCGCGTATCATGTTGTCTATCAAGTCGATTGTTGCCGATAAAATGGAGTTGCCGTCAATTATTTTTGATGAGGTCGATACCGGTGTGTCGGGCGACGTTGCCAACCGTATGGGCGAACTGATGAAACTAATCTCAGATAACATTCAGGTCATTGCAATTACCCACTTACCCCAGGTTGCGGCAAAAGGCAATGCCCATTTCAAAGTATATAAGGAAGATAACGATAAATCGACCAATACCCATATCAGTCGCCTTGATGAAAAAGGTCGTGAAGTCGAACTTGCAATCATGCTCAGCGGTTCGCCCGACGACCCCGCAGCTCTTGCTGCCGCTCGCTCAATCATCAACTCTTCTCAAAACTAAAAAGCTGTCATCTATATGGAAAAATCAGATTATATATTTGGTATTCGCGCTGTTATCGAGGCTATCGAAGCCGGTCGTGACATCGATTGCGTTCTCATCAAAAAAGACCTTTCCGGCGACCTTGCCGCCGAGTTGATGGCTCTCATCAAACAATATGGAATTGTTACCCGTCGTGTGCCGATCGAACGTATCAATCGTATAACCCGCAAGAACCACCAGGGGGTTGTTGCAATGCTTTCAGCTGTGACCTACAACAGCCTTGAAAACATAGTTCCGATGCTCTATGAAGAGGGGAGACTTCCGTTTATGGTGCTCCTGGATGGCTTGACTGACGTCCGCAATTTCGGTGCTATTGCCCGTACTTGTGAATGTGCCGGAGTCGATGCTATCGTCATCCCCGAGCGAGATAGTGTTTCTGTAAATGCCGATGCCGTCAAGACTTCGGCAGGAGCATTGCTCCATATTCCTGTTTGTCGAGAACGTTCAATTCTCGGTGCTGTTAAATTTCTGAAAGAAAACGGCTACCAAATTATAGCCGCAACCGAGAAAGCCGAAATCAACTATACCCAAGCTGATTTTACCGTCCCTGTTGCTATCGTGATGGGTTCTGAGGATGTCGGCATATCAAACGAAGTTCTACGTCAGGCTGATACTCTCGTGGCAATTCCTCAGTTTGGTAAAATCGGCTCACTGAACGTTTCAGTTGCTGCCGGTGTTATGATATATGAAGGAGTGCGCCAACGTCTTGGCGCCAATCTTGAAGTAATCTGAAAACTACAACCAAATGCCAAAATTCAAAATCGCTCTTTTTGCTATTATCGCCTGTCTGCTCGCTCCGTTCAGCAGCACAGCCCGTACATGGCAACCCGATACACTGATTCATGCTCCCGGCTTTGAATTCACAACCATTAATCAACCTGATGATTATGCCGGTAAAGTTGTCTCGACCGTCATTCGTAAACAAGCGCAGTCACCATCTGATGTGGCAGTCTTGTATGTTCACGGCTTCAATGACTACTTTTTCCAGAGCGAGGAGGCTGACCAATTTGTCAATCACGGATATTCGTTCTATGCCGTTGACCTTCGTAAATATGGACGCTCGATTTTGCCCGGTCAGCGTATGTTTCAGGTTAGAGACATGAGCGAATATTTCCCTGATATCGATTCGGCATTAACCGTAATTCGTGAAGACGGCTATTCAAAAGTTATATTGATGGGACATTCAACCGGCGGACTGACTACATCACTTTATATGGCACAGCGACGTCCGGCAATGGTTTGTCAGCTTATTCTAAACAGTCCGTTCCTTGATTGGAACCTGTCAAAGTTCAACGAAAATTTTGCGGTCCCGGCGGTATGCACTATCGCAGCCTTTGCTCCCGGAATGCGTATCAAGCAGGGTGGTGGAAACGCCTATGCCCAAAGCCTTTTGAAAAAATATCATGGTCGTTGGGTCTATGACACATCGCTTAAACTCGAACATTCGCCCGATGTCGATGCCGGTTGGATTAATGCAATCAGCCAGGGTCAGCACACTCTCCATGCAATGATGTTCCCTATCGGTGTACCCATTTTGCTGATGCACTCAGCCAAATCGGTCGATTATCCCGACTGGGTGCCCGAGTGTAACGAAGCCGATGGCGTCCTCGATGTAAAAGACATTAATAAATATGGCGTATTGCTTGGCTCAGACGTGACAATCTTCACTGTTACAGGCGGTTTGCATGATCTGTTCCTGTCAGCTCCCGATGTGACAACATCACTCTACAACCACATGTTTGATTGGATTGATGCAAAATTTTGAAAAAAATTTGCAATCGCCAATTAAATACATTAACTTTGTTTATCGTAAAAAATTAACATTTTACCCATATATAATACTAATATCGTATGGCAAATAATGAAGAACTCTTGAAAGATGTAACTGTCAAAGCCAATGTTTGGCTTGGTGACGGATATGATGAAGCAACCCGACTTCAAGTAAAAAAACTTTTAGATGCTGATGATAAGACTGAACTTATCGAGTCATTCTACCGTGACCTCGAATTCGGTACCGGTGGTTTGCGTGGCATTATGGGTGTCGGCTCAAACCGCATGAATCGCTACACTGTTGGTGCCGCTACTCAGGGTTTTGCAAATTACCTTAAAGAAGCATTTGCCGACCTTCCCCAAATCAGTGTTGCTGTCGGACACGACGTTCGAAACAACTCGCGTGAATTTGCCGAAATTGTTGCTAACGTATTCTCGGCAAACGGCATCAAAGTTTATCTTTTCGACAGCTTCCGTCCGACTCCCGAACTTTCATACGCTATCCGTTATTTCGGATGCCAGAGCGGTGTCAACATCACAGCTTCTCACAATCCCAAGGAATATAACGGCTACAAAGCATACTGGAGCGATGGTGCTCAAATCGTAGCCCCCCACGATACTAACATCATCAACCACGTTAACGCTATTAAGAGCGTTAAAGACGTGAAATTCAATGGCAATCCCGACCTTATCGAAATCGTTGGTCCTCAGGTTGACGCTGACTATCTTGCCGACATCAAAGGCTTGTCACTCAGCCCCGAAGCAATCAAACGTCATGCCGACCTTAAGATTGTTTACACCCCGATTCACGGGACCGGTGTTAAACTCATCCCGCAGTCACTTCGTAACTACGGCTTTACAAACATCATCAGTGTGCCTGAGCAGGATATCACTGATGGTAACTTCCCGACCGTTGATTCGCCAAACCCCGAAAACGCATCTGCTATGGCTATGGCAATCGCCAAAGCAAAAGAAGTGCAGGCTGACCTCGTAATGGCATCTGACCCCGACGCCGACCGTATTGGTGTTGTTCTTCGCGACAGCAAGGGCGAGTATGTGCTCATCAACGGTAATCAGATTGTAATGATTCTTCTCTATTACATGATGACCCGTAACGCCGAACTCGGACGCATCAAAGGCAACGAATATATCGTAAAAACAATTGTTACAACCGAGACAATCCGTGCTATTGCCGAAGCAAACAACATCAAGATGTTTGACTGCTACACCGGTTTCAAATGGATTGCAGCCGTTATCCGCGACAACGAAGAAACAATGCGTTATCTTGGTGGCGGTGAAGAAAGTTACGGATTCCTTGCCGAAACATTTGTTCGTGACAAAGACTCTGTATCAGCCATCTCATTAATGGCTGAAGCTGCCGCTTGGGCAAAAGACCGCGGACTCGATTTCCTCGGCTTGCTCCAGGAAATCTATATGAAATATGGCTTCTCTCGCGAGGCAGGTATTTCAGTTGTGCGTCCCGGCAAATCAGGTGCTGAAGAAATTCAGGCAATGATGAAGGCCTTCCGTGCCAATCCTCCAAAATCGCTCGGTGGCAGCCCCATCAAAACCATTAAAGACTATGCCGACCTAAACATGACTGATGTTGCAACCGGCAAAATCACCAAAATGGACATGCCTGTCACCTCAAACGTGCTTCAATACTTTACCGAAGACGGCTCTAAAGTTTCAATCCGTCCTTCAGGTACCGAACCCAAAATCAAGTTCTACATTGAAGTCAAAGGTAAACTCGCCAACGCTGCCGATTACGATCGCGCCGTTTCTGATGCCGATGCCAAAATCGAAGCCGTTAAAAAAGACCTCGGAATCTAAAAATTCACCTAATAAAAAAGGATGGGCGATGTCACCGACACCGCCCATCCTTTTTTTATTTTCTCAGACATTTTTTAATTTCACTGATCTGGTACATCAGTAATATACGGAGACAAATCCATATCACTATACATTGAAGCCATAAACATCTATTATATAACAAACCATTGTACGAGATTCAAGAGAATTAAGCTTATAGCTTATCAAAACTTATATTTTTAGTATATGTTGATAGTGTGGAATAATAGGTTCGGTTGGGTTAGTTTATTTAGAAAAATCAGGTCGTTTATATTGGAAGATAACCCACAAAATAACAGAGGCAACCATTAAAAATGCTACATTCTTATATTCTATATGAGTGCGATTCCAATCAGAATTGGAAAATAAATCCGTAAGAACTCCCATTATAAATGTATATATGCCAGAAGTAATAACAGAGTATCGATTTACTGTTTTATATTTTACTTTGCATAATCCCAAATATGAAATTAATGAAATGCAAGACAATAGTACAATGAGGTCGCTAACATTCCATTCGATTGAAAGGTATTCGTATTCTTTCTCACATATTTTTTTAAGTTAATATTGCAATTCGATAAAAACTTATAAAAGTTCGCAATACATTTTATCAATAATTCTAAATTATTCAACAATTATTGGCTATTATAATCTTTCTTGATTATTTAAGCTCATTTATTTTTGAACATACTTGCTGAACATGGTCTAGACCATACAATAAGGAGTGGCTGTCAATGCCCATCCATAAAAACAATTTGTGAAGTGTTTGGTAGGCATTCAGTATATAAGATGTACCTATTTCAGGCTGACGCCGTGCAAAGCATATTGGTTCATGATGTGCTATGCGGTTTCTAAGAACGTTGATACCGTCCAGTTCATTGAAGATGTAGGTATTGTTATATTGAGTCTCCGCTGATGAACGAGGCTTGTTGGGGAAGATAGCAAGCAAAGTCCTACCGACAGCTCTGTATTGAGGATTGGCAAACATATATTTCCATACCCCAAACTCCATTTCAGCAAGCAGTTTAGGATGGGTATAAGAGCCTTCACGCATAAGTCGGTTATATGCTTTCTTAATTATTTTAGCGCTATCCCGACATCCGGGCACATCGAATACTCCGCCGGGAAGTATGGCATCGCGTAGCCAATCAGGTCCAAGATATTCTAAGAGGATATGATTAATAGCGTTCCTAACAGCAACCTCAAAACAACTAAGAAGGGTAAAAACCTCTTGTGACAGATTTAGGTTCAATCTATAGAGGGTCATGGTCTTCCGAGTGTCATTTTCACAAGCCAGTAGGTAGCGTTGAAGTCTTTCCTCTGATAATATATGTAGAAAGTCAGAAAATTTCATTTTGTTTCATATTTTTTGTCTAATATTTTGCTGTCAAAAATATTTTCACTACTTTTGTAGTGTTGATTCCCGGTAGCCCCTGATTTTTCAAGCTATCGGGTTTAGTTTTTTATAACTGCAAAGATAATAAACGTATCTGAGATATTTTTTGAAGTGTATAAAGTTTTGGCAAGGAGTGGGGATATAATTTAAAAAATCTCGCTAAATCAAAATTGTTCTAACTTTTGTTTGATAAACTCTTTCATTTCGGGGGTATGAGCCTCGATGCTTTGCAAGAGCTTGAACTGGTTGCGGGTCCTGACGAGGTTGTGATCGGGATATTTTATTTTATAATATGTGTCGCCGTTGATGTAGTCGGTTAGGAAGCGGACAGCCTGCATGTAGGGGAACAGGGCGGCGGCATATGGGAGGTTTTCAATTTCAATGGGACTAAGAAAGTCTTTGGCTGATGAGAGATAACCCTCGGTGAATGCTCGGAAAATATCCATGTTAAATTCTACACCGGCAATGTTGGGGTCATCCTCTGCGAGAGTGTTGGCTGCTGTTCGCAAAAAGTCACCATAGTCGCTGAAAATGAACGAAGGCATCACGGTGTCGAGGTCAATCACACAGAGTACGCGACCATCTTCATCAAACATCATATTGTTAACCTTTGTATCACAGTGACAGATGCGTTTCGGAAGTTTGCCTTCGCGATAAAGTCGTTCTGCCTTGCACATATCTTCAGCGCGTGACTCCAATTCATCAAGTAACGGTTTAACCTCTTTAACACGACCAACCGGATCAGCCTTGACAGCATCATGCAACTGTTTCAGTCTGAACTCCATGTTGTGGAAGTCAGGAATACTCTCTTTCAGCTCCTTGTCTATATCTACTAACATTGCCTGGAAATTTCCGAAAGCCTTTCCGGCAAAGCGTGATGTCTCGGGGTTGACTGCCTCAAGAGTGTGAGCACGAGGGATAAACATCATCATGCGCCAATATGACTCACCATCAAAGAAATAGGTCTTTGCCAGGTCTCCTTTTAGCGGAATGAATTGTAGCACCTTGCGTTCAATATCTTTTTCGCCTGCTTCGGTGAGCTTGCGACGGATATGGGCAGTCACTGCCATGATATTGTCCTGTAGCGTATTTACATCGGTAAAGATTTGATGGTTAATACGTTGCAAAACGTAGTCGGGTACTGAATCCTCGGCGGTTTTTACTATAAATGTGTCATTAATCAAACCATTCCCGAGCGGTTTGACTGCTTCGATGGAGCCTTCTACGGCAAATTGACTGACAATGTTAGAGAAGTCTTTCATGACATTCCGAATTTATAATTGTTTGATTTTCGCTACAAAATTAATGATATTTTTCGTCTATTTATCATTCTGTTTGATTTTTGTTAAAAATTTTACTAACTTTGAAACCTGGATAAAAATAACCTATAATCAAACATTATGAACCTTTCAAAAATCTTTGGCGCTATGCTCGTCAGTGCAACTGCTATAGTTGGTACAACCACTGCAGTTGCACAGTCTTTATCTCCTTCAACCACATGGCATTGGGATAAGGGTACTATCGTGGTTGACACCCCCGAACGTCCCGCCGACCAGGAAAACGTAATTGGATTGACAGTCCCCAAAATGGACAAAGTCAGAGTCGCATTTGTCGGTCTTGGAATGCGTGGACCCGGTGCTGTGAAACGCTTTGCTCAAATACCGGGTGTCGAAGTCGTGGCTCTTTGTGACTATGATCAGGCTCGTGCTGAAAAATGCCAGAAATATCTCCGTGATGCCGGACTGATACCTGCTGATATCTATTCCGGTGAAAATGGCTATGAAGAGATTTGTAAGCGCGATGATATAGATCTCGTCTATGTAGCTACTGATTGGGATCACCACTTTCCCGTGGCTAAGTCGGCTCTCGAAAATGATAAGAATGTTGCAATCGAGGTGCCGTCAGCAATGAATCTTGAACAGTGTTGGGAACTCATCAATCTTTCTGAAAAAAATCGCAAACATTGTATGATTCTCGAGAACTGTTGCTATGATTGGTTTGAACTCGATGCGCTCAATATGGCTCAGCAAGGTGTGTTTGGTGAAGTTCTCCGTGCTCAGGGTGCATACATCCATAATCTTGATGAATTCTGGGAGCACTACTGGAAAAATCCGGAAACCGACCCTGATAAACTTGGATGGCGTATGAAATACAATATGGAAAACCGTGGAGATCTTTATGCTACACATGGACTCGGTCCGGTTGCTCAAGTAATGGATATTCACCGTGGTGACCGTTTTACAACCCTTACAGCAATGGACACTAAAAGCGTTCACGGCAAGGAATATGTTGAGAAAAAGACCGGTAAAGAATGTAACAATTACCGCAATGGAGACCATACAACAACTCTTATGCGTACTGCCAACGGTAAAGTCGTTGAGATTCAACATAATGTAATGAGTCCACAACCCTATAATCGTCTTTATCAACTTACCGGAACCAAAGGCTTTGCTAATAAATATCCTACTCAGGGTATTGCTGTTGACGTAGCCCAACTCAAAGCAACCGGTAATGCGCCAAAGATTGACAATCTCACATCTCATGGCTTCATGCCTGAGGCAGAGATGAATGCACTCCGTGAAAAATATCGTCACCCCATCATCACCAAGTATGGTGAACTTGCTAAAAAAGTTGGTGGTCACGGAGGTATGGACTTCTTTATGGATGCACGTTTGGTTTATTGCCTCCAGAATGGATTGCCCCTCGACATGGATGTCTATGACCTTGCCGAATGGTGTTCGCTCGCCGAACTCGGCTCACTCTCAATGGATAATAACTCGGCAGCTGTCGCTTTCCCCGATTTTACCCGTGGTCATTGGAACGATGTTAAAGGCTACAAGCATGCCTACGCTCCCGAAGCTGATGAAAAAGAAGCCGAAGCAAAAGCTGAAGCTTTTACTACTGCTCAAAAAGCCGCTGTTAAAGATGCTAACCTTTGGGCACTCTATGATGCCGTTCAAAACGCCACTACTCCGGCAAAGCGCGCAAAAGCTCAAAAGATATACGACCGCGCCCTTGCAAAAGTGAAAGCTCAGATAGAAAAATAAACTCCTTTGATTATCGAGATTAATCTTGTTAAATCTCGATTTCCCTGATGAAATAAAAACTCGATTAACCCCAGGTTAATCGAGTTTTTTATTCGTTTAGAAGAGCGTTGAGGATTGATTGAATATCGTATTTGACCGAATTAATGTCAACTTTTTTGTGGAGTTCGGCTTCGATAGAGGTTACGCCTTTGTCGATGAAACCGCAGGGATTGATGCGGTTGAAATAGTTGAGATCGGTTGAGACGTTAAGGGCGAAACCGTGCATTGTGATTGAGTGGCTCACTCTGACACCGATGGCGCAGATTTTACGCTCTCCGGGAGTCCCTTTGCCGATCCATACGCCGGTAGCATCCTCGATTCTCTCGCCTTTGATACCGTATTTTGCAAGGGTGCGGATGACAGTTTCCTCAAGCATCCATACATATTGTTTTACACCGACATAGTGCTCCTGAAGGTCGATGATCGGATATACCACGAGTTGACCGGGCCCATGAAATGTAATGTCGCCACCGCGCTCAATGTTGATACATTCAATGCCGTCTTGTTGCAGCATCTCTCGGGAAATAAGCATATTGGCAGGGTTGGCATGACGCCCCATTGTATAAACCGGCTCATGTTCGACCATCAAAACATACTCCTGTTCAATCGGCTTTTTCTCTCGCTTTAAGGCAAGAAGCTCGTTGAACAACGTGAGTTGCATGTCCCACATTTCGCGATAGGGCTTGATTCCACAATCGATAAATTCTACTTTAGGAAACATCAGAACAGGTTTAATGAACGTGACGCTCAGCGTGATAACTTGAACGAACCATCGGCGCACTCTCGATGTGACGGAACCCCTTTTGACGTCCGACTTCGCCATATTGAGCAAAGATGTCAGGATGAATGTAGTCTTGAACAGGGTAGTGCTTTTCTGAAGGCTGAAGATACTGGCCTATAGTCATAACTTCGCAACCCACAGCACGGAGATCGTCCATCGTTTCATAAATTTCTTCGGGAGTTTCGCCGAGTCCGAGCATAATACCTGATTTTGAGCGTATTCCGCTGTCGGCTATGTGCTTGATAACCGAGAGCGAACGGTCGTAAGTCGCTTTTGATCTCACTTGGGGCGAAAGTCGGCGGACAGTCTCAAGATTGTGAGAAATAACATCAGGTTTCTCGGCAATTATCATATCGACCAGCGAGAGGTCGCCGTTAAAATCAGGAATCAGCACCTCCATTGTCACGCCGGGACATTCCTTTTTCAAGGCTCTGATTAATGATGCCCAGTGAGCGGCACCACCATCGGGTAAATCGTCACGGTCAACCGATGTGATGACCGCATGCTTGAGATTTAACTCCTTAATCGACTTGACGATATTGTCAATTTCCTTCGGGTCGAGGGGGAGGGGATGACCGGTTGTTACGTTACAGAATCGGCAGTTGCGCGTACAGATGTTACCGCCAATCATAAATGTTGCAGTTCCGTTACCCCAACATTCACCTTTGTTGGGACACATTCCGCTGGTGCAAATCGTGTGAAGGCATCGATCGTTGAGCATACCGACAACGCTTGCAGCCTTGACACCGCGGGGAAGTTTTATTTTAAGCCATTCAGGTTTACGTCTATAATCAGCCGGCATAGGAGTAATATTGTTTTGCTCTATCAGCCATATTTGCTGATGTTGCGGAGCATATCTTCGTTAAGTATTTTGATTTTACGACCATCGACAACTATCAGTTTGTCTTCGGCAAAACTTGACAGCGTGCGTATGGCGTTAGAGGTTGTCATATTTGACAGATTGGCGAGGTCTTCACGTGCCATATATATGTTAAGGGTCGAATTGTCAGGCTCATAACCATAATTATCTTTCAGTATAATTAAGGCTTCGGCAAGTCGTCCGCGAATATGTTTTTGGGTGAGGTTGACAATTTTTGTATCGCTACCGCCGAGGTTGCGCGAGAGCTCGTGAATAAAAAACCATGCGAGTTTCATGTTATGATTGATCATCTCCTCTACAAGCGACATCGGTATTGACCCGATAACCGAAGGCTCAAACGCTGCCGCACTCGACACGTATGGTTCATTGGCAAAATAGGCACGATAGCCAAAATATTGCACAGGTCTGATTAATCGGAGAATCTGCTGGCGACCACCGGCACCGTCTTTATAACGTTTTACCTTGCCATTGAGGAGGCACCAAATAAATTCGGGTTTGTCGTTTTCGGCATAGATTACCTGGTTCTTTTTAAAGTTATGAATGGTAAAGGCATCGACAATCCGACGCTTTTCTTCGTTATCTAAAAGAGTCCAAAGAGCGGCAAGGTCTTTGCTCACGACATCTTCTAATACGCTCTTAATCATAAGTGATGTTAGAATAAGGATTTGATATTACAAAGATACAATTTATTTTGGGAGTTTTATCATTTTTGATGATAAAAATGTACGCGTTCAATTTTATGATAGGTCAAGGTTAGTACTAAACCTCTGATTATAAGGTAACTAATAAATGCAAGCCACAATCCGTGATTTCCCATTGTCGGGTAGGCAATCGCCAGAATCGTGAAAAATACAACCATTGCACTGAAAACAGCCGTGAGCATCCATTTTGTCTGTGTTGCTCCGATATAGATTCCATCCCATATAAAAGCCGAGAACCCGGCGAGCGGAACTGTCACAACCCACCATCTGAAATCGCTCGTAGCTTGTAAAACATATTGTTCGTTACTCAAAATGTTTAGAACTAAGTCTCCACCGACAGTATAAAGTAGTGAAAACAATATAGATAGCCCGACGCCGAAGCCAAAAAGATGTTTGACTGTCAATTTCATCAACGATTTGTCGCCTGCACCGATTGATTTCCCGGTCAACGCTTCGCCTGCAAACGCAAATCCATCCATAAAATATGAGAATATCACGAAAAACTGCATCAACAGTGCGTTGACCGACAGCATCAGCGTGCCTTGACGTGCGCCGGTTCGTGTAAACCATACTGTAACGGCGATCAGACAGATTGTTCTCAGGAAAATATGAAAGTTGATCGAGAAGAATTGTTCGATTTTCTTTCGGTCAAAAATAGGCTGACCGCCTTGTTGCTTAAATCGGTAACCGTTGAGACGAGCCATCAAGAAGGCTGCGATTGCTCCTGTCCATTGAGCTGTCAGCGTGCCGAATGCAACACCTTTGATTCCGAAATTGAGCCAATAAACCAGCAACAGGCTTGCCCCGATGTTGGTCACATTAATTAATAGTGAAATCCACATCGTTGCTTTGGAGTTCTGCATCCCGATAAACCATCCTGTAAATGAGTACGACGCCAACAGAGCCGGTGCGCCGAAGATCAGAATATAACAGTAGGTGCGGGCAATGTCGGCGGTTGCCGGGTCGGGATCCATAAAGTTGATAGCGACCGAAATAATCGGATGTCTTAATATTATTAATGTAATGCCGACAGTCAGTGCAATCAAAAGCGATCGGGTGAGTGTCTCCGATGTGTAACCATCGGCTCCGCGTCCAAATTCCTGAGCCGTGATGCCGCTTGTGCCCATTCTCAGGAAGTTGAAGAGCCAGTAAATCATGTTGAACACCGACCCGCCCAGCGCGATGGCTGCAATAAACATGGCGCTCCCCATGTGACCGACTATGGCAGTATCGACCAACGCTAAAAGCGGAGTGGTGATGTTGGCAATAATCGATGGCACGGCGAGCGCCAATATTTGCCTGTTGATTGATTTTTTATTCAGTTCAATCGCCGGCACGATAGATTATTTTTTCTTTGCGTTGCAGCTATCCCAAACGAGATAGATGATTAAGAGTGCGTAAGCGATACATCCACCGATCTGGAGGGTGGTAGTGTCAATTCCGGCTACATATTCAAAGCCAAAGAAGCGGGTGAGAGCAGCGAACACACCAAAGAGTGCACCACCGGCGATGAGACCTGACGAGATGAGTGTACCTCGGTCGCGACGAGCGGCTGCGAGTTCTTTATCTTTGGTTGAACGTTCAACAAAATATGCGATAGCACCGCCCACGAGAAGCGGAGTGTTGAGCTGCAAGGGGATGAACATTCCGAGGCAGAATGCCAAGGGCGGAACGCCAAGCCAGTTGAGAATGAGGGCAAGTACAACACCTGCCATGTAAAGAATCCAGGGAGTTTCGCCACCCATCATCAACGGTTCGATAACCTTAGCCATAGCATTGGCTTGAGGTGCTACGAGAGCGTTTGGACCGGTGAAGCCATAAACCTGATTGAGCACGAGCATCACACCGCCGACAGTAGCTGCCGAAACGAGAGTACCGAGGAATTTCCACTGTTCCTGACGTTTGGGGGTTGTTCCAAGCCAGTAGCCGATTTTCAAGTCGGTTACAAAACCACCAGCCATAGAGAGGGCGGTGCAGACAACGCCACCGATAACCATTGATGCAACAATACCAGATGTTCCGTTAAGACCAATGCCAACGAGAATTGCAGATGCAACGATGAGTGTCATCAAGGTCATACCCGAAACAGGGTTTGTACCAACAATGGCGATTGCGTTAGCCGCTACGGTTGTAAAGAGGAATGCGATAATAACCACAACAATCCATGCTACGAGAGCCTGAACGAAGTTATGGATAACACCGATATAGAAGAAAAAGAATACGGCAATCAAAGCGATGGCAATGAAGAACACGATGTGTTTCATTGAGATATCCATTTGCCAGCGCTGAACTTTTGCGCCTTCGCCCTGACCTTTGAACTCGCGACGGGCGAGACCGACAGCCTGGGTAATTATGGGCCACGATTTGATGATGCCGAGCACACCTGCCATAGCGATACCACCGATACCGATCATGCGGGCATAGTTAGAGAAAATCATGTCGGGGCTCATAACGCAGATGTTGGGTGCGCCATACGATCCCATAACCGGAATCAAAACCCACCAAACAAAGAATGAACCTGCACAGATGATAAACGCATATTTGATACCGATGATATATCCCAAACCGAGAACGGCAGCCGAGACGTTGCAGCTGAACACCAGTTTGGTTTTGGCTGCAAGTGCCTGACCCCACTGAGTTGCGTAGGTCGATACTGTTCCTGCCCACCAACCGAATGTTTCAACGATGAAGTCATAAAGACCGCCGATCAATGATGCGATAACGAGCGTTTTAGCCTGTCCGTTGCTGCCGGCTGCCTGTCCGCTTGCAAGAACCTGAGTGGTTGCGGTTGCTTCAGGGAAAGGATACTTGCCGTGCATATCTTTTACGAAATATTTACGGAAGGGGATGAAGAACAAAATGCCGAGCACACCGCCAAATAGCGAGCTGAGGAACACTTCGAGGAAGTTAACGGTGATTTCGGGATAGGTTGCCTGTAGAATGTAGAGGGCAGGGAGGGTGAAGATTGCACCGGCAACGATTACGCCCGAGCACGCACCAATCGACTGGATGATAACATTCTGACCCATCGGATTTTTTAGCTTGAGTGCGCCCGATAGTCCGACGGCGATAATTGCAATAGGAATTGCAGCTTCAAAAACTTGTCCTACCTTCAAGCCGAGATAGGCGGCTGCCGCACTGAATATTACGGCTAAGAGAAGACCCATACCGACTGAGTAGGGGGTCACTTCCTGATAGTCGCGCTCAGGGTGCATCATCGGACGGTATGATTCATTGGCACCGAGTTCGCGGAACGCGTTTTCGGGCAATTCTACCGGGTCGAGTTCAGCAGCAGGGATTGAATCGGTCTGATTCAACGCCGCTCCCGATTGAACGACATTTTTTTGTTTACTTTTTTTCATGAAATGTGATATTGATTTGGTAATTAAGTCTTAGTTTGATGTTGGTCGCTGTAAAATTTCAAGCTTGTCAACGAGAATTTCGGTAACTGAGTGTTTGAGCGCATTGGTGTCTTGCCAGGTGCGAGTTCTCAGCTTCCCTTCAACGTAAAGGCGGCAACCTTTGTCGATGTAACGGTCAGTAAATTCGGCATTTTGACCCCATACGACAAGTCGATGCCACTCGGTTCGTTCAGGAATGACCGCACCGGTTGAAGTCGTTTGAGGAGGCTCGGTTGTGGCGAGCGAAAAGGTCGCAACCATTCCGCCCTCAACCATTTTGACGGTCGGTTTTGCACCGACGTTGCCTACTAATATGACACGGTTAACCGACATATCCTTCGTTCTTTAGCTCTTTTTTGAAACTCTCGATAAAACGGTCGGCGTCTTCTTTTGTCACGCAGAGCGGTGGCAATAGACGGATGATGTTTGTGCCGGCTGCTCCGGTGAAAATATGTTGGTCAAAAATGAGTCGGCGACGCAATTCTTTAGCATCGCGTTCCATTTCGATACCGATCATAAGACCGCGACCGCGAACTTCTTTAACACCGGGGAGTCCTTTGAGATTGTCGATGAGATATTGACCGACTTTTTCAGCATTCTCAATCAATTTTTCATCTTCGATAACATCGAGAACGGCGAGAGCGGCGGCACATCCGAGGTGGTTGCCACCGAAGGTTGTTCCGAGCTGACCATAAACCGGTTTGATATCATTGGCGATTGCAACGGCAGCGAACGGATAGCCGTTTGCAATACCTTTTGCCATAGTGATCATATCGGGTTTGATTCCCGAATATTGATGAGCAAAGAATCGTCCTGAACGACCGTAACCGCTCTGAATTTCATCGAGAATGAGCATTGTTCCGGCATCTTTAGTTACTTTACGGAGTTCTTTGAGGAAATCGTCTTCAGCGATACGGATACCACCGACACCCTGGATTCCTTCAACGATTACAGCGGCAACATCACCTTTGGCAAGCTCTTTTTTGACAGCCTCAATGTCGTTGAGGGGGAGGAAGGTTACATTGTCATTGCTGTTGACGGGTGCCTGAATTTTAGGATTGTCGGTAGCTTCGACAGCAGCCGATGTACGGCCGTGGAATGCTTTGCCAAACGCAATGATGCGTTTGCGTCCGGTTACAAATGAAGCGAGTTTGATGGCATTTTCGTTAGCCTCGGCGCCCGAGTTAATCAAGAAAAGCTGATAATCGTCGATGCCTGCGACTTTGCCGAGACGTTCAGCCAATTTGACCTGAAGGGGATTGATAACCGAGTTGCTGTAGAAAACGAGCTTGGCAGCCTGTTTTGACAGTGCATCGAGATAATGGGGATGGCTGTGACCGATTGAAATTACGGCATGTCCGCCATAAAGGTCAAGATATTCAGTTCCTTTATTATCATATACGTGACAACCTTTGCCACGGTCTATTTCAATGTTAAAAAGGGGATATACATCAAAAAGTTTCATTTGTTATTTTGATTTATTTAGGTTGTTAAGTGACGTTTATAATTTTATTTGCCGGCGATGATCACGCGACCAAAGCAATGGGGTTGATGAAAATCGGGTTTTGGAGTGTCAATTGGCGCCCACGAGAGAAAGTGGGGTTGAGAGGTTGCCGACGCACATTTGTTGAAGTTGGCTTTTATCTCGATTGGCTCTCCTTGGTATTCAATTCCAAGCAAATCAAAAGGAATTGCAAGGGTTATGCTCCACGAAAACAAGCCTTCAACCTCGTTGAACGGCTTGGAGCCACACGATGAGTAACGAAGCACTCGGGCAAGCTGCTCATCGTTGAGACGGGTCGGATTGTTGCGCTCTGATCGGCACGATGCGTTGATTGCGCCGATGCAGTTAACCTCGAAGTTAAAATAGAAGTTGTCATTGGTCGGTGACACGAAAAATTCAACACACGAGTCTTGGGCAACGGGCGAATTGTTTGCCGTGTTAACCGCACGAAGGTAGTTACATCTGACAAAAAAGTCGATGAAAATATATTTTCCGTTATGACCGATATAAAAAGAGGTAAGCGGATGATAGGGATATTGATCTTTCCAGTTAACCGAGTCGATAGATGTCGGAGACCCGTTATCTTGCAAAACTTTAGCAACCTCGTTAAGATTGTCAGAATCAAGCGTTTCGATAAACGGAACTATGAGTGGAGCAGAAGTGTTCATAGGCTTAAGATATAAAACTTTTTATGCTCATGACGCAACCAAATGCAGCCATTATAAAGAGGATGATGGCGATTACTCGGTTGAGAATCCACATCGATCGCACGTTGAAATGGGCGCGCACTTTGTTGACAAAAAATGTAATCAGATACCACCACAGCAATGCTCCGCCAAAGATTCCGGCATAGCCTGCTATGTAATGATAATACAAATATTCGGGTACAAGGAAGTTAAATCGAGCAAAAAGTCCGATGATAAAGAACAAAATCAACGGGTTGGAGAATGTGAACAGAAATCCGGTTCCGAAATCGGTAAAAAGGTTACGTTTACGTTGTACGGTTTGACTTTGGAGAGATCGTGTCGGATTTTTGCGGAACAGATAAAATGCAAATCCGGCAAGGACTATGCTACCCAAAAGTTGTAACAGGGCTTGCTTAGCCGAAATAAAATCAGTGATGAATGACATGCCCAATCCCGCAAGCAAACAGTAGATCAGGTCAGATAAGGCAGCCCCGATACCGGTGAAAAATGCGGGCCAACGTCCTTTGTCCAAGGTGCGCTGAATACAGAGCATACCGATTGGACCCATCGGCGCCGAGATGAGGATGCCGATGAGTAAACCACTAATCACTATTTGTGGAATCAAATTCATTACATGAGCATAGTTGTTGCAAAGTTAGGAATTTTTGCTGAAAAGTGCTAATTTTTTATGTCAGTAATTTTATTGATATTGATTTGTAAGGTAAAATAAAAAATCGTAATTTTGCTCACACAATATGTAAATGAAAATATACAAGTAACTAATTTAATCGATAACATATTATGTCACAGTGGTTTGAATGTAAAATCAAATTCGATAAAATGCAGGAAAACGGTGCGGTTAAGAAAGTGACCGAACCATATTTGGTTGATGCTCTTTCGTTTACCGAAGCCGAAGCTCGCATTATCGAAGAAATGACCCCCTATATTTCGGGTGAATTCTCGGTTTCAACCGTTAAACGTACAAAAATCTCTGAAATTTTCCGTGATGACTCAACCGATCGTTGGTATCTCGTAAAAGTTGCGTTCATCACAATCGATGAGAAAACAGCTGCCGAGAAAAAGTCTATCAGCCAGGTACTTGTTGCTGCTAACGACTTTAAAGGTGCATACGACAACTTTATGGAGGGTATGAAAGGAACACTCGGCGACTTTGAAATTCAGTCGATCAGCGAGACCATGCTCATGGATGTTTACGACGTTAAAAAAGATTGATAATGTCGGCAAACGTTGACATCAAACAGAATATTCTGAGATATCACCACGAGCTTGACCCTTTGAACGTTAATCTCGTAGCCGTATCTAAGTTTCACCCTGCCGGGATGGTTGCCGAGGCATACGAAGCCGGGCAACGCATCTTTGGTGAGAGTCGCGTTGATGAGTTGCTCGAAAAAGTCGAGGCTTTCCCCGACGATATCGTGTGGCATTTTATTGGCCACCTGCAAACCAACAAGGTGCGCAAGCTTGTCGGCAACGTTTCGATGATTGAAAGTGTCGATTCAGAACGACTTCTCAATTTGATTGACGAGGAGTCGGCTCGTAAGGGCATTGTTACTGATGTCTTGCTCCAACTCCATGTGGCTCAGGAAGAAACTAAGTTCGGATTTTCTCCCGACGAGCTTCTTGACTACTTTCGTGATCGTAAGTTTGAAAACCTCAAGGCTACTCATTTGTGTGGCGTGATGGGTATGGCGTCAAACACCGACGACGTTGCCCGCATTGAGGCTGACTTCAAGCTCATTGCCGATACACGACGTAAAATTCTTGAAATAACTCCCGATTTAAGACGCTTCGACATTATCTCGATGGGAATGAGCGGCGACTATCAACTTGCCATCAAGCAAGGGGCTACTCATGTGCGCATCGGAACCGATATTTTTGGTACCCGTTAAATACCTGAAAATATACTTATAAACTTAAATAAACAATCACAATGTCAACTAACACAGCTACTCAAGCCAAAGTAAAAGGAGCCAACATCGCTATTGTAACGATGTTTTTCCTTTTCGCCATGATCGCTTTTGTGACCAACCTTGCCGCTCCGTTCGGTACAATTTGGAAAAACCAGTATGACTGGTCGGGCATGGTCGGTAACATGATGAACTTCCTTGCCTACCTTTTCATGGGTATTCCGGCAGGTAATCTTCTCGTAAAAATCGGATACAAAAAGACTGCTCTTTTAGCTATCGCAATTGGAATTTTCGGTCTTTTCCTCCAGTTCCTCTCAAGCCAGGTTGGTCTTGAAACCAACGTGTTTGCTGTTGGTGAAAATATGGTTCACCTTAACTATGTAATCTATCTCCTCGGTGCATTCATCTGCGGTTTCTGTGTTTGTATGCTCAACACAGTTGTAAACCCCATGCTCAACAATCTTGGTGGTGGCGGTAACCGCGGAAACCAGTTCATCCAAATCGGTGGTTCGTGCAACTCACTCGCCGCTACTCTAACTCCGCTCTTGGTCGGAATCCTTATCGGTCAGATTACAGCATCAACCGGCATGAACGACGTGCTTCCGCTCTTGTTCATCGCAATGGGTGTATTTGTTGTTGCATTCCTCGTTATCTGGTTTGTTCAAATTCCTGAACCCCAGCAAACTAATTCGGTAAGTAACGTTAAAATGTCTCATAGCCCCTGGAGTTTCCGCCACACTGTTCTCGGTGTGATCGGTATCTTCTTCTATGTTGGTATTGAGGTTGGTATTCCCGGTGTTTTGATTTTCTATCTATCTGACAGTGCTGCTTCGGGTATCACTGAAAATGCTGCTGCCGTAGCCGGTACTGTAGCCGCTGTTTACTGGTTGCTTATGCTTTGCGGCCGTCTCATTTCGAGCGTTATCTCGGGCAAAGTATCAAGTCGCACTCAGCTTATTGTTGTATCGGCGGTTGGTATCGTTCTTATCCTTTTGGCAATTTGCATGCCCTCAGATGCACGTATTTCAATGCCCGCATATAGCGTAGAAGATGGTTTCACAACAGCTTTGGTGCCTGTGAGCGCAGCACTTCTCGTTCTTTGCGGACTCTGCACCTCTGTTATGTGGGGTGGTATCTTCAACCTCGCTGTTGAAGGCCTCGGCAAATACACCGCTAAAGCATCAGGCATCTTCATGATGATGGTAGTTGGTGGTGGTGTGATGCCGCTTATCCAGGAAGCAATCGCAGGCAAAGTAGGCTATCTCGCTTCATACTGGCTCGTAATCGCCATGCTTGCCTACCTCCTTTTCTATGCCTTCATCGGCAGCCGCAATGTCAACACTGACATCCCTGTCGGCGAAGAAGAGGAAATCCAAAATGCCCTCTGATACGTAATCACGACAAATCTCATAAAGGAGCTAAACCAATTTTGGTTTAGCTCTTTTTTTGTGGACGTGGAGTCGGTGAAACCGACGAAGTATAGTTAACCCGGTACGACCGAATGAAGTGAGGGAGTGCCGAGGTAAAATGGCAAGTTCATCCTCGTCGAGGATGTAATTTGGGTGTGATCCCTTACACAGCCAAGGCTCTTCGAGCCATGACTGTGCTATAAGAATTCAACCTCTTCGAGGTTGCATAGCTATATGTTGATTTGTAGGTATAGTGCTTATCCATCCGCTTGATATAGGAGGTTGGTCGAAGACCAACAACTCTTTTTAACTCAGTCATGGCTCGTCAGAGCCTTGGCTGAGAACGAGAATCTACGCAAAAAAATCATCGTCGTTTACTCTGACCTATACAAGTAATTTTGATAGAAATTTATGTAAAAGGATGTTAAACCGACATCTTTA
>JAIDRE010000076.1 GCA_029061925.1 Muribaculaceae bacterium | reverse complement strand
GTATAGGACCTTTGTCAACCTGAAGTTCATAATGGGGGAGGGGAGTGAGGCCGCTGTAAATCCCGTCAAGTTTTTTGACGAAGAACGAAGATGGTCGAGTGTCAACCGAGTAGTAATCGACAACCATGCTTCTTGCTTTGCGGTTGGCGGCGAAACGTGAAATCTGGTCAATGGGTGTTGACATGGGACGAATTTTGACAAGACGGCTGTCAATCTCGTTGAGAAGAAGATCGGGTGATACCTCGGTTACGGTGTTGAGGGTTGCAGGATTGTTAACGATGGCATTGCCAATAATTGAGGTTTGTGACATAATAAATTTTAGTTAAAGGTTTAAAGAATTATGAATATTAAATAATCGCCATTGGCGTTATTGCAAAAAAATTAAGTATTATGAATTGACTAATCCCAAACGCTGCGTCTGACACGGGCAAGGAATACAACATCAGATGCTGCTGATTCGTCGGGGTCGGGTTTGGGAAAAGTTGGAGCATCGGAAGTCGGGCGATTGAAAAGTTCTTCGGCACGGAGTGCCATTGCACGTTGAAAACCGCGCATTTCGGCTTCGGCGATAAGATCCGATGTCGGCTCAACATGTTGGGAAACCTGCTCATCAACAGATGGTTCGGTGGAATCGTGTTGTTGTTCGGTGGAGTCTGCTACCGGTTTGACCGGTTGAGGGTCAGCAGTTTGCTCTGCTTGTACGCTTGTAAGTTTTTGTGCCTGTTCTTCAAGGCTTTCAGTGTGAGAAAACATAGTTTTAAATGATTAAGAATTTATGGGAAAAATGGGTTAAATCGTTTTGACACTGCAAAATTACAATGCCAAAACAGCCGTTTTTCATAAAAAGGTAACACTTGAGCTAAAATACTAAGAATTAGATAAATATGGCTGATTAGCCCAATTGGTCTGATTTGACCTGTCGGCTCAATCTTTTAACTATCAAACCTTTGACATTTTGCAATCCAAATGTTAAATCTGTGACTTTTTGTTGGTTGAAAAGTCGAATATTTTGGTGGAAATGTTAAATATTTGACTTAAATAGAGCAATTTTACAGAAAATTGTGTATCTTTGCAAATTGGATATTGTGTACTAACCTCTTGACTGTCCGTCATGATGCAGTGCGCAATCATTTACGAACCAATCATTGAAAAATGAAAAATAGAATTAGAACACTAATAGCCGGAGCTTTGACAATAGCCGGAGCTTTGATGCTAAATGGATGTGGCGATGACACTGTCGTTCAGGGACATGGCGGAATCGCTATTAAACTCGGTGTTGACAGTCATGTGATTAATAGTGTGGAAAGTCGAGGCACGGTTGAAGATGTTCTCGGCACAGTTACCACCGACCAATTAAAGATTAAACTTGAACACGAATCAGGCAAGCACGTTTTCAGCTATCAATCGGCTGATAAATTCCCTACCGCCTATAAATTCCCTATTGGTAAATATGCTGTAACTGCTTCTTGTGGCGATGCTTCAGAAGAAGGTATCGACAAACCCGCATTTGAAGGTAAAGCCAATATTGAAGTGTTTACCAATGAGGCTACTCCGGTTGATTTAACGGCGTCGCTTGCCAACTGTATCGTCCAAGTAGATTATACCTCAGGGTTTAAGGTGTATATGAAAGAATATTACTGCGAACTCAACTCGGCAAGTGGCAAAACCTACCGTGTTCCTGAGTTAGATGAGGATGGAAACCTGTTCGTTAAGCCGGGATCAACATCGGTTACCGTTCACTTCGTTCGACCCGACGGCAAACCCGGGTCTGTGACTCTGCCCCAGTTTGATGCCGAACCGCAGCACCTTTATAAGGTAACTTTCGATATTAATGCTCAGTTTGGAGTGGCAGAGTTGAATGTGTCATATAACGATAAAACGATTCCAATGACAAGGCCTATTGACTTGTCTAAAGATATTGATGTCATACCGGTTCCATATCTTGTGGCTCGCGGATTTGACCCGAAGAGAAATGCTCCTGTTGATTTTATCGAGAGTTTGCCATACGATAAAGAACTTGACGTTCAAATCATCGCGATGGGAGGTTTGCAGTCTGTAAAACTTCAGACCACCTCTCGAGCTTTGTGTATCGAGGGTTCTGACGACCATTTCTTCCCTAAGGAGATTGAACTTATGGGTATAAGTGAAGAAGACAAGGAACTCCTTAGCTATTATGGACTTGAGGTTTTCGGACTTTGGAATAATCCCGATCAAATGGGTATTATTGACTTTGGTACTATCCTCAAATCAATCCGATATATCAATGATACAGATATAACATCATTTACGGTAGTGGCTACCGACCGTTTTGGTCGTGAATCAGCACCGATGACGTTGAACTTGAAACCAATCGAACTTGAACTTAGATTGACTTCAACCAATGGAACCGATTTGGCTCTTGGTTTGTTTGAAGATCAAGCCCACGTCCATGTCCGCTATAGTGGAGGTGTTCAGTTTGCCGATCAGTTACGTTTTGAATATGTCGATGAAAATGGCAATTGGCGTCCGGCTAAGGTGTTGAATATTGAGCAGTCACCGGCAAGTTCTTTTTATCCCGGAAACGACAAATTCCAGTTGTGTGCTTATGTTAAAGTTCCTGCTACTTCTCAGGATGTTAAGCTCCATGCTCATTGCGGTAACAAGGTTTCAAATGATGTTGTGTTTAAGCGTGTTGGTTCATATATGAAGTTTGATAAAGAATTTGACTCGGACGGATTGAATACTTTCGCAAAACAAGCAAAAGTTCACCTTGAAATGGCTGGAATCGACCGAAACACAATCGAGATTTATGCCCGTAAAAAAGGTGAAGGCGAGAATGCTTGGACTAAGGTTCAATCTACTCCTGTTCCTGCAGGTAGTGCAGCTGCGACTATTACCTTAACAGATCTCACCCCCGGAACAAACTATGAAATCCAGGCTCGGGCATCAAAAACTGCAGAGAATGCCGATGGTAAACTCTGTGTAACAGAAGATATTGTTGAGGTAAATACTGAAAAGGCTACTCAGTTGCCTAATGGTAATATGGACGATTGGTGTGTAGACCAAAATTATGGAGGACGAAACCATACAGATTATTGGTGGATAGCTTACCCTGGACTTTCAATGGAAGGTACCGTATGGGGAACAATGAATCAATTAACAACCAGTGAAGGTGGAGGCGATCGCTTATCAACTGGTGATGGCAGAAATGGATGTGCATATAATGCGTTCTCCGGCACTCGTGAAGAAACAAATGGTCATAATGGAAAATGTGCTGTTATTTCAACGGTTGGTTGGGGAAAAGGTAATACGGCAGCCGTAATTTCCGGTATGGGAACATGTAATAATTTGACTCCAGGTGAATTATATTTATCCGGTACTTGTAATGTCGCGGAACGACAAGCTGACTATCAACCTTATGCGTTTACCTCTCGTCCTTCGGGTCTGAAGTTCTGGTATAAATATACTCCCAAGAATTCAGTGGATTATGGATATGCCGTGGTTGAAATTTATGATTCAAATAAAGAGATTATAGCGTCTAATAAATTTGAAGTTCGTATTGCTCCAAATTGGACTGAAAAGACTCTTTATTTGACATACCCGGTTGATTGTGCTAAAGCTGCATATATTCAGGTTAAATTTAAATCATCTGATAATTCAGAATGTCATTCAATTAATTCATCAAACCTTGATCCACCACCGGCTCGAAATCTGACTAACGGTCGCTATACCGGTTCTGAAATGTATATTGATGATATTGAACTAATCTATTAACCCATAACTCAAGAAACAGCAATGAAAAAAGATATAAAATTGAAAGCATTTACATTTATGTGTTCCGCTCTGTTGCTTTTGAGCGGGTGTAAAGATGAAAGTTATCCCAATATTATCTTCAATGATGGTGAGGGTGGTTTCAGCTTGACCGAATTAGATCTTGATGTCAATACAAATATTCCGGTAATTTCCCGTAACAATAACGATGTTGATGTCTCTGATTATCAAGTCAGAATTGTTAATCAAGCTACCGGCAAGCCTGTCAGCAATACTACTATCTGGAAATATCGTGATATGCCCGAAGTTGTAACTTTACCTGTCGGTAAATATAGAGTTGAGGTTGAGTCATACGACTGGACAGATCTCTATGCTGAATGGGAAAAACCTCATTATACCGGTAAATATGATTTTGAGGTAAAAGCCGGTCAAATAACTAAAGCCGACAAGGTTCCTTGTAATCTTAATAATGTGAAGGTAACGGTTCAATATACCGATGCTCTCAAAAATATTTTGGATGATGATGCAAAAACAAGTGTTGTTGCGATGCATCAGCAAAATGAAGATGGTCGTCAGGTTCAACTCGATTTTGGCCGTGACGAGACTCGTGCGGGATATTTCCGTTATGTAGAGGGAAGTAATACAATGGTATCTACTTTGCATTATACATATAATAATGTGACAAACGATGTTTATCACACAATCACAGGCGTTTCCCCCGGTCAACATCGTATTATTGTCTATGATTATGTAACTTCTGACCCCAATGGTACTGTAAGCCGTGGTGATATCAAGATCGATGTAAAAGTTTACTCGGTTGATGTTGACGGTACAATCTCTGTTAAAGAAGGTCTGCTCGATGATTCTGACCGCCCCGGTCACGAAGATGTGGCAGGTCCTGATGATCCTCAAAATCCCTCTGACCCCGAAGATGCCGGCATTGATATTGTAAATCCCAATGCCGAAGGCAAAGCTCCTTATTTTGACCTTAATAAAGTCAACGATGTAAAAAAAGAGGAGACTACCGGACGTGAATATAAACTCACAATCAACAGTGGTAAAGGATTCCAAAGCATAAAGGTTATTATTAAGTCTCATGATAAGGGCTTGACACCTGAATTGTTAGAGGGTATTAATTTGTCTGATGAGTTTGATCTTGCTACAGGATTGTCAAAAGACGGTAAAGATTTAACTGAGGCTCTTACAGGTTTTGGTTTCCCTCTCAAAGATGAGGTTACCGGAGCCAATGTGAAGAAAATTGATTTTAACATCACACAGTTTGTTCCACTATTATGTATCTACCCCGGTGATCACTCTTTTGTGCTGACTGTGACCGATAAAGATGGTAATTCAAAACAAGCTGAACTCAAATTCAGAGCATTATAAACAGTATGATAATGAAAAGTTTAAAATATTACATATCGCTGTTGTCAGTGGTCGCTCTTGCTTCATGTAATGATGAAGCAGAAGACATTATGAAAGGCGGTAAGCTGTTTATGGATGCGAGCTATATCGGCGAGGTTGAGGTCGTTGAGGTCAAAAGCCGTGCCGGTGAAAGTGCTGACGAACCCGTTTACAGCTATAATTTGGAATCTCTCAAAAACTCGACTATTATTTGGATTTCAAGTGGAGAAGGAGTCGTAAGAAAATATACCGGACTATCGACTATGCCAAGTAAAGGGTTGCAGCTCGCAGGTGGTGAGTACCTTGCCGAGGCTTGGGCTGGTGACTCTGTGTCGGCTTCTTGGTCAGCAAGATATTATAAAGCCGCTGAACCTTTTATGATTAACGGTGATACTCAGATCAATCTTCGACTGACACTTGCCAATGTTTTTGCATCGGTCGTTATTGACAAGAGTATCGATGCTGTATTGTCTGACTATCAGGTGACAATCAGCCACTCTCGCGGCTCTTGTACTTTTGTCGGTAAAGATACTCGTGTGGCATCGTTTGTAATGCCGACAAACCACAAAGCTAAAGAGGGCGAATCTCCTAAAGAAGAGACTCTAAAATGGAAAATGACCGGAACTGAAATAACCGGTGACCGCTTTGTTAAAGAAGGTACAATTAATTATGTTGCTGAAGGTCACCAGTATATTCTTACATTCAGTCATAATGGTGGCGTTGCTGCTGTCGGTGGTGCGCTTATCGCTCTCGACCTTCAGGATTTAGACTTGATTACCAATAATAATACTGTTGCACAACCTCCCACAATTCAAGGCGAAAAAGGAGCATCGTTAAGTGACCCGATTCTTGTATCAAGAGGTAAATGTAACAACGATATTATTGTTGAAATTGGAGCTGTCGGACAATTCAAAGTTGTTGAATTGTACGGCGATTTAATGTCGTCTCTTATTGGATCAAGCGGTGAAAAGATAAATCTTGTTGAGGCTGGAGACGCCCAAATACAAATGCTTAAAGGAAAGGGGATTGAAAGAATGTTTTTCCGTGAAGATCAAACAGAATTTTATAATCCCGAGTTGAATCTATCTTCAATGAAAATATCCTTCTCAAAGACTATGATAAATAATCTTGATAATGGTACTTATGAGATAGGTATCAAGGTGGAAGATAATGGAGGTGGAGACAATAGTGATGATAAGAGCAAACATAGAATATCTGATGTTACACTGACAATTGTTGTCAGTGAAGAAATCATTAGTGTTCGTCTCCCTGAAAATTTCGATAATCCCAAGGATGGCAATGTTACTCCTACCACATTGCGTATTCCTGCAATGTTGATGGACGAAACTGCCCAATTCTCTAATCCTGCACTTGAATATCGTGTAGCCGGCTCTGAATCGTCTTGGAGCCGAGTAGAACCAACGCTAAGCCGTGCAGCAGGCGACTATGTTTTCAACATAGAAGGCTTAACTCCGAATACAAAATATGAATATCGTACCGTCTGGACAAAAGATGGTGTAGAAGGTCATTCAAGTGTTCAAACCATCATAACCGCTGATAACAAAATTCAAAATGGAGATTTTGAAGATTGGACTACAACAACACCTAATCTTCTTTATAAAGATTCTCCGATGTTCTGGGATTCTGGTAATCATGGTTCGGCAACAATGAGTAAAAATGTTACAACTCCTGCCACGAATATTAAACATAGCGGTAAATATTCTGCAAAATTAGAATCACAGTTTGTTGGACTATTCGGTGCCGGTAAATTCGCGGCGGGTAATGCGTTTGTTGGAGAATATCTTGAAACTGACGGCACAGATGGTATTCTTGGATGGGGTCGTCCGTTCTATTTCCGTCCCAAAGCACTGAAAGGTTATGTAAAATATATTTCAACATCTATTAGTCGTAATGATGGTAATTTACCGGAATCATTAAAGGCTGAATATGAGAAGGGACAACCCGATAAAGGTATCATCTACGTTGCCTTGTTGAACAATGATATGGATGCTCAAGGAGATAAAGAATACCCCGACTTCCCGGTCGTTGTTAGGACAAAAACAGCGAAGTTGTTTGATAAAACAGCGTCAAACGTAATAGCCTATGGTGAAATGGTATTCCATAATTCAACCGAGGGTGATGATATGATTGAGTTTACTATCCCCATCGAGTATTACGAGTCGATGAAAGACCAAAAAGTCTGCTACCTCCTCCTCGTTTGCTCGGCCTCAAAAGGTGGCGACTATTTTGCAGGCGGTGAAGGCAGCACAATGTACATCGACGACTTCGAATTCGTCTATTAGCCCATGTCTCCGGCATGTTAATCATAAAAAGAGAGAGCTCCAAAGGCTCCCTCTTTTTTTATAGGACGTACGAGCGTCCACCGATTGAGATTTGCCTGAGGTTGGTCGAAGACCAACAATATAGTTAGCTCAGTCATGGCTCGTTAGAGCCTTGGCTGAGAAAAGAACATCCCCCCGTTACATCCTCGAAGATGATGAACTGTATCACGCATTATGCATTATGAATTGTTGAAACTCTAATCGACTTATTTTTTAGCTTCTTACCTTTGAGATTTTCCAATACCGATTTGACTGACTCTGCCGGAATTGCAACAATCGCCCAATGATCCTTTATATCAATTTTTCCTACTTGTTCAGGTTTTAAGTCGGACTGTTGCATAAGGAAACCGGCGATGTCGCCACGCGATATTTTCTCACGTTTACCTGCATTGAAAAATAGTGTAGCCATTTTGGCTGGAGCAGGAGTCGCATCGGTCGGTGCCGGACTTAGCTCACGGTCATAATTTTCAAAATCGGGAATATCTTCACCTTCCGAGGTAATAACATAGATTGTACCTTCTGAGTCAACACGGGCTGTACGACCATTGCGATGGGTCCACGCTTCGGGAGAAGTAGCATGATGATAATGTATTACAGAATCAACTGCCTCGATATCCAAACCACGCGATGCAAGGTCGGTCGAAACAAGAATCGGTGTAGTGCCGTTTGCAAATAGGTCGAGGGCAAGCTCTCGTTCGCGCTGTTCGAGTCCGCCGTGATATAACCCGACCGGAAAACGATTCTTTTTCAAGTCGTTATATACTCGTTCGGCACTTTCGCGATGATTTACAAATATAATTGTACGGGAATTGGGTTTTAAAGTCAGCAAGAGGTTGCGCAAGGTCTCAAGTTTATCCTTGACGGGCGAAATAACGTTGACGATATCCATACGGTCACGCGGACTTTCGGTCCGTTCGGTAAAGTCAATGACCTCAGCATCATCCATATTGATGAATTCTGGAATCTCAGCCGGGCGGGTTGCCGATGATAACAAGGTCAGACGGCGACGTTTCGGTATTGCTCGTGCAATTTTTTTGATTTGCTCCTGAAAGCCGAGTTCGAGGGCTTTGTCATATTCATCAAGTATAAATGCTCGAATCTGAGCCATCGAAAGTGTGTGGCGTGAGAGGTGGTCGGTAAGTCGCCCCGGTGTTGCAACCACAATGTCGGGAACGGCACCTTTGATAGAGTCGATTTCGGCCTGCATCGGATGACCGCCATAGAAAACTTCGGTCTTGTATCCGCGAGCTATTGCTCTGACAACCGAACCGCTTTGCAGGGCAAGTTCACGCGACGGAGCGAGTATAAGTGCCTGAAGTCCGATACCCGGCGAATCAAGCGTTTTGAGCATTGCAATTGTAAACGCAAGAGTTTTACCCGATCCGGTCGGACCGAGAAGTATTATTTGTCGTGCGTCACCCGACAAAACAGCAAGCTGCATGGGGTTGAGCGCATCAATCGACAGGGTTTGAAGCGCACGGCTTATAATTTCTTTCTTTTCCATAAAATTGAAACGTGGAGCGAGACGAAAAGTTCAGACGTCAGGCGTTGAAATCGGCTGAAATAAAGCGGGCAACCGAGTCAAAATCGTTGCCGGCAATAACCACATCGGCATTTTGCTTAACCTCGGGCATTGCATTATCGACCGCAACCGCTACATCAGCCACTTTCATCATTGAAAGGTCGTTCAGATTGTCACCGAAAACCACGAGTCGGTCAGCTCTGAGTGATTCCTGCAACTGTTTGACAGCATTAGCTTTAGAGACTTCGGGCGCAAATACTTCGATAAGTGCTGTCGCAGGGTCAAAAATATCGGGATAAGCCGACACGGAGCAGGGAAATTCCAGGGTGTTGAGGCGTTCGGCTGCCTCATAAATGGCAGTTGACGGACCTGTTGTATAGAGCAACAACACTTTTGAACGGAGTCGAGGAGGAAGGTTGTCGCCGATATGAAATTTTTTGAGTGGTAGGGCGCGGCGTTGCTGGTAGAACTGATTTTCCTTGTGGTTCATTTCGACCGGGTGATAGACGTGCAAAAGATTGTCGTCGTTGTCGAGGGCATAAATAAATGGCGTGATGTTGCACTCGGCAAGTGTTGTCAGAATATGTTCTAACAAAAGCGGCTGAATGAAAACCGGATTGGCATATGCTTGTTGATCGCGTAACCATTGAACGGCTCCTGTCATGACGATGAACGGGGGAGTGGTCAGCGCGTGATTCATAATCGGCACTACCGATGCAGGAGTGCGGGCTGTGGCAACCGAAATGAGTGCGCCACGGGCTGTCAACTCTGAAATCAGATGAGCCGAACGACCCGAAATTTGACTTTCGGAGTTCAGAAGTGTGCCGTCAAGGTCAGATATGTATAAAGTTTTAGCCATTTATAGTTGAAACGAGAATGAATTTATAATTCACAATGCAAATTTAAGAATAAAATAGCATATTAAGGGAAGATATAGGAGAAAACTACAAAAAAAATGCGTAAATTTGCCAAATAAAACATTAGATATTATGAATTATCTTTCTGATAGAGTCGAGTCGCTCTCTATGCCTCAGACTTTGGCGATGTCTAACCGTAGCCGCGAACTTAATGAATCCGGAGTTGACGTTATCAATATGTCGGTTGGTGAACCTGACTTCAACACTCCTGACCATATCAAGGAGGCTGCTAAACGTGCAATAGACGATAACTTTTCACGTTATACTCCAATTGCCGGATATGACTCACTCCGCCAGGCTGTCGTAAACAAGTTGGCAAGAGAAAACGGACTTTCTTATACCAAAGACCAGGTTGTCGTTTCGACCGGCGCAAAACAGGCTTTGTGCAACGTGATTCTATCAACAGTCAATCCAGGTGATGAGGTCGTTATCCCTACTCCCGCTTGGGTTTCATACGTTGAGATGGTTAAACTTGCCGGTGGAAAAGCTGTGCTTGTTCCCTCGACTATTGAGGAAGGATTTAAAATCACACCCGAAAAATTGAAGGCGGCCTTTACGCCCAAAACCAAAATGGTGTTGATCTGCTCACCCTCAAACCCGACAGGTGCGGTATATAGTCGCGAAGAACTTCAGGGCATCGTTGACGTTTTGAAAACTCGCCCCGATGTTTTGATTATGAGTGACGAAGTTTATGAGCGCATCAATTTCACGGGTAGCTATACTTCGATGGGTGCGTTCCCCGAAATCGCTGACCAGGTCGTTTTAATTAATGGCGTGTCAAAAGCCTACGCAATGACAGGCTGGCGTATCGGTTACAGCGTTACTCCTGTTAACATTGCAAAAGCTATCACTCGCCTGCAGGGTCAATATACTTCTGGCGCATCTTCAATCGCTCAAAAAGCTGCCGAAGCAGCTCTCAACGGACCTCAGGAGTGTGTCGAAGAGATGAGAAAAGCGTTTGAACGCCGTCGCAATCTGATTGTTGAGCTTGCTCGTCAAATTCCCGGTGTGAAAGTCAATGTACCCGACGGTGCGTTCTATCTATTCCCTGAAGTATCGGAGTATATCGGTCGCCGTTTCGGCTCAAAGGTAATCGAGACCGGAGCTGACTTGGCAATGTATCTTCTTGAAGAAGGACACGTTGCAACCGTCGATGGTGGGGCATTCGGTACTCCCGGCTATTTGAGATTCAGCTTTGCGACAAGCGACAGCAACATCGAAAAAGCTATGGGTCGCGTTGCAACCGCATTTGGGAAACTCGTTAAATAAACCGATTTGACAAACGAATTGTTACTAAAGAAATGAACGAAGTTAAAGTTAAGATAATCAATACGTCTCACCACGACTTGCCCGAATACGCAACGGTTGATTCTGCAGGTATGGATGTGCGTGCCAATCTCGAAAGTGCTGTGACACTAAAACCGTTGGAACGTAAATTGATTCCGACCGGATTGAAAGTTGAATTGCCTTCGGGCTATGAAATGCAAATCAGACCCCGTAGCGGTCTCGCCCTCAAGCATGGCATTACTCTCGTCAACACTCCCGGCACTATCGATGCCGATTATCGTGGCGAGATTGGTGTTATACTGATCAACTTGTCTGATAAAGAATTTGTTATAAACGACGGAGAACGCATCGCCCAGATGGTTGTCGCTCCCTATACCCGTGTTGTTTGGGAATCAACTGAAAGCATCAGTGAAACCGAACGCGGCGAGGGGGGATTTGGTCACACCGGCGTTTAAATTGTAAAAGAACTAAATGGTTATAGAAAAGAAACATAGAAACAGTAAAGGTCTGATGTCAATCCTCGTGGTTGTGTTGTCAGCGTTGGTGCTTGTGCCGGTTTATGGCTCACGCCCCGATGATGACCGACAACGACGCGCCGATTATATCTATATGGAGGCGTTGCGACAGAATGCGTTAGGCAATCACGACGCATATTACACTCTGCTCGAACGTGCGTCAGCGCTCAGTCCCGATGAAACAGCAATAAGCTCAGACCTCGGTTTTTATGATATAGCATTTTTTGGTAAAAACGATTCGACACTCGCCATCAATGGTCTCAAAAAAATGAAAGACCATTTCGATACCCACCCCGATGACTATTATTCATCGTTGAGTTATGGTGCGCTCGTCGGTCGTATTGGCGATGTAATGGAATCGGTTAGAGTCTGGAGCAAACTTGACTCGCTCTATCCGACAAAAAAAGATGTGGCGTTCAGCCTTGCGCAGGCGTTGACTGCTGTCGGAGATACCACTTCGGTGTTGAAAGCGATATCGGTGTTTGACCGTTTGGAACGAGCTACCGGTCACTCACTGATGATTTCGGGTAACCGTGCCAACGCCTACTTGATGTTGGGCGACACTGTAAACGCGATCAGGCAGATGACCGATCTGGCACGCGAGACCCCCAATGACATCACCGCATTGTTGGCTGCCGGAGATATCTATATGGCTTTGAATATTCCCGATTCGGCTATCACATATTTCGACCGTGCGTGTGAACTCGACTCGACGAGTGGACCTGCGTTTTACAAGCGCGCTTCATATTATCAGGCAACCGGCGACACTGTCCGTTATGAAAACGAGATTGTCGAGGCGTTGCAAAAAGATAATCTTGAGCTCAATGTCAAACTTGAATTGTTGCGAGTTTTCATTGCCGATATTTACCAAGATTCAGTTCGTCGCCCCCAGATTGAAAGTTTGTTTGCAACAGTCCTTGATGATCACCCCCACGAGGTTGATGTGCATAAACTCTATGCTTCATATCTCGTTGCTGTCAAAGATTTTGCCGGAGCTGCCGAGCAACAGAGCTATGCCCTCGATATAGACCCGTCAAAGATTGAAGAATGGATGGGACTCTTCTCGCTCTATGCTTCAGCCGGTGACTACAAAAAGCAACTTGAAGCCGGACAATCGGCTTTAAGATATTTCCCTGACGATCCACGTGCTAACTGGTACGTTGCCATCGCCTATTTGCAGAACGAAGATTATAAATCGGGAATTGCGCAAGGAGAAAAAGCTCTCGACTTGGCATGGCAGAAAGATTCAACCGATCGCGCTTTGCTCTCTGACATTGCATGCACAATAGGCGACGCATTTTATAAAGAGAACAAGGTTGACAGTGCATTCGTGTATTATGAAAAATCGCTGACTTTCAATCCCGATAATCTGCTCGCGCTAAACAACTGCGCCTACTACTTGGCGTGCGAAAACCGCGAACTCGATCGCGCCGAAGAAATGTGTGCTCAGGTAATTGCTAAAGAACCTGATAATCCAACTTCGCTTGATACCTATGCATGGGTATTCTTCAAAAAACACGAGTATAAATCTGCGCTCGAATTTATTGAACGCGCACTCGAACTCGAAGACGAGCCGTCAGCCGAACTCTATCATCACGCCGGTGACATATATTTTATGACCGGTGATCGTGATAAAGCAGTTGAAAACTGGAAAGAGGCATTAAGACTTGAACCCGAGAATGATTTGCTACAACGCAAAATCAAACATAAGACGTTCTTCTACGAATGATAATTAAAATGAGAGCTGTTTGCAATAAAATATCAAAACTGACATTGATAATGGTGCTGATGACAATGATGTTGGCAGGATGTAGTACATCCAAGCCCCGTCAGTCACAGACAATTACTCCGTCAGAAAAATCGCAAGGGTCAAAAATGACATTTGCCGAACGATTTGACACTATCGTTGACCAATATAAAGATTACAACTGCTTTACAGCTCAGTTCAAATTAAGCGTAAATGCTCCTCAGCAAATTTCGTTCAGCGGTCGCGCCTATATCGAGCGTAATAAATCTATCTACCTGTCGCTGAGAAAATTTGGAATGGAGGTAGCCCGACTGTATGTCGCAAACGACTCGTTGGTGGCAGTTGATCGTTTCAACAAGAGATATGTTGCCGAGTCATTGAAAGATGTACTTGCAAATTGCCCTATAACAATAGGAAATATTCAAAGCCTATTGATCGGGCAAGTGTTTGAGCCGGGTGACAATAAACCGCGCGCGTCTCATTTTGATATAGACCGTCAGAGTGAAAACAGTCAGTGGATTGCCTTACCCAAAGGTATGCCTGCCGGGCTTGAAGCCGGGTATGTTTTCTCTGATGAGACCGACAGCTTGCTTGCGTTTGCCGTTAAGGGGGGAGCAACCATTTTCTTAACACGATATTTAGAATATTATTCATCGCCTGTCGGGCCCTTGTCAGGTGATGTTGATATAAGAGTTCAGGGGATTAAAATTCCGTTAGAAATCACAATTGATTGGACCTGGAACGGGTCTGTATGGAATAAACCCTCTGAAATGAAACAATTTGTTACTCCCGACCGTGGCTATCAACAGATTGCGGCGGGCGATCTTTTGAAACTGCTCAAGTGGACTGATGGACCGACTGATTGCAATCATTATCATAATATTTTCGCTTGTTGTTGCGGTGCCAGCCGATGGTGCTAAGAAGAAAACCGCCAGGAAAGCACAAACCACACAGACAACAAAGAAAAAGACAAACACTAAAAGCAACTCCAACAAAAAGCCTGCGGCAACTTCATCGAAGAATACTACATCTTCGAGCGTAAAGCAACGCCAAAAAGAGACTAATAAGGCTATTCAGGAAACTTCGCGTAAAATTGAAGAAAACGAACGCGAGTTGATGCGTCGTCTCGATCGTCTTAATGAAATCGGTGGCGATATGGTCGTATTGGATAAGTCGATTGCTGCCACTCGCATCCAACTTGATACTCTCGACAGCCATATTCAACAGCTGACTGATACAATCGGTAAACTCGATGAGCGTATGTCTCTGATGAGTACAAAATATGCATCAGCCATACGCCGAATTGCGGCTAAAAACCGTCTCTCAACATCTGATCTGGCTTATATTTTCTCATCCACATCAGTTGCTCAGGCTTATCGTCGTGCACGTTTGCTCGATAAATACCGCGTTTGGCGTAAACACAAGTCAGAAGAACTTGCTGAAATCAAACAACATCTTGATTCTCAGCGCGTCAAACTCGAAGAGACAACGCTTCAGCATAAGACATCACTTGACAAGCTAAACACTTCCCTGGCTGACTTGAATTCCAAGAAAATGGAGAATGACAGAATTGTATCATCGCTCAAAAAGGAAGAAGGCCGATTGAAAAAAGTTCTAAAACAACGTCAAGCCGAGGCTGCCGCTCTCGAAGCTGAACTACAACGCCTTATCGCTCAGGAACAGGAGCGTATGAGAAAAGAGGAGGAACAACGTCGTAAAAATGAGCAGACAAAGAAATCTAACAAAGGAACAATTGCCGGAAATAGTGGACAAGCGGCTTCAAGCAATACTGCCAAACCTAAGAAGAGTAGTGGAGAGCCTGAGCAGATAGCTTCGAGCGAGATAAAGATTATCGGCGATAACTTTGCTGCCAATAAAGGCCGTATTCCGTTCCCCGTCACCGGTAAATATAAGATTGTTAAACATTTTGGACGTCAGAAACATCCCGACTTGATGTATGTTGAAACCGATAATGCCGGCATTGACATTGAAACATCAAAAGAGGCTCCGGTTCGCGCAGTGTTCGACGGTCGCGTGAGCGATATTTTCCGCTTGCCCGGATATAATATGAATGTGGTGATGATACGTCACGGCAATTATATCACAATCTATGCTAATCTTGGTAAAATTAATGTGAAAAAGGGTGACACCGTCAAAGCCGGTCAAACAATCGGAAACGTATTGAGTGACCCTGATAACGACGGACGTTCAATTTTGCACTTTGAAATCAGAAATGAGAAGGCAAAAGAAAACCCCGAACTTTGGTTGTCATAAACAGTTATGATCGACCGGATATCAACGAAATCTATCCTAAAATCAGTTTTAACCCTTGGCAGTAGTCAGGGGTTGATTGTTATATGCTCATTGATTAGGGTAAAAATTGTCGCTCTGTTACTTGGTCCGACTGCAACCGGTTTGTTTACTATATTTAATAATGTGGTAGATGTTGTCGGAGGTGTAACCCGACTTGACATCCGTCGCGTAGCACAACGTGAAATCAGTCGAACCGGTAGCAAAACCGTCATAGAATCTGTCCTGAAAACATCCTGGCTGCTTGGTCTAACCGGTGGCTTACTGATGATTGTCTTGTCTCCGACAATCAGTAAGATAACGTTCGATAATCTTGATATGACTTTGCAAGTTGCGGCACTCGGTTGTACTTTGGTTGCGCTGTCACTTCAAGAGGGTTATTATAGCGTTATGACCGGATGTGGTGACACGAAGCGATTTGCAATATCTCAGGTTTTAGGCGCATTAACCGGATTGATTGCTTCAATTCCTCTTTTCTTGTATCTCGGACTAAAATCGATTGTTCCGTCAATAATCGTTTATTCTGTCGCTTCGGCATTGATAGCTCGATTCTTCGTGAGTCGGGAATTTTTGTCTGAGAAAAAGATTAGATGGCACTTCGCAATAAAGACGATGATGCCTGCACTAAAGTTTGGTATATGGATAACCGCTGCAGCTTTCATTACGCGAGCTTGCGATTACTGTTTTATTGCTTGGATGACAAAAAATTGGTCAATCGACACGGTCGGAGTCTATTCTGCCGGTTCAACAATGATTAATCGTGGCGCTGGATTGATTCTCGTCGCCTTAGCCGCTGATTATTATACTCGCATTTCAGCAATTTCAAATGATGATTCTGATAATCTTAACCGCCTGGTAAGGAGTCAAGTTAATGTTCTGCTTTCAGTCTCTGTTCCGTGTATGATTATCTTCGTATTGTTTTCCAAACCATTTGTCACGCTATTTTATTCATCAGAATATTTATCGGTCATTCCCTATTTCGCCGGAGCCTCAGCGTCCGTTCCCATTAAAATTGCATCGTGGGCTTTGGCATTCGTCATCTTGGCGCGTGGAGCCGGCAAAGTTTATCTTTTGAGTGAGACAGTTTCAGCCCTCATCAGCTTGTTTATCAATATTATATCATTCAAATTCGGCGGTCTTGAGCTTCTTGGTTACGCAACTTTAGCCAACGAATTAATCTACGTGCTCATAGTCTCAGTAGTCTGCCACCAATTCAAAATCTCCCTAAGTTTTAAAGAAATCGCTATAATTCTAATTTCATCCCTCATCATAATTTTAGCAAGTATAATCAAAAATTTGACTATCTTTGTTTCGTAAAATTCATCATTCAAATCAAACAATTTATGCCGAAGACCATTTCTCTATATGATGCTTCTCGTTGGGTTGCAACAATGGCGGCAACCGACGGTGTCGTCTCTCATAATGAACGTGAGATTCTTAGAGAGTTCGCTGAAACTTACGACTTTAACGTGACTGCTCTTTATCGAATGGCATACGCAATTGCCAATCAAGTTGAAATGCCTGAGGTTGAGTTTATTGACTATGCCGAACAAAAAGGACGATTATTTGAGGATTTTGTGGTGTCGTTATGTACTGATAAATCACGTTTTAAACTGATAGCATGGCGAGGTGATAAAATATCGGGACAGACTTATGCGCTTGAAAATCTTCTACCAGACCTCCTTCTCAGGCATCGACTTGATGACACTGAGGTAGAATATCTTATAGAATGTAAATATCGTTCATCATGGGGAGAGGACGGGATTGACATCTCCGGTCAATTTCTGCGTTATCTTTCTGCTGCCAAGGAAAAAGGAACTGAATTATTCATTGCTCTTGGTGTTGGCGGTTCGCCCTCTAATCCTGACGAATTCTTTATTATCCCGAGCCGCATGATCAAGCGTGATAAGAAAATAGACCGAGACCGCTTTATCAAATGTCTGTGTCCTAAAGACCCCGAAGAATTCCATGATTACATTCAATCTTATTTTAAAACAAAATAAATCACGTTGTGGTGCAAATTTGTTGAATCTTTTTTTTACATATTTAAAAAATGATTTAACTTTGCAAAATAATTGAAAATGACAACCTTAATAACTAAGCATGAGCATCTCGTTAAATATTAAAAAAGGACTTGATCTCAATCTTGAAGGACAAATTGAGACTCCCGAGATTGTCGGTGACGTAAAACCGACTTTGGTAGGCATTTGTCCCGACGATTTTCATGGTATGATACCAAAAGCTGAGGTCAAAGAAGGTGATGCAGTTTTGGCCGGTGATGCACTGTTGCATGACAAAAACAATCCACAGGTCAAGGTTGCGTCTCCGGTTGCCGGTACGGTTAAGGCAATAGTTCGTGGCGAACGTCGCAAAATCATGAACATTGTCGTTGAAGCTGATTATGCCAATAATGGTGTAAAAACTTTTGACGTTAACACAACCGACCGCACTCAAATTACTGACATTTTGGCACAGTCAGGCTTGTTGAGTATGATGGTACAACGCCCCTACGGAGTCGTGCCGTCGCCCGACGTAACTGTACGCGATATATATGTGATGGCTGCCGATACAGCTCCGCTTGCCCCCGCATTTGATGTCGAATTAAATGGCAAAGAAAAAGAGCTTGCCAAAGGAGTGGAAGTGCTCTCACATTTGACTGCCGGTAAAGTATATGTTGCTCGTCATGAATCAGTCCGGATTGCTGATATTGCCGGTGCTGAAATGGTTGATATTAAAGGACTCCATCCCGCAGCGCTATCAGGAACAGTTATCGCAAATACATCACCTATAAACAAGGGTGAAATTGTTTGGACTCTTGACGCAGTGACTCTCGCCCGCATTGGTTCACTTTTCTTGAATGGGAAAGTTGATTGGCAAACCATTGTTGCCGTTGTCGGTAGCGAAGTGAAAACTCCCGGATATATCAAAACCGTAATCGGTGCACAGATCGACCAACTGCTTGCAGGCAAACTGAAAACCGAAGACGATATCAGAATTATTTCGGGTAACGTCCTAACCGGCAAAGCTGTAACTAAAGAAGAATTCCTTCGCGCACCTTATACCCAGATTACTGTAATCCCCGAAGGTTCTCACGCCGACGAGTTTATGGGCTGGGCTTCGATGTCACCCTCAAAAATGAGTGTCAGCCGTTCGTTCCCCGGACATTTCTTCGGTCGTAAATTTGCACCCGACGCACGTTTGTTGGGTGGACGCCGAGCAATGATCATGTCGGGTGAATATGAGTCGGTTATGCCAATGGATATCATGCCCGAATATCTGATTAAAGCTATTTTGTCGCGTGATATTGACAAAATGGAACAGCTTGGAATTTATGAAGTTATCCCCGAAGATTTTGCGTTGGCTGAATATGTTGATACATCTAAGCTCGAATTGCAAAAGATTGTGTCAGAGGGTCTTGACTTTATGAAAAAAGAAACAGAATAACCAATAGTGTCACATTAAAGCATACAAAATAGTGAAATCTCTAAAAAAATATCTCGATAAAATCAAACCGCAGTTTGAGCCGGGAGGAAAGTTACAGGCTTTCCGTTCGGTTTTTGACGGATTTGAGACCTTTTTGTTTACTCCAAACGAAACATCAAAGTCGGGAGTACACATTCATGACAGCCGCGACTCAAAGAGAACAATGATCATCGTTGTTCTCGCCTTGATGCCCTGCTTGTTAATGGGAATGTATAATGCCGGTTATCAGAACTGGCTTGCTGCCGGTCAAACTGAGTTCCCCTTCTGGCAACTTTTGGGCTACGGATTTTTCTCAATTCTCCCGGCGATTGTAGTGACATACGT
>JAIDRE010000075.1 GCA_029061925.1 Muribaculaceae bacterium | reverse complement strand
CCCCCCCCAAAAACCCCCAACTCCCCCGTTTCCACCCCCCCCCCCCAACCCCTAAAAAACACACACCCAAACCCCACAAACCTCCATTACCCTTTTTTCTGTTTTGGGTTTGTGTTTATTCTCAGGTTCGCGGTCGTGGTATCAATCCGGCAATGATGGGATTTATGCCGTCGAGCGGATTTGGCGGAATGGTTGACTGGGGTTTTGGTAGCTTTGGAATCATGGCAGGAATGCGACGCGACTATGTGCCGATGCACGGGCGATGGGAAATGCGTCCGATTTTTGCTCCGTATTTTGGTAGCGGTTCCCGCAAATTCAGCATCGACCTTGGTTCGATTTTCGGCGGTTTCATCTCAGATATGCTTGAATCAAAAGCATCAGAAATAAGTAAACCGAGACCCTCAAACCGAAGTATGCCCTCGGTCGGTAGTCCCGGTTTTGTTCCACCACACAGACGATAGGGTTAGATTTCGCCGTTTAGCATTAGTTTGTAGATTTCGTAGGTGTCGGATTGGGTCAGGCGGTAGTAGCCGCCGATGACCGAGCCTTTGTTTTCGTGGAGTTTTTTGACGAGGAGGTCGATGTCAGGGGCGTTGATGCCGAGCATGCCGAAGGTTACGGGTAAGCCGAGGGAGAGGAAGAAGCCGCGGAGGGCGGTGATGCCTTCAAGGGCAGCTGATTTGTCGTTGTGGTTGTTGACGCCGAAAACGCGGCGTGCAAACTGGGCGGGTTTAGCCGGAGCATGGTTTGCCATGAATGTTAGCCACGCGGGGAAAACGACGGCGAGTCCGGCTCCGTGGGTGACGCCATAGACGGCACTGATTTCGTGTTCCATTGCGTGAGAAACCCAGTCTTCAACTCGACCGCAACCACAGATTCCGTTATGAGCCATTGTGCCTGCCCACATGATGTTGGCGCGGGCTTGGTAGTCGTCGGGGTTAGTCACAACTTTGGGGGCTTCCTCGATGATAGCTTTGAGCAATCCTTCTGAAATTCGGTCGGTTACTTCAACATCGGGAGTCGGAGTGAAGTAGCGTTCCATAATGTGTGCCATCATGTCGGCTATGCCGGCCACGGTCTGGCTTTGTGGCAGGGTGAATGTCAGTTCGGGATTGAGAATTGCAAATTTGGGGCGGAGTGTGAAGTCGGTGCGCAGGCTGATTTTGTGCAAGCCGTCTTTGCGAGTGATGACTGAGTTGCCCGAGCCTTCGCTACCGGCAGCGGGGATTGTCAAAACGACTCCGACTGGGAGGGCAGTGGCTGTATTAGCATTGGCTTTGCCTGAATAGAAGTCCCAGAAGTCACCGTTGTACGGAACACCGAGGGCGATTGCTTTGGCTGTGTCGATGACCGATCCACCACCAACGGCTAAGAAGCCGTCAATGTTTTTCTGACGCACGATTTCGATTCCTTCATAGACGCGGTCGTCGGTGGGGTTGGGATCGATTCCGCTGAGTTCGGTATAGGTTATGTTGGCATCGTCGAGCGATTTTTTTACTCGGTCGAGAAGTCCGGAGCGAACAACCGAGCCGTGACCATAGACCAGTAGGATGTTTTTACAGCCCATTTCGGCTGTCATTTTTCCGGCTTGGGTTTCGGTGTCTTTGCCAAAGATGTATCGGGTCGGGGTGCAATAGGTGAAATTGTCCATGATAGTCGTTAGATTATAGTTTTTAACTTTTTAAGCATCTGAGAGGCTGAAATGTTGTAAACGGGATGAATCCAGCCGGGAGACAGGTGGTTTAACGGGCGCAACACAAAGTCGCGGGTCATCATGCGCGGATGGGGAACCTGCAACTGAGGTGTGTCAATGACGAGGTCATCGATAAAGATGATGTCGATGTCGATAACGCGGTCGATATAGTTACCTTTTTTGTCGCGATGAGGGGCAACCGAGATTTGTCGCTCTATTAACTGAAGGGTTTTGAGCAGTTCATCGGGGGAGAGGGATGTCGCGATTTCAACGCCTACGTTAATGAAGTCGTTGGGCGATGTGAAGCCATGGGGATGACTGCTGACAGGTGGGGAGAACCGTCCGGTTTTGATGTCGGACAGGCTGAGAACACGGGCGACCGCCCGGGAAATAGCCCCGAGGCGGTCGCCCGTGTTTGAGCCTATGTTGATGTGAGCAATCAAGGCTATAATGTCATTATGTTAAAGCTGACGGTTAACTTCGACTTCTTCAAAGCCTTCGATAATGTCGCCGACTTTGAGGTCGTTGTATCCGGCAATCGAGAGACCGCAGTCATAGCCCGAGAGGACTTCTTTGACGTCGTCTTTGAAGCGTTTGAGCGAGCCGAGGTCGCCGGTGTAGCGAACGATACCTTCGCGAATCAAGCGCACTTTGCAACTACGTTTGATTTTGCCCTCGCGGACGATTGCACCGGCAATGGTGCCGACTTTAGAGATGTGGTATGTTTCGAGGACTTCGGCAGAACCGATGACTTCTTCTTTGATTTCGGGAGCGAGCATACCCGACATTGCGTCTTTGACTTCTTCAATTGCTTGATAGATGACAGAGTAGAGTCGGATTTCGACGCCTTCGCGTTCGGCTTCGCGGCGGGCAGCCTGAGAGGGGCGCACCTGGAAACCGATGATGATTGCATCGGAAGCGGCAGCGAGGGTAACATCGCTCTCTGAGATTTCGCCGACAGCCTTGTGGAGTACGTTGACTTGGATTTCTTCAGTTGAGAGTTTGATGAGTGAGTCAGACAATGCTTCGATTGAACCGTCAACGTCACCTTTAACGATGATGTTAAGTTCTTTGAAGTTGCCGATTGCACGACGGCGACCGATGTCTTCGAGGGTGAGCATTTTTTTGGTGCGGAGACCGAGTTCGCGCTGGAGCTGTTCGCGTTTAGTTGCGATTTCGCGAGCTTCTTGTTCGGTGTCCATAACGTTGAATGTGTCACCGGCAGTCGGAGCACCGTTGAGACCAAGAATCAATGCAGGTTCGGCAGGTCCGGCTTCCTTGATGCGCTGGTTACGCTCGTTGAACATTGCGCGAATCTTACCATAGTGAGTTCCGGCAAGGATCGTGTCACCAACACGGAGTGTACCGTTCTGAACGAGGACAGTGGCGATGTAACCACGACCTTTGTCAAGGCTTGATTCGATGATTGAGCCGGTTGCGTTGCGGTTGGGGTTAGCCTTGAGGTCGAGCATTTCGGCTTCGAGGAGAACCTTTTCCATAAGCTCGTCAACACCGATACCTTTTTTGGCAGAGATGTCTTGAGACTGGTATTTACCACCCCACTCTTCAACAAGGTAGTTCATTGCAGAAAGTTCTTCCTTGATTTTGTCGGGATTGGCGTGGGGTTTATCAATTTTGTTGATTGCAAAGACGATAGGCACGCCGGCTGCCGAAGCGTGGTTGATGGCTTCGACGGTCTGGGGCATGACGTTGTCGTCGGCTGCAACGATGATGATACACAAGTCGGTTACTTTGGCACCGCGGGCACGCATAGCGGTGAAGGCTTCGTGACCGGGGGTGTCGAGGAATGTAATGTGGCGACCGTCGGCGAGGGTTACGTGGTAAGCACCGATGTGCTGGGTGATACCACCGGCTTCACCGGCGATTACGTTGGCATTACGGATATAGTCGAGGAGCGATGTTTTACCGTGATCGACGTGACCCATGACGGTTACGATCGGTGGACGGGGGACGAGGTCTTCTTCAGAGTCTTCTTCGTTGTGGATAGCTTCGCTAACCTCGGCTGATACGTATTCGGTTTCAAATCCAAATTCTTCGGCTACAATATTGATTGTTTCGGCGTCAAGTCTCTGGTTGATAGATACCATTACGCCGATGTTCATACATGTTGCGATGACCTGGTTGATGGGAACGTCCATCATTGAAGCAAGGTCGTTGGCGGTTACGAATTCGGTCAGCTTGAGGATTTTGCTTTCAGCTGCTTCTTGTTCGGCAACTTCACGCTCGCGGTTGGCGTTCATTTCGCGTTTTTCCTTACGCCATTTTGCGCCTTTCTTGAGACCTTTGTCTTTGGCGGTCAAGCGGGCGAGGGTTTCTTTAACCTGACGCTGTACGTCTTCTTCGCTGACTTCGGTATGGACGGGACGTTTAGGCTGACCCTTTTTTTCGTTGCGGCGTTCGTCGCGACGTTTGCCACCACCGTTGTTATTGTTTTGATTACCACCATTGTTCTGGTTGCGACCACCTTTATTTTTGTCGTCGTTTTGAGCAGCGGTTTTTTCGATATCAACTTTTTCTTTGCCACCGATGCGTTTGCGTTTTTTGCGGTCGCCTGAACCTTGACCATCGCCTGATTTGGCGTTGCGTTCGTTGCGGCGCTCCTCTTTTGATTTCTTTTTGGGGCGGGTCGATTGGTTGAGCGAGTCAAGGTCGATTTTGCCGACAATGTTCAAAGAAGGACCGGCTTTGGTTTCAGATTTGAGAGTGAAGATTTCTTCAGTCTCTTTTTTAGGTTCGGGCTTGGGCTCGGGCTTGCTTTGGTGAGCATTCTGGGGCTTGGGCTGAGTTTTTTTATCAGCGGGTTTAGCCTCAGGCTTGGGCTGAGGTTTGGGCTCTGGTCTTTTCTCAGGTTTTGGCTCGGGCTTAGGCTCGGGTTTTGGTTTGGGAGTTGGTGCCGGAGCTGGTTTGGGCTGAGGTTTAGCCTCGGGTTTGGGTTCGGGTTTGGGTTCAGGCTTTTTGGCAACAGGATTTCCTTTTTTGTCAAGATCAATATGACCGATAACTTTTGGGGTGTTAATCGGTTCGACTGCTGGTTTGATTTCAGCTGGTTCGGGTGCCGGCTGAGGCTTGGACTCGTTTTTTTGGGTCTTACGTTCAGAAGCGACCTGAGCCGCATTTTGTTTAATCGCTTGGTCGGTCTTGAATTTTTTTCTGAGGATATCAACGACGTCTTCCTCAATGCGGGCATTGGGGTTATCATCGACAGATATATTTTGGGTATGCAAGAAGTCGATAACGGTTGACATTGACACGTTAAGTTCTTTTGCTACTTTGCTAATTTTAGTTTTCGTCATGTATCTGTGTTGCGTAAAGTCTTTTGTTTGTCGTAAAAAAGAGGTGTAGTAAGCCGCGAGGATTAGTCTTCAAATTCGGCTTTGAGGATAGAGAGTACAGAATCAACGGTTTCTTCTTCGAGGTCGGCTTTTTCGATGAGCTGTTCGCGAGAAGCTGAGAGCACTTCTTTAGCGGTGACAAAGCCGGCATCTTTGAGGGCTGAGATAACCCATTCTTCGATTTCGTCTTTGAACTCGTCGAGATAGATATCGTCTTCTTCAAACTGGTCTTCGGCATCGCGGTAAACATCGATTACATAACCGGTCAACATTGAAGCGAGTTTGATGTTCAAGCCGCCTTTACCGATAGCGAGAGAAACTTCTTCGGGACGAAGGAATACCTCGGCTTTTTTGTTTTCTTCATCGATGCGGATTGAAGAAACTTTGGCGGGTGAGAGGGCACGCTGAATGAAGAGAGATGGGTTGGCTGTATAGTTTATAACGTCGATGTTTTCGTTGTGGAGCTCGCGAACGATTCCGTGGATACGAGAACCTTTGACGCCTACACAAGCACCAACGGGGTCGATGCGGTCGTCATAACTTTCAACGGCGATTTTGGCACGTTCGCCCGGGATGCGGGCAACGGCACGGATGTTGATCAATCCGTCGTGGATTTCGGGAACTTCGAGTTCAAATAAACGGCGAAGGAATGCTTCGTTTGTACGTGAAACGGTGATTTTGGGGTTATTGTTTTTATTATCAACGTTGGCGATTACCGCGCGGATAGTTTCGCCTTTGCGGAAGAAGTCGCCGGGGATTGATTCGCTTTTTGGGAGGAGGAGTTCGTTTTTATCGTCGTCAAGCAAAAGGGTTTCTTTTGACCAAGTCTGGTAAACTTCACCCGAAACGAGTTCGCCTTCAAGTTCTTTGAATTTGGCGTAGATAGCTTCTTTCTGAAGGTCAAGAATTTTTGACTGGAGGGTTTGACGAAGGTTGAGGATTGCGCGACGACCAAAGTTTGCAAAGATGATTTCTTTGGTGTGGTCTTCGCCGATCTCGACGTCGGGATCGTTGTCGGCACGAGCATCGGTAAGGCTTATCTGCTGGTTTGGGTCTTCGACCTGACCGTCGGGAACAACGGTGAGGTTCTGGAAAATCTGAACATCACCTTTGTCGGGGTTCATGATTACGTCGAAGTTTTGATCGGTGCCAAACATTTTAGCAAGTACGTTGCGGAATGATTCTTCAAGCACGCTGATCATTGTAGCTTTGTCGATGTTTTTTAATTCTTTGAACTCGGCAAAGCGTTCTACCATGTTAGGAGCTTCCTCTTTTTTAGCCATTTTTATTTTAGGGATTATATTTTTATATTCTGTGATTATTTAAATTTAATGAGATATTTGACGGTTTTAGCCTGGTCAAATGTGAGGGTTTCGGGAACGGCGGTCATCACGGGGCGTTTTTGACCGGGTTCTTTGATTTTCTTGAGCACCTCGACGGTGAAGTCGTTGTCGGTTACGTTGACAAGTTTGCCGTCAAATTTGCGTCCGTCGCGGCTGACAACTTCAACGTCGTTGCCCAGATTCTTTTCATATTGGGCTTTGACTTTGAAGGGTGAGGTGAGTCCGGCTGAGCCGACTTCGAGTTCGTAGTCTTCGGCGTCGCGGTCAAATTCAGCTTCGATTTTGCGGGTCAGGTCGGCGCAGGTGTCAATGTCGAGACCGTTTTTAGAGTCGATTTCGACAACGATGTTGTTGTCGGGTGACACTTTCAGGTCAACAAGGAATATGTCGGTACCTTCGATTGCTTTTTCAACGGTCAGGCGAAGTTTGTCTTTATCAATCATTTTTGTAAAGCTTTTGGAATGGGGCAAGCCCCGAGATGTACTACAACAAAATGGAGGAAGCCACAGCCTCCTCCAAGTTTGCAATGCAAAGATAGTCATTATTTATTGTAATACCAACGCATAATCGGTTTTTGGGGTTGGATAGAGCGATGTGTAAGGATTATTTAACATAACAATGATGGTTTTGAGGATTTTATTTGGAATTTTTAACGTTTGCGACGGGGTAAGGACTTTAAGGTCTCTAAGGACTTTAGGGAGTTTAAGGGGGCTCGAATAATCGAGATTTATCAAGAATAAACTGGAGTAAGCTCGAATTTAGGGTGGGTGCGTTCTTCATCGGAGATGAAGAGGGGGCGGAGGGTTTCGTGTACCCTACCAACGAGCCTTATCGGCTGGATGGCAGGGCTAAATGGGGCTGTTTGTTGGAGTCAAACACACCTTAGACAGTAATTTCTTTAAAAGAGAATGTAGCCAATTCCTCTATATAAAAAACTCAACCATAGCATAAAAAGCCATGGTTGAGTAGTATGTATTAAGAATAAATTAAGACTGTATTTTACCAACGAATGGTAATAATTTCTTCAGGTTTTCCATTATCATCAAAGTAGCCAAATTTTATGGGAAATTGTTCGGAATTAAGTTCCCAATAAAATTCCATTATCAATCTATACCCTTCATCATAGTCATAATAAATACTCATAGGAAGATCCTTTGTCCCTTTTCCAAGCATTCCTACATAATTTAATACTTCCATTTCGTCAATATATGATAGATTAACAAAATCCTCAAAAAATACCGTACCGCCACACTTATTAGGTATTGGTTGATTAAACATTGAGTTTGTATACTTCATTCCAGTAATTGAAGGTTCCTCATCATATATTTTTTCAATAATTTCAGATATATTTCCTTCAACATATTTAAACTGATAAATACACTCCTCACCTAATTCATTCATTTGGATTAGCTGACCATCCGAATTGTACTCACACTCCCAAGAGTCATAATGGTCACCGTCATTATCATACAGAGCAGTATAAGTCGCATAGCCATACTCATTAAGTTGGATGTAAAGATCATAGTTACATTCAGCAGGATCTTCTTTATCGCGGTATCTCATAACGGCGTTAAAGGTTTTTGACCGACTGAAATTACCATACTCAAAATTATATTCCGAACCATCCTCAGAATCCTTAAGTTTTATAACTTGCCCTTTATCGTTCACTTCAATTGAATAATTACCGAACGATTGTGGAATAATAATATCAGAGGTCGTTGGCTCATCCGGATTGACAGGTTCCGGTTCATCTTTTTCATTGTTACATGAAACGAAAGTCATTGTTAATGCCACAAAGGCAATCCAAAAAAATTTAGGAAATTTTTCCATTTGTGATAAAATTTATTGCCGCGGTCATCCCCTCGTTGGCATTGATTGGTTTAAAGATGAAAAGCGCGGGAATCTGTATCGGTTACCGTCCTTCATACAGAGGCTTCTCGCATTGCCTATTGGAGTTGGACGGCAACTGCAGAAGCCCACGCCAGTATATGCAATCATAGCTAACGGTAACATCTCTCACGAGACATTTTACCGATAGCATAATGTTACATTACCACGGGCATTTACAGTTGCTAAACCCTTGACTCCAATGAAATTTTGCGAGAATTTCTGTATATCAAGAATCAGCGCGGATAAACGCTTTCTAATATGTCTTGCAGTCCCTACCTTTTAGCCATCTAAGGCTTAAATTTAAAAATTTACCCTACTAGCGCGGGTTGAGATTATAGTCTGCGACTGCAAAGTTACAAAAAAATTCAATTAATTCATAATGCAAAATGCATAATTCTTTGCAAAGCAAAGTGCCAAGGGCGATAACATAATGCATAATGCAGAATTAAGTTAATACATCGTTGGGGTAAGTTCATCGGTCTCCGACGATGGTGTATTGGTGGGGCGTCGTGTTTCCCCACCAACGAGCATGGCTCGATGGCGGGGTTAAACATGGTTGTTGGTCTCCGACCAACCGCGGTTGTAGCGGGGCGGCTGCTCCGAGGAGCAGCCCTACAAAAACGTTCTCCTGTTCTCCTGTCAAAATCAAGTACGAGACAACATCTCACGAGGGGTGGACGCACGAGCCGTGCGTGCCCTGCAAACCGTTGGTGGTCGGGCGGCTGCTCCGGGGAGCAGCCCTACAAAAGCGTTCTCCTGTTCTCCTGTCAAAATCAAGTACGAGACAACATCTCACGAGGGGTGGACGCACGAGCCGTGCGTACCCTACAAACCGTTGGTGGTCGGGCGGCTGCTCAGGGGAGCAGCCCTACAGGGGATGGTTGGAAGAAAATAAAAAACGCGGGGTTATGTCGGAATGACATAACCCCGCGGGGATAATTAACAGATTGTTTAATCTTGTTTTATTTGTTGTTCTCGGGACGGAGTTGACGAACGGTTACGGCGGTGCGCCAGAGTTCGCTTTCGCGGAGCTGACGGAGTTCTTCGTTGAGACGGTCGCGATAGTCGGGAGCCGAGTTGGAGTCAATTGAACGCTGAGCTTCTTCTCCTGATTTTACGCTTGCATAAAGTTTTTGAACAACGGGTTTGATTGCATCGTGGAACGGTCCCATCCAGTCGAGGGCACCGCGCTGAGCGGTGGTAGAGCAGTTGGCATACATCCAGTCCATACCTTTGGCAGCGAAGAGGGGCATGAGTGACTGGGTGAGCTCTTCAACGGTTTCGTTGAATGCTTCAGAGGGGGTGTGACCGTTTTCACGGAGAACTTCATACTGGGCAAGGAGAAGACCTTGGATTGCGCCCATGAGAGAGCCACGTTCGCCGGTGAGGTCGCTGACTGCTTCGCGTTCAAATGTTGTTTCAAAGAGGTAGCCTGAACCGATACCGATGCCGAGGGCGATTGTGCGTTCGAGAGCACGACCGGTGTAGTCTTGGTAAACGGCAAATGATGAGTTGATGCCACGACCTTCGAGGAAGAGTGAACGAACTGTTGCACCAGAACCTTTAGGAGCAACCATGATTACGTCAATATCTTTAGGGGGAACAACGCCAGTGCGGTCGTTCCAGTTGATTGCGAAACCGTGAGAGAAGTAGAGGGCTTTGCCTTGGGTGAGGTGGGGTTTGATAGTAGGCCAAACGCTGATTACGGCTGCGTCAGAAAGAAGGCAGAGTATGATTGTTGCTTTAGCGCAAGCTTCTTCGATTGAGAAAAGAGTTTCGCCGGGTTTCCAACCGTCGGCAATAGCTTTTTCAAAGGTTTTGCCTTGACGCTGACCAACGATTACGTTGAAGCCGTTGTCACGAAGGTTGAGACCTTGACCGGGACCTTGAACGCCATAGCCAATAACTGCGATTGTCTCGTCTTTGAGTATTTCACGAGCTTTTTCTACCGGGAATTCTCCGCGGGTAACGACGGTTTCTTCAACACCGCCAAAGTTTAATTTTGCCATAAAGGAAAAATGTTTATTGATGTAATTTTTGAGTTCGTTAAGTTGTTTAGAAAGCTGATGCTTTCAGGTTGAGACCGGTTTTCTCGGAGAGTCCGAACAAGAGGTTCATGTTGTGAACGGCTGTACCTGTGGCACCTTTGAGGAGGTTGTCGATGGCGACGGTGACAAGGAGTTTGTCTTTGCCGTGACGATCGAGGTGGATGAGACACTTATTGGTGTTGACTACGTCCTTGAGGTCGATGGGCGACTCAGACACGAAGGTAAAGCTGTGGTCGTCGTAGGTGTCGCGGTAGATGCGAAGGAGTTCTTCGATCGGAGTATCACATTTGAGGGTGATGCTGGCAAAGATACCGCGTGAGAATGGACCTCTCATCGGGATGAAGTCGATGTCGCCCGAGAATGTGGGCTGGAGACGTTTGAGTGTCTGGTTAATCTCGGCAAGGTGTTGATGGGTAAAGGGTTTGTAAACCGAAACGTTGTCGTTGCGCCATGAGTAGTGGGTAGTTGCTCCGGGTTTGACTCCGGCACCGGTGCTACCGGTGATGGCGTTGACATTTACGTTGTCGGGCAGGAGCTGGTGCTTGGCGAGGGGGAGCAGTGCGAGCTGAATTGCGGTGGCAAAGCATCCGGGGTTGGCAATGTGTTTTGCGCCACGTACTGTGGCTTTGCGGTTTAGCTCGGGAAGACCATAGACAAAGTCGTGGGTTCCGTCGTCAAGACGATAGTCGGCTGCAAGGTCGATGATGCGAAGTTCGGGCGAGATTTCGGGGTGAGCCTCGATGTAGGTTTTTGAAGCGCCGTGGGGGGTGCAGCAAAAGAGAACATCGATAGCGTTAAGGTCGAGTTCGCTGTCAAATTTCATGTCGGTTTCTCCGACGAGTCCTTTATGGACTTCGTCAAGACGCGAACCGGCAAGGCTTGTTGACATCACGCTGACAACTTCAACGTCGGGGTGATTGAATAAAAGGCGAAGAAGTTCGCCGGCAGTGTAACCTGCGCCTCCAATAATTCCTGCTTTAATCATTATAATGAGTTGGGTAATGAATAAATATCAGACAAGTTCCATGTCAGATTTGCCGTTGGCTTGCTGGATGTGATAGTAAATCTTCATCTGGTTGCCAAGGATGTGGGTGAAACCTTTGATGTCGTCGGCAGTCCAGCCACGGCTGAGCTCGCCGTATTCGCCAAACTGGCTCTTCATCAGGTCGAACGGACTCTGAACACCTACGGTGATGAAACGGTAGGGCTTGAGGTCGATGATTACGCGACCTGTTACGTTGCGTTGTGAAGTTTCGAGATAGCTTTCGATTTCACGCATAACGGGATCGAGATACTGTGCTTCGTGGAGGAACATACCGTACCAGTTGGCGAGTTGTTCTTTCCAGTATTGCTGCCATTTGGTGAGTGTATGTTTTTCGAGCATTTTGTGGGCGCTGAGTATAACCATTGTGGCTCCGGCCTCAAAACCTACACGGCCTTTGATACCGATGATGGTGTCGCCTACGTGCATATCGCGACCAACAGCATAGGGAGCGACGAGTTCTTCAATCTTGCGGATTGCGGCAACTTTGTCGCTGAATGGCTGACCGTTAACGGCTGAAATTTCGCCTTTTTCAAAGTCGATAGTCATTTGAGCATCGGCGGTAGCGGTCATCTGGGTGGGGTATGCGTGTTCGGGGAGAGTCTGATCAGAGTGGAGTGTTTCTTTACCACCGACGCTTGTGCCCCAAAGACCTTTGTTGATAGAGTATTCCATCTTTTTGAAGTCGGCTACGAAATCGTGTTTCTTGAGGTAGTCAATTTCATACTCGCGGGTGAGGTTCATGTCGCGGGTCGGGGTGATGATTTCGATTTCGGGAGCGAGAATCTCAAAAGTGAGGTCGAAACGCACCTGGTCGTTACCGGCTGATGTTGAGCCGTGAGCAACGGCGTGAGCACCGATTTTTTTAGCATACTCAATTATAGCGATAGCCTGGAAAATGCGCTCAGAGCTAACCGAGATGGGGTATGTTCCGTTACGGAGGATGTTACCGAAAATCATGTAGCGGATGCTCTTTTCATAATATTGTTGAGTAACATCGAGGGTTGCATGGCTAACGGCACCAAGCTCAATTGCGCGTCGCTCGATTGCAGCGAGTTCGTCGGTTGAGAAACCGCCGGTGTTGGCGATGGCGGTATAAACGTCATAACCGCAGTCTTCGGTAAGATATTTGACTGCAAATGAGGTGTCAAGACCTCCGCTGAAAGCGAGTACTACTTTTTTTCTTTCCATTTTTATAATTGGTTTGTATTGTTTCGATATAGGGTTAAATAATAAAAGAAATCGTGTGAGAAATATTATTTCTCGGTTTCGTGTTGATGATAGGGCTCAGCCGGGTCGTAGAGCAAGCCGGTGCAGAGGCATTTGTGACCTCCGTTGCGCTGAAGAATGTCATAGTTTACGCAGCTTTCACATCCGCGCCAAAAGGCTTCGTCGTCGGTGAGTTCGTCAAATGTGACGGGACGGTAGCCGAGTTCAAAGTTGAGCTTGAGAACGGCAGCACCGGTTGTGAGAGAGAATATTTTTGCTTCGGGAAATCGTTCGCGAGAGAGTTCAAAAATGCGTTTTTTGATTCGTTTGGCGAGTCCCATGCGGCGAAATTCGTCAGAAACGATCAAACCTGAGTTTGCAACGAATTTTTTGTTGCTCCAAGATTCGATGTAGCTGAAACCGGCAAAGCGACCGTCTTTGGTCAAGGCGATGACGGCTTTGTTTTCGTGCATTTTTTTAGTTACGTATTCGGGAGAACGTTTAGCAATACCGGTTCCGCGAACTTTAGCAGCGCGGTTAATGGTGTCAAGAATCTCGTCGACATATTTAACATGCTCGGGACCTGCAACCAAAACATCGATTTCGTTATTATCTTGCATTATATTTTAAATATGTATGTCGTAGTTGGTTTTTATAAATAGAGTAATTCAAATTATTGAAATAGGGCATGAATAGCATCCCGCTTATTCGTGCCAAGCAGAGATAAAATATATTGACGCCAGAGCGTCATCGGCGTCGTCGATTTTGAGAGTGTGAAATTGTAGCCTCGTTGGTGATTGCATCGGGTATGAGCTCCATCAAAAGGCGGATGATCTGTTCGCGTGAAAGGTTCTCGTCAATGACAGCCAGAAGGGTGTCGGTGCCGGGAATTGTGCCGATGATTTCGGGGATACCCAACATGTCAATGTCGTAGGCAAGTGCTCCGGCACAACCGTTGCGTGTCTTGATGACAACGAGGTTGTTTGAGATTGCAAATGACAAAATGTCTTGGTTGACCTGATTGGAATTATTAAGATGGCTTGAGGCATATTTATCAACATCAGGACGAGAAATTTCAGCTGGAGAAGGAAACACTTTGTAGCGAAAACCTCCCGATGGAAGCGCAATTTTGGTTGCGTTGATTTTTCTGAGATCGCGAGACAAGGTAGCCTGTGTGACATTGATGCCACGGGCTTTCAGAATATTGAGCAGTGTTTCCTGGCTGTCAATGATTTCTGAATTCAAAACCTCAGAGATGAGGGGAAGTCTTGCAATCTTTTGTTTCATGATGCAAAAGTAATAAATAAATTTTAAATATGTAGCTATTAGGTTGAATTTTATTACTTTTTATAACCAAAAAGTTTTTTTTATACACCGAAACCATAAAAATATGCATAAATATCCTCTACTGATATTCAAATGTATTTGTATTTATACCGAAGAATTGCTTTAAATATCATATATAATGTGATAAAGCGTAAAATAAAACCACAATATTATAAAAAGTATAAATTAATTTTGCTGTTTGAGTTTTAATTTATAACTTTGTGGCAGAAAAACAACGACAATGAATAATAATTTCAACCATCGTCACCACCATCATCATTACCACCAGTTATATCGGGTGGCGAGGTCATTGTAATTTTAGGTTTGATATTAAAAGAAGTTACGCCGCAGATAGGGGTTTATACCACGTTCTGCGGTTTCTTATTTTTAAAAGTAATATTACTTGCTTGTTTTGTGTGAGCAAATGGGTATCGGCATCTCAGATCTCGAAAAAGAGTTGAGACTGAGACACTGATTTAGAATGGGTAGCCGATGGCAAGGTGGAAGGCAAGAGATTTGCCGAACGATGTCATGTTATAGTAGCCACGTTTGCCGGTATTGTAGGGGGCGTGTATTCCGATGCCGAGGTCCCCACGAACAACGAGCATGCCGATGTCAAATCGGAGTCCGGCACCCGTTCCGACAGCCAGGTCTTTAAAGAACGTTGATGCTCTCAGCAATCCTCCGGGACGTTTGGGGTCTTCTTTGAGTAGCCAGATGTTACCTGAATCGAGGAATAGAGCGCCGTGAAGCGGACCATAAATCGGGAAACGATATTCGGCGTTAAACTCAAATTTGAAAGTACCGGTCTGGTCAAAGTAGCCGTCAATAGCATTTGCATCGGGACGATAGCTACCTGGACCGAGCGAACGGACAGTAAAGGCTCGGACAGAGTTTGCACCTCCGACATAGAATTGTTCGGCATAGGGTACTTGCGATGAGTTGCCATAGGCGTGTGCCGCACCACAAGCCGCTCTGAAATAGAGCCAGTTTTCGCCTGACAGACGTCTGCCATAGACGAGTTGGGTTTGCCCTTTGATAAATTGAGAGAAGGGTGTGCCAAAGAGTTCTTTTTCACCGTGTACGCCACAAAGTTCATAGATTGACCAGAAAAGGTTACCGGCCTCCTGGACTGTAAAGGTCCAGTTGAGCGAGTTGTCATGACCGATCATCTTCATATAGTTGTATGTATAAGCCATTTGGGGGATATACTGACTGCGGAAGCTGAGTGCGATTGCCGGGTTGGCGGCGGTTATAGAGTCAAAGAGCTGGGTGGTGTGTATAAGGTTTGTATAAGTGATTTTAAACGGTGTAAAAGTCGAAGTTGAGTTTCGGCTCGATTGCCAGTCGTAGTTGATTGAGGCGTTGAACTGAGCCATCTTGAAGTAGTGCGGACGATTAAGAAGGTCGGCATTGAGGGTAATTCGGGTCCAGTTCAGTTCGCGGTGGCGTCGCGGAATAAATCGGGGTGCGAGCATGCGGGGGAAGGCGAGAGATGTTGTCAAGCCAAACTCGTAGGAGTTGAAGACCGATGAGTGGTGACGATCTTTACCTCCGGTTTGCCATTCGTATGAGCCGGTGAGAGATATGTTGAACTGTTCGCCACCACCAAAAATGTTTTTGTTAGTGACGCCGAGAGTGATACCGGGTCCGATGTAACTGTTTGATTTTGACGAAGCGTTGACTTCGATGCTTGCTTCGAGCGGAGTATCAAATGTGCATGAGATTGCGGCGGTGAGGGTTGGTTCGGAGGCGAGAGAGTCGGGTGCAACATCGATTGTGATGGCGTTGAATATACCAAGTCGAGCAAGTCGGTTTTGGGTTTGGTTCATCTGGCGAACAGAGAACGGACGACCTTCTCTGAACGTGATACATTCGGGAACGATTTTGCGACGCAGGCGAGAGGGCATCATCTGAATAAGGGTCGCCTTGTCAAAGGTGATCGTGTCGGGTGTGCCACCACCGTGAGGACGAAACGCATAGACGGTGATTTTTCCTGTCTTAAAGCTTGTTAAGCCTTGTTTCGGTGTGTTTGAAGCGACTGTCATTCTCAAGGCGATGTGTCCGGGATTTTGGATAGAGTCGGCGAGATATTCGATATATTCGGGTCGAAAGTAGTAGTAGCCGTGATTGCGGACATAGTTTGCCAATCGGTTACGAGAAATCGAAAGCGAGTCGGTTGAATATCTCATATTACGGCAACCTAAATAGGGGTCGCGCAAGGCTGCCTTGTTGAGAAGATTGAAGAGCTGGGTTGTGTCGGGTAGCATCTCGATTGTGTCAACCATGTAAGCAGGACCGGTATTAATAATGTAGGTCAGCGAGGCTTTCTTCTTGTTTTTACCCTGATTGAGCTGGAACGATGATGTCCCTTGAAAATATCCGTTGTTGTCGAGTATTTCATCAATCATTTTTGTGCGCACTTCGGGGCGAACGTCAGAGATTACGACCGGGTCTTCAACAAGTTTGTTATAGAGCCATTTTTTGATTCCTTTTGAGTTGGGATTCCAGTTGTTGTAAACCCAAAGACCAACGGGAATGCGTATGCTCGGGGTAAATGTATATTTGTTTGGCTTCACATTGACCGCACTGTTTATTTCGCTCTTGACACCCGACGGAACTTTCAGTTCTTTGTCATCGGGATTAATCTCAACACCTTTCAATCCGGTATAAAGAATCTCGTCGGCAGGCAAACGCCGGGTTGTTGAGCATGACGAGGTAACCATCATAATCAAAATGGCGAGCACCGACAGGCGGGTGAGAGCGGGCGATATGTTATTTCTTGTTTTCATTGTCGGATGATGACGTTGGAAGTTGATTTAGAACTTGTCCCTGCTGGGGAAGTTGGGGAACGCTTCTTGAGTGGCGGCGGAATGGTTTGAACATCTCACCAAGGTTCTGAATTTTGCGTTTATAAACAAATCCGACACCGGTTTGGGTAATTTCGCCTTCAAGAATACTTTCAAAGCCAGTGTGACGGAAGATGCGCACCAACATTGTTCCGTTTTGGTTCAACAGATATTCAAACGAAATGTCGTTGATGAGGTCTTCGGCAATGTTCTGGTCGGGGTCGTTGTCATCGGTGTAGTTACCACCGACGACAATCTTAAACCGATCGTTAAAGAGCGATTTGGAAACGCGGTAGCTGTAGCTTGTGGTTGTCGAGGTTGCGCCGTTGGTTGTCTGGTCATATTGGTTGATGCCAAATGAGATATCGACGCCCTTGATGTTGTTAGCAGCCCACGAGTTCAGTTGTGATTCGAGGAACGAGTAAAGCGCGTTGCCACCGATATTTGAGTCGGCTTTTGTACCGGGACCGGTATAGACATTGTAAAGTAACAGATTCATAGCTTGGTTTGCACGCTGGTCGGCACTCATTGACTGTAACTCGTTCTGAATGGTAATATCATCATTGGTTTCGAGATCAAATTTGACGTTCATTTCGTCGAGTGTACCTGTAATGTCGAGGAGGATATTAAAGGTTATAAGACGTGAATTCTGTCCGGTCTGAGTAACGTTAGCCTTCAGGTTATCAACGGCGTGGATGTTGAGAATCGGGTTCATCATGTCGCCATTGAACGCTACGAAGCTACCTTCTTGGAAGTTGAACACTTTTTCTGACATCAAGGGTGGAGAGTAACGCACAAAACCGCTGTTGATGTTCAATCGACCGGTGAAACGGGAGTCATTCATCGAGTTGACCGAGTAGTCAAGTGTACCGTTGGTCTGCAATGTCACGCGGTTCTTTCCGTCGGTCGAGAGATCGACGTTGAGGGTTGATCCGGGCTGTATGGTAAGCAACGCATTGAGATTCATTGATGAGGTGTTGTCGGGAATGGTATCGACGACGAGAGTTGACGAGTCGGCAAAGTTGACAAAGCGCACCATGTCGCCGATGTCACGCGACTTAAGGGTTGATTGAGCGTCGGTCATAACGTAAGTTACATTGGTACTGCTCAGAACGGTGAGCGCGGCGTCAATATCAAGGTCAGAAAGTTCGCCCTGAACGGTTGCGTCAACGTTGATGAATGCCTTGCCATAGACATCGGCACCTTTAGATGCTTTTGTCGAGTTGACAATCTGCATATTGTCGGCTTTCAGTACAAGGTCGATCATCGGGGCCCATATGCGTCGCAGGTCAACCTCGCCATTGATTGACAGCGGATTTTGGTTAACACCTTGAATAGTGTAGTTATTAAAATATACAATATTGCTGTCAACCGGTATTTTTGTTTCTGCAAACTTGAATGTTGTACCAAGCATTGTCACCTTCATAGTCGTTGAGTCAAACTCAATCGAACCGTTGAATTTCGGGTCGGCAGACGAACCTGTAATTTCCATATTACCGTTCAACATACCTGACAAGGTTGCAGTACCGGACGGGAGAAATGGATTGACAACCTTCAAGGGGAAGTGAATCATGCGGAAGTCGAGCAGGAACGGAGACGCAGCGATTGAATCGTTGAGCGCGCCACGGACTGTGATAGTCTTTATGCTGTCAACCATCAAAGCGAGGTCAGCGTTCAATGTACCCTTGGCATTGGTCGAGATGTCGGCATCGATTTTGAAAGAACCGACACGTTCGCGACCATAGTAGAAATCGTCGAGTGAGATTATGCCATTGCCGGTGAAGACATGGTTCTCGCGTTGTCCAACCTTGAGATTGACCGAAAGGTCACCTTTCATTGGCGGAGCAAACGGGTTGATTGACAGCCAGTCGGCAATGTGTATATCCTTGACGATGAGGTTAATGTCTTCTTGTCCTCTGATTGAATCGTTGTGGTCGGTGAAGAGTGCAATCGAACTTTCGTTGCTATGCATGTGAAGGTCGGCATCGACGTGACGATGAATAAGGTTGTAGGTGATGTAGTTGTCAGAGTTGACAGTCCAGTCTTTGTACCCGATTACGGGGTTGTATGGCACAAGGTTTATTGTCACGACAGAGTCGGCTGTTTGTGCAACCATACCGATGCTGTAACCTGTTTTGTTAGAGATATTTGACTGCTTAAAGAAGAGTCCGGCTTTAGCGTCAACAAGATAGCCTGTAAGGTTAAGGTGAGCCATCTCATCCCAAGTTCCGCGAGCATTGTTCACATCGGTGTTGAGTGTAAGGTATTTGCCAATCTGATTGATTGCCAAATTGATAGTGTCAAGTTTGACCGAGCCTGATTTAAGTTTTAGTAACTGAGCGTTCATGTTGATGAGCGAGTCGTTGGTCAAACGAGAATTGATACTTTTGAACGACATGCCCGATTTTTGCAGTGCATTGGTCAAGATGTTGCCTGAAGCTCCCGAAGTAAAGGTCAATTTAAATTTAGGAAGTATAGACTGGATGAGCGGAATGTCGGTGCGCTGACGGTGCATGAACTCGATAATGGTGTCAGATGCCACGCTGAATTGTGAGGCAACGCTTTCAACCGGCAGCGGGCTGACAAAGTCGAGCACAAGAGAGTGATCGGTGATTTTTGCGCGAGTAAGTGAATCTGTTCCTGAAAAATCAACGATTAACCCTTTGGTCGAATAGGTTGCGTTCTCGCCCATGTTCGCCATAATGTTGTTAAATCGAAGTTGGGCGTCAAGTGTATGATTGTCAACGTCAACTCCGGCATTACCGTCAAAGCTGAGCGTAATTGTCGTCGGATCGGTGGTGACGCCGAGCGCATATAGGTCGATTGAGGGGATGTCGCCGCGGATTGTCCAATAGTAGGGGTTGGGAGAAAGGTTGCCCGATGCAACAATTTGGAACGTGGCGGCACGGTTGGCTGATTTGAGCATTACTTCGCCCTGACCATTTGAAAGGGTTGCCAACGCCTGTACGTTTTTAAGTGTTGCACGATTGTATATCAGGTTGACAATGTCGATTGATGCGTCAATTTTAGTGTCGGGTTTGAAGGGATCATATCCGTTGCCTTCCAATTTAAGGTTAGCCGACAGGTCTCTCATACCCAGTCCGGGCATAATAGCTTCGATGGGGAAGTCTTTTGCAGTGATATCAGCTTTATAGAATTCGTGTTTGCCATTCCAACGGGCATCAAGTGCAATTGTGCCGGTATCGGTTCGTGCGCGGAGCCGTGTGTCAATTGTGCCGGAACGGAGTGAAACATTTCCATTGAGGTTTATACGCGGAATAACGATTCCCGATGACTTGGCAGTCTTGGGATCCATAACCATTCGTTGAACGGTTTTACCGCTGATGATATGTCCGCGCAGGTTGATATTGCCCGAAGCAAAATCCATGTTGAACGGACTTTCAACAAAGCCGTCAGCTCCAAGAGTCAGGATGCCTGGGAGAGCTGCTGAAATTTCGTTGATTGAAAGGCTTGAAGTTGTCCCGTTTATGTTTGCCTGCGCTTCAAGATTAGCGTATGGAGGGAGTGCGCTGACAAATTGAGACATGGCAGGGAGCGCGCGCTTTACATCGATTGGGGCGATTGAGGCGTGAGCATTGAGATGTAGCGGTAAGTTGGGAGTAGTTGTAAGGTCACCTACACCCATAACACCTGTGAGATTTATCGATGAGAATGATGTTGCAACCGTCAGGCTGTCAACACGCATTTCGGTTGAATCCATTTCAAATAAGCCGTTGGCGAGAAGAGGAAGTCCACAACGTTCGGTCGCCTCAATTCTTTTTATCGGGACACGGATAGATGTGCCGCGATTGTAGAGCGAGTCTATATCAATTTTGATATCAGAGACACTGATATAATTAATGTCAAAACCGTGAGTCGGAACAGCACCGTTAAGAGCATAGAGTGCTGACTGACCGGTAATTGAAATTTTGTCAACATTGACGGTCCAAGGGGCAGATGCCGATGTAACCGTGTCGGTTGGTGTTGAGGTCGAGGTTGTGACGGCAGGGTAGATATATGCAGCCGAAATCGAGTCGATAATCAAGGCTCCAGCGTGAATGTCGGATTTCAGAAGGTCAAATTGACCTTTCACCAAATTAGCTTTGCCAACGTGAGTCCCCAGCGAATCGATCGTGCCTTCGAGAGACATTGCAAAGTCGAGATTGCTTATCACGAGGTTGTCGGCATTGACTGTCAGCGGTGATGGTTGAACCGTGTCAGACTGAACGGTAGTCGTATCGTTTTTGATTGCCATTTTGATGCGCACTCCATCAACTTCGCCTTTGAGAAGGTTGATGTCCATATCGGAGAGTCGTACAGATGCGTCCCATGCGTAAACGTTGTCAACAGTCGCATTAAGCTGAAGGGCAGAGTCGGGGTTGCCCATTGCATAGACAATATCGTTAACCGAGAGTGTCGGCACGCTGACTTTTCCTTTGATAAGCGGGAGGGGATTGACTTTTGCTCGGGCATCGCCAACAATAATCATAGTGTCGGCTTTTTGAGCCATTACAAAATCCTTGACTTCGAGGGTGAGCGGGAATTTGAGACGAAGGCGGCTGACTGACATTGTCATGTCGCCCTTGCTATTGATTGTATTAAGAACTTTTTTAACCGCAAAATCCTGGACAAAAGGGATATACAACAATATTACCAAAAAGATTATCAGACCTAAAAGACCCAATAAAAACCATTTGGCAAATTTAGTTATCAGCTTTTTATCGATTTTGCTCACGATAGGAGGGGTGTAATATGATGAACTTGTTTAAAGTGATAACATCAAAAAGCCCTGATTTGTTGACAAGAAAGTAAAGAAAATCGAGAATTAAATTGAGGCTTTTCGATAAAGGATAATTGCGATTATGAGATATATGATATTGGGAATCCACATTGCTACTAATGGCGAGGTGTAGCCCGAGATTGCAAATGTCGAAGTTACGGTCATGAAAAGGATGTAACTGAAGCTGAGAACTAAGCCGATACCGATGTTTATACCCATTCCTCCCTTAACTTTTCGAGAAGAGAGTGACATGCCGATAACGGTAAGAATAAACGCGGCGGCACACATCGCATAACGACGGTTAACCTCAATCTCAAATGACTTGATATTGGCAACGCCTCTTTTTCGCTGGCGAGAAATATAGTCGTTGAGTTGAGGTGTAGTCATGGTTTCCTGGTCGGTTTCAGAGATGAGGAAATCGCGAGGTTCGATGGGTATGATTGTGTCGAGTTTGATGCCGCGTGTGATTATTTCACGGTCGCCCTCAAGGTCACGAATCATGTAATCGCGCACCTGCCAAAGATGAAGTGTGTCATATCTGATTGACTGGGCGGTCAAACGTGACACGAGTTTCTTATCTTTGAAAGATTCAAGCGAAAAGCGATAGCCCGTATGAGATGAGTTTTCAAAGCGGTTGATGTAGGCAATTTGCCCCGGTGCAACCTGGAGCATGATGTTGGAGCCGTAATCAACACGCTTGTTTTTAACGTAAGTGTTTGTATAATTGATGCGTTTGATGTTTGCCGGCGGAATGATGTAGGCTGACAGTAGGTATGAAGCAAGGGCGATGATTGCTGCCGATATGAGATAGGGTCTCATAAATCGCCGATAGCTGATTCCTGACGACAGAATTGCAATAATCTCACTGTTATCAGCCATCTTTGATGTGAAAAAGATGACGGCAATAAAGGTGAAAAGCGGTGAGAACTGATTGGCAAAGTAGGGGAGGAAGTTGACAAAATAGTCAAAGATTGTAGCTTTTAAGGGCGCTTTTAAGAACGAGTCAAGCTTCTCATTAATGTCAAACATGATAGTTATGGCAAGAATGAGTGCGATAGCAAAAAGATAGGTTCCGAGGAACTTCTTAATGATATACAAATCTATGAGCTTGACAGGGCTATTCATAGCGAAAAATGCGTTTTAAAGGCGAGTTGTTACACGTACAATCATTTCTTCTTTCCATGTCTTGAAGTTGCCGTCGAGGATATGTTTGCGAGCCTCTCTGACGAGCCAGAGATAGAAAGCGAGATTATGAATCGATGCAATTTGCATTGCCAAAAGTTCTTGGGAGATAAACAGATGACGCAAGTATGCTTTAGAATAGACGCGGTCAACGTATGACGGACCGTCTTCCTGGATTGGAGTGAAGTCGTTAGCCCATTTTTTGTTGCGCATATTCATAATGCCGTTGGAAGTGAACAGCATGCCGTTACGTCCGTTGCGGGTTGGCATCACACAGTCCATCATATCGATACCACGGTCGATTGCTTCAAGGATGTTGGCTGGAGTGCCGACTCCCATAAGGTAGCGGGGACGGTCGGTTGGGAGAATGTCGTTGACAACCTCAATCATTTCATACATGACTTCGGCGGGTTCGCCAACAGCCAAGCCTCCGATAGCATTTCCGTCGGCACCGAGTGATGCTACTTTGCGAGCCGATTCGCGACGGAGTTCGGGATAGGTACACCCTTGTACGATTGGAAAGAATGACTGAGAGTAGTCGTATAGAGGTTCGGTCGAATTGAAGTGTTCCCAGCCGCGGTCAAGCCAACGATGGGTCAAATCGAGCGATTTACGGGCATAGTCAAAGTCAGCTGTCCCTGGTGTACACTCGTCAAGAGCCATCATAATGTCGGCACCGATAGCTCGCTGAATATCAACTGTTTTTTCGGGGGTGAAAATGTGTTTTGAACCGTCGATATGGCTACGGAAATGCGCTCCGTCTTCTTTGAGCTTGCGGTTGTGAGAGAGTGAAAATACTTGAAAACCACCGCTGTCGGTCAAAATCGGACGATCCCATCCATTGAATTTGTGGAGACCACCTGCCTGACGAAGAATTTCAGTCCCGGGACGCAGGTACAGGTGATATGTATTGCCAAGAATGATTTTGGCGTCGATGTCATCGCGTAGCTCATGCATATGCACACCTTTGACCGACCCTAATGTGCCGACCGGCATAAAAATAGGGGTAGGAACAAGCCCGTGGTCGGTTGTAATCATTCCGGCACGAGCGGCACTGTTGGTTGCTGTAGCTTGAAGTTCAAATTTCATATCGCAAAGTTAGCGATAATTTTTGAGTCAGCCAAAATGTATTTACAAGCTCTGTTCGATGTCTGGTTCCTGGACAGCGGGTTGAACGATAACCTGTTTGTCTTCACAGGTAACGACACGCCCTGGATAGCGTTGAACAATCTGTAGATTGTGGGTGGCCATGACAACAGTAGTGCCACGTTTTGAGATTTCGTGAAGGCTCTCGACGATTTGTTCGCTTGTGGCAGGGTCGAGGTTACCGGTCGGTTCGTCGGCAAGAATCAGTTCGGGTTTATTGAGCAGGGCACGGGCGATGACAATGCGCTGTTGCTCTCCACCCGAAAGTTCGTGAGGCATTTTGTAGGCTTTGGTAACCATGCCTACTTCTTTCAGGACTTCGTCGATGCGTGAGTCCATTTCTTCGCGACTTTTCCAGCCGGTTGCTTCGAGGACAAATTTTAGGTTCTCATAAACCGATCGATCGGTGAGCAATTGAAAATCTTGAAAGACGATACCGATTTTACGACGGAGATATGGAATCTCCTTGCGTTTGATTTTGTTAAGATCGTAGTCAAGCACTTCGGCGGTGCCACCGGCAACTGGAACCTCAGCATACATTGATTTCATAAGGCTGCTTTTTCCGCTACCAACCTTACCGATGAGATAGACAAATTCACCTGATTGTATTTCGAGGTTAACATGTCGTAAAACAACAACTTCGTTGCGTAAAATTTCTACATCGTTATATGTGATAATGCTCATAATCGATCAATGTTTTTGATATTATTTGTGGCTTTTGTTTTTGGGAGAAGATTTTTTGCCTGAGTGATTTTTTTTGAAATTATTTTTGCTCTTTATTCGTTCGGGATGAATAAAGCCCATCAGATCTTGATCGTTTCTCATCATTGAGGGATCAACGAGCGCAAAGTCAAGCTGTTTCTTGTCGACATCGGCGCGTGCAACTCTGACTTTGATTTCATCGCCAAGGCGGAAACGGTTGTTTTTGCGTCGACCGATCAAGCTATAGTTTTTCTCGTCAAAGTCATAGTAATCGTCGGTGAGGTCGCGGACTGGTATGAGACCCTCACATTTATTGTCTTTCAGCTCAACATAGAGTCCCCACTCGGTAACGCCGGTTATGATGCCGTCATAGACTTCGCCCATGTGGTCTTTCATATACTCAACCTGTTTAAACTTGATAGAGGCACGCTCGGCGTTGGCGGCAAGCTGTTCCATGTCGCTTGAGTGTTTACACTGCTCTTCAAGTTTCTCAACGTTGACGCTTCGACCGCCATCAAGGTAGCGTTCGAGTAAACGGTGAACCATCATGTCGGGGTAACGACGGATTGGCGAGGTGAAGTGGGTATAGTAGTCAAAACCAAGACCGTAGTGACCGATGTTGGTTGTTGTATATATAGCCTTTGCCATTGAACGGATGGCAAGCGTTGACAAGAAGTTTTCTTCGCCTTTACCTTTAACGTCGGCAAGCATTTTGTTGATTGACCGGTTGATGTCGGCGGGCTTGCCGTCGGTTTTAATTCTGTAGCCGAATGTGCGTGAAAGCTGAGCAAGATCTCCGAGTTTGCCGGGATCTGGCTGGTCGTGAACACGATATACAAAGGCTTTTGCTTTTTTGTTGTTTTTGGGAAGTCCGATTGACTTGGCAACGGTTTTGTTGGCAAGCAACATGAATTCCTCGATGAGTTTGTTGGCATCTTTAGATTCTTTGAAGAATACGCCGGTCGGATGACCTTTTTCATCGATGTCAAAGCGCACTTCAACGCGGTCAAAATCAACCGAGCCGTTTTCATAGCGAGCTTTGCGGAGTATTTTTGCGAGACGGTCGAGCTCGAGAATTTCCTCGGCATAGTCGCCTTTGCCGGTTTCAATAACGTCTTGAGCTTCTTCATAGGTGAAGCGACGGTTGCTGCGTATGACAGTGCGGGCAATTTTGCTATCGACAATTTTGCCTGACGGTGTCATTTCAAAAATGCAGCTGAAAGTCAGTTTGTCTTCATCGGGGCGAAGGGAACAGATTCCGTTGCTGAGGTGCTCGGGGAGCATCGGTACAACTCGATCAACAAGGTACACCGAGGTTGCACGAGATTGAGCCTCTTTGTCGAGAATTGAACCGGGGCGAACGTAGTGGGTAACGTCGGCGATGTGAACTCCAATCTCATAGTTGCCGTTTTTCAGGCGACGGAATGAAAGGGCATCGTCAAAGTCTTTGGCATCTTTGGGGTCGATTGTAAATGTCGGAACGCCGCGCATGTCGATACGTTGTGCAACAACTTCATCGGTGATTCCTGCATCAATTTTAGATGCTTCTTCTTCAACATTTTCGGGGTAGTGGTATGGCAAGCCGAATTCGGCAAGGATTGCATGGATTTCGGCGTCATTTTCGCCTGTTTTACCAAGAATGTCGATGACTGTACCTTTAGGATTTTTGCTGTCGTCAGGCCAGTCGGTGATTTTTACAATTGCTTTGTCGCCTGTTTTGCCACCTTTAAGACGGTTTTTGGGAATTATGATATCGGTGGCAAGAAATTTAGAGTCGGTCTGTAGAAGTCCGAATCCGCGTTCAACTTTAAGAGTACCGATAAACGATTGCTCTTTTTTCTCCAATATATCAATGACTTCAGCTTCGGCTTCAACTCCACGACGACGTGCCGCAATATTGACGAGAACGCGGTCGCCGTTCAGGGCATGCATCGAGTTGCGTTCGGCAACCATGATAACTTCGCCATCGGGGTCGATAGTAACACTGTTTTTGCCATTGCTTCGACGTGAAAAAATACCTTCGGCGATAGTTCCACGCTGAGGATATTTATATTTTCCGGGAGCGACTTCGATGAGGTCGCCGTCAAAAGCCATTTCGGCAAGTACCATTGCAACGTTACGTTGAGCGGCAGGCGATGAAATTCCTAACGCATGAGATACTTGTTTATAATTAAATGTGTTATTCTGTTGTTGCGACGCATAGATACCGACCTGTGATTTTAGTCGTGATGCAGCTTTATTGGATGAAGTTGAACGTGCCATATAATTATGTATTCTTTTTATTTACAATGTAATTTACCTATTTATTTTAACGTTGAAACGACTCAAATTGTTAACAGAATGGATAAAATTGTATAATAATTATATAATATATGTGTTAAAAAAGGGGAATGGAGACAGAGCGGATGAAATTCCGCGAGGTCTAACCATTCCCCTTTATATTGTGAAAATCTGACGAGTTAAGCGTCGATGTTTGCGTAGTTTGCGTTTGCTTCGATAAAGTCTCGGCGTGGCGCAACGTCTTCGCCCATGAGCATTGAGAAGATGCGGTCGGCTTCGGCTGCATCGCTAATGTTAACCTGTTTCAACATACGGTGTTCGGGCGACATCGTAGTGAAGCGAAGTTCTTCGGCACTCATCTCTCCAAGACCTTTGTATCGTTGAACGGTTGTGTTTGCACCATATTTGTCAACGAATGCCTGAACTTGTTGCTCGGTCCAGCAATATTCCTCGTTTTTACCGCGTTTACATTTAAACAACGGGGGAGTTGCGAGGTAGAGGTATCCGTTTTCAATAATCGGGCGCATACGACGGAAGAAGAATGTCATCAAGAGAGTTGCGATGTGGCTACCATCGACATCGGCATCGGTCATGATGATAATCTTGTGGTAAGCCAAACGTGAGAGGTTTGGTTCTTTGGGGTCATCTTCGGTTCCGACGGTCACGCGGAGCGCCTGGAACATATTGCGGATTTCCTCATTATCAAAGATTTTATGATCCATTGCTTTCTCAACGTTGAGGATTTTACCACGAAGAGGAAGAATAGCCTGGAATTTACGGTCGCGACCCTGTTTTGCAGTACCACCTGCCGAGTCTCCCTCGACAATGAAGATTTCGCAGTCTTCGGCTGTGCGTGACGAGCAGTCGGCGAGTTTACCGGGGAGACCACCACCGGTGAGGGGTGATTTGCGGCGAACCTCCATACGCGCTTTGTAAGCAGCCTGACGTGCAACAGCAGCCTGTATAACTTTTTGGATGATTGTTTTGGCTTCGTTGGGATGCTCTTCAAGATAGGTGCGGAGGGCATCGCTGACAGCAGTTTGAACAACACCGCTAACCTCGCTGTTACCGAGTTTAGTTTTGGTCTGACCCTCAAACTGAGGTTCCATAACTTTTACCGAAACAACCGCAGTAAGACCTTCACGGAAGTCATCGCTTGAGATTTCGACTTTCGCTTTCTCGGTCATCTTGTTGTCGTCGGCATATTTTTTCAAGGTCATTGTCAAACCGCGACGGAAACCGGTGAGGTGGGTACCACCTTCGATGGTGTTGATGTTGTTTACAAACGAATAAACGTTTTCGTTGTAGGTATTATTATATGTCAAAGCCACTTCAACAGGAACACCGCCACGCTCGGTTGAGAGGTGGATAATGTCGTTGATGAGGGGCTCTTTGTTTGAGTCGATGTAACGTACAAAATCTTCAAGCCCGTCTTTGCTGTAGAAAACTTCCTTGCGTGGATTGCCTTCAGCGTCAACATCGCGTTTGTCGGTAAGGGTCAAGGTGATGCCAGCGTTAAGGAACGCAAGGTCACGAAGACGATTAGCCAATGTTGAGTAATCGTAAATTGTTGTGGTGAAGATAGTGTCGTCGGGAAGGAATGTGATTGAAGTACCGGTATGATTGCTTTCGCCTACAATCTGTAGCTCGGTTGTAGGTTTGCCTTTGGCATATTCCTGAACGTAGGCTTTGCCATTGCGGTGAACTTCAGCACGAAGATAGTTTGAAAGGGCGTTTACACAAGAGACGCCGACACCGTGGAGACCACCTGAAACTTTATAAGAGCCTTTGTCAAACTTACCGCCGGCGTGGAGGACGGTGAGCACGACTTCAAGGGCGCTTTTGTGTTCTTTTTCGTGCATATCAACGGGGATACCACGACCATTGTCAATAACAGTGATAGAGTTGTCGGGGTTGATAGTAACGTCGATATGGGTTGCAAAACCGGCGAGCGCTTCGTCAATAGAGTTGTCAACTACTTCATAAACGAGGTGGTGGAGACCTTTGGCGCTGATGTCGCCGATATACATAGCGGGACGTTTACGCACAGCTTCAAGACCTTCAAGGACTTGAATATTACTTGCGCTATATTCCTCTTTGTTTTCTGCCATATTTAATTGTTTATAATCTTCGTTTTGGTGTGATTTATGTCGGTTTTCAGGGTACAAAATTACAAAAAAATAGTGAAATAAACAAATTTTGCAGAATAATCGTAGATATGGCTGATACTGCGTTGTGAATCAATGCTTTGACTTGCCTACCGGTGGCTCTGAGAGCGTGATGCGGACAATGGCGGTACGGTCAAGACTACGTTTGATCGCTTCGTCAAAATGATTCATATATGCCGGTAGAAAGCGCTTGCAAATCAGCCGCAATGCCTCGATTTTTTCATTGTTGTCGTTGACGATTGATGCTGTTCCGATAGCGATTGCCGAGTTGTAGTATTCGGTAAAGTTGTTATTCTCTTCTTCGTAGTGGGGCGAACATTTGCTGACGGCTGACAGACTTACGGTCGGATTGGTTAAGATTGAGTCGATTTTATCACCTTCGTCGGCACAGTGAAAGTAGAATGTTGTTTCGTCTTTACGAACGACTGAAAGGGGAACTCCATAGGGTGTTCCGTCGGGACGAACCATGCTGACAGTGATGTAAGGTGCTTTGTCAAAGACTTCAAAAGTAAATTGGGTTGACTGTTGCCGAGAGGCTTTTCTCATTGGTCTCATAGTCGGACTATATTAAAAAAGTAAGGCAATATGATAGACGATGAAAGCCACTATCCAGGCAAATGCGGTGTTGTAAACGGCTGAAAACACACCGTAGCCCCAGTGTCCGGTTTCTTTCACGATTGCTGTTAGGGTTGCAATACAGGGGCAATAAAGTAGGACAAATACCATAAATGCGAGTGCCGATGCATTGGTAAAGTCGGGTTTGCCGGTTGCAGGTGATGGTTTTGTCAAGCGAGTCGATAGGGCAGTGTTGTCGATTTCTTCTTCGCCGGTGTAAAGTACGCCGAGAGTTGACACTACAATCTCTTTTGCGGGGATTCCGGCGATGAGTGCAACGGTTGGACGCCATGTTAAACCTAATGGCGACATAATGGGACTAATTGTTTTACCGATCATTTCAAGGTAGGAGTCGCGCGAAGTGTCGATATGATTTTCATCTATTTGCTCCTGTGGAATGTCGTTTGCAGGAACTGATGAATATTTATTGCGGAGCGGGAAGTAGTTTAATGCCCATACGATGATACTGGCAAATAGAATGATTCCACCCATTTTCTGGAGGTATTGTTTACCTTTGCCCCACATATGACGCACTGATGCCTTGAAGGTTGGAAGACGATAGGGTGGTAGTTCCATAACAAACGGTGTTTCATCTTCTTTGAAATAGAAGTTGCGCAGAAGTTTGGCAGTTACTACGGCAGCGAAAATTCCAATTATATACATTGACATCAGCACAATAGTTGCATGAGCTCCAAAGAATGTACCGGTTAAGAGAACATATACCGGGAGTCGTGCCGAGCAAGACATGAACGGGTTTATCAAAATTGTGATAATTCGGCTGCTTTTGCTTTCAATTGCGCGTGATGCCATAATAGCCGGAACATTACATCCAAAGCCCATTACGAGGGGTATGAATGATTTTCCGTGGAGTCCGATTTTGTGCATCAATCTATCCATTATAAAAGCTGCGCGAGCCATATAGCCCGAATCCTCCATAAATGAAATGAAAAAGTAGAGAATCAGAATGTTTGGCAGGAACACGATTACCCCCCCGACACCGCCGATTACACCGTTGGCAAGCAAGTCTTTGAGCGGACCGTCAGGCATAGTGTTATTTACAAAATCAGCCAACACTCCAACTAAAGACTCAATCCATTCCATCGGATAGTTTCCGATGGTAAATGTTGCCCAAAAGATGAAAAACATTATTATCAAGAAGATCGGGAAGCCGAATAGCGGACTTGTAACAAATGTGTCGATGATATGTGTTGAGCTGACGCTTGTCCTTTCGGGTTGGGTCATCGTCTCAGCGAGTGCGCCGGCGATGAATCCGTATTTTTCATTTGCAATTAGAGACGAAACATCGTCGTTATGGATGAATTTCAACTTTTCTTCCTCCTTGTCGCGAATGGCGATGAGCTTTTCGTAAACGGGTGTCGATTTTATGAGTTCCTCACATTCGCTATCGTGCTCCATCAGTTTGATTGCGACATATCGTGGTGCAAAATGGCTTTCGATTGACGGTTCATTTTTAATTATGTCACGGAGACCTTGAAGGGCGTCTTCGATGTCGTTCCCGAGTTTAACATGTACATGCCGAACTTGTTCATGGCGGCTCTCGTAGATGTCAATGATTGTGTCAAACAGCTTATCAATGCCAAATCCGGTTTTTGAAACGGTCGGAATAATGGGTACGCCAATCATGCTTCCGAGGGTTTTGTAGTCAACGGTTGTGCCGCTTTTCTTAAGTTCGTCATACATGTTGAGGGCGATGACCATAGGTCGGTTCATGTCGATAAGCTCGGTTGTGAGATAGAGGTTGCGCTCAAGATTTGAAGCGTCAACAACATTGACAATGATGTCGGGACGCTCATTCTTCAGGTAGCGACGAACGTAAAGCTCTTCGGGAGAGTATGCTGACAGAGAATAGGTTCCCGGCAGGTCAACGATATTGAAGCGGTAGCCGTTGTGGTTGAAATGTCCGGCTTTGGAATCGACAGTCACTCCGCTGTAATTGCCTACATGTTCGGTTGCTCCGCTGGCAATGTTGAAAAGAGATGTTTTACCGCAGTTGGGATTACCGATTAAAGCAACGTTGATGGTGTGGCTTTGTCCTTGAAAATCATTGACAACACTGTCGCTTTCTTCGGTTGTATTGATGTGGGAAATGTCGTCAAAATTGAAGGCATTGTCGATCGGAAGTACTTCTATGAGTTTGGCTTCAGCGCGTCGGAGCGAAACCTCGTAACCCATTAGAGTATATTTTACCGGGTCGTGGAGGGGCGCATTGAGAACAGTTGTGATGCGTCGTCCACGGGTAAAACCCATTTCGATCACGCGTTTACGGAAAGCACCGTGACCGTGTATTTTCAATATAACTGCGGTTTCGCCCGGTTTGAGTTCGTTAAGGGTCATTTGCTTGATTTTGATAGTGTCTGCAAAGTTCGTAAAATTTTTCTAATTTAGAATCATTTTAAATAAGAAAAATGACTTAAGTTGAGAATTGATGCAACTAAAACGCGATAAGATTGTTTAATAGACATATAAAAATTGTGAAAAATAACACAGATATGACTAATATAAATATTAAAAGAGTATATGCCGATGCTGAAGGTGAAAACGGAGATGGATTTAGAATCTTTATTGACCGTCTTTGGCCCAGGGGAGAATCAAAAGAAAAATTTCATTATGACCTGTGGGCTAAAAATGTAGCACCGTCCGACGAACTGAGGTGTTGGTTTCATGAGAATCCCGATGAACGTTGGGACGAATTTGAAAAACGATATTTGGAAGAACTGAATCGGTCGCCCGATGCAATATCACTTGTTGGTGAGGTTAAAAGTCATGACATGGTGACTTTACTTTTTAGCTCGCGAGATGAAGAACATAACAATGCTTTTGTTTTGAAACAGTTTTTACGGTCAAAACTCGGTTGAATGAGTTTTGGCAAGATTTTTGCTGTAAAGTGTAAATGAAGCGGCATGATATGCCGTGATTAAAATTTATTGTGACTAATGGATAAAACATATAAAACACTTAGAAGTCAAGCTATTGAACAAATCAGAAATCACCGATTAAAGCCGGCAATCGCTATTGTAAGGCAGCTTGGTGAGAAATTTCCGACAAAAGATTATGCGCGGCAGGCTGACTCGATTCTTGAAGACTATAATCGCTTGCTTGACCATTTTGAGACAGGCGGAACTGACCCTGGTAGAGTGAAGAGTTATGAATCGTTTGTCAATAGAACATTAAAATTGCTTGATGTGGTGATACGTCGCATTGAAATGACCGATGACTCGTCTCAGTTTTATAATGTTTACAGGTTTGAGGCAACCCGCCCCGACGACACTGTCGCCGCTTTGATTGAGAGGTATATGAAGATGTCTGACGAGATGTCAATATTCAACTTTTTAACATCTGATGAACTTTCAGAGCAGATGCCATATGGCGAAAAACTGAAGCAACGTGAGGCATTGGAACGACGCATCTTCAACCGACTATGGGTTACATTTCCATTGGTTTCGGACAATTATGATGCGGTTGCCAAACTGTTGTCGTCAGATGAAGTTGGTTATTCAGTAAAACATCTCGTAGTTTCGTCATTGTTGTTGTCACTTTTCAAATTTTATGATGAGAACAAATTGGCTTTGCTGTTCGATGTATATAACCGATATGCCGGAGACATAAAATCGGCTCTCGGTCCGGTCTCTCTGACGGCTATCTTGCTGATAATGTTTCAGTACCCTGAACGTCCGATGTCTGATGTGCTCTCATTAAGACTAAGTCAGGCAGCTGAGCAGCCGACGTGGGTCGGTGACCTGCAAAACAGTTATGCTGAAATTGTTAGAACTCGTGATACCGAGCGAATCAATCGGAAGATGGCTGATGATGTTATTCCCGGTTTACTCAAAATCAGACCTGATATTGCGCAACGCCATCTTGATGCTTCGCAAATGGCTGATATATCTGAACTTGATGAGAATCCCGAATGGATGGAGGTGCTTGAGAAATCAGGTATTGCCGATAGATTAAAAGAGATGACCGAAATTCAGGAGGAGGGTGGTGATGTGTTTATGAGCACGTTTGCCCACTTGAAAAATTATACATTCTTCAATGAGATTGCCAATTGGTTCTTGCCATTTACCTCTGAATATTCGGGCGTGATGGCTGAAAATAAAGAGGAGGCAGAACCGATTGCCGATATGTTGGTGGTTTCACCGTTCCTATGTAACAGTGATAAATACTCGTTTTTCTATTCGTTGATGCAAGTGCCTGAGAGTCAGCGTTCGTTTATGTTATCTCAATTTAAAACATATAACGTTAATCTTGCTGAACTTCGGTCAGCGGCAATTAATGAGACAGCAGTAGATCGTCGAAATGCTGTTAACAAGTATGTTCAGGATTTGTATCGATTCTTTAATTTGTATAGTCGTCATAACGAGTTTGATGACCCGTTCAAAATGATATTCAATATCTTCAAGGTTGGAGCCTTAAAGGATTGGGTTATGGCGATGGATAATGCTCAGATGATTGCCGAATTTTACTTTAATCACAAGTATTACGGCGAAGCGCTCGAAATGTTCCGCGCTATTGAAAAAACGATGCCACCTTCGGCTGAATTGTACCAGAAGATTGGATTTTGTCTGCAAAAAGGAGGTGAAATCGAAGCGGCCCTGGAATATTACAGACGTGCCGAACTGATTGATTCGCGTAGCGTTTGGACGCTGAAACGAATTGGCGGGTGTCTGATGATTCTCGGTCAGTTTAGGGAGGCTGCTGAATGTTTTGAGCGTATTGATGCGCTTCAGCCCGACAATGAGAGTGTGATTCTCAATCTGATAAACTGCTATATTGAGATTCGAGAATATGGGAAGGCTTTGCCGTTGTTGCATAAAGTGCTTTATTACTCACCTGACGATACTAAGGCATTGAGAATGCTGGCGTGGGTTCAGCTTGCAACCGGAGATTATAAAAATGCTACGGCAAATTATGAACGGTTGGTCATTGAATTTACTGCGACTCCGACCGATTATGTCAGAATCGGGCATATTGCATATATGAAAGGTGATGTAACTGAGGCGATTAAGAACTATCGACTGGCAATGACTGCCGGGGTAGATGTGAAGCCGGCTGAGGTTACACGACGCATCGAAAATGAAGTGGATATACTTGAAAACGGTGGTGCCGACATTGCTCTGTTGCCATTCGTTATCGAGGCTGTTGAACGATAAATATAGACTTTTTTATACCGATCCGCTATACAGTCTTTGACTGTGTGGCGGGTTTATTTGTTAACATCCGTAAGGATTGTAGTGGTTTAAATCGTTAAAAACTTAAAAAAAAAGGGTCTAAAGGGGTAAATAATCTATAACAAGTTGTCAAATCTGAAAGTATAACGTAAATTTGCGTGATATTTTATAAAGAAGTCTATAATTTTAGCACTTTTAATGCAAAAGATTGCTGAGATTATAGTAACTTTGCACTTTGATAATAAAAAATTTATGCTTAGAAAAGTAGCTATATTTATAATTTCAGGTATTGCCATGGTAGGAATGATGTCGTGTAACCACGCATCAAACACCATCACGATACCAGAGGCGTCGTCTGAAGTTCTCGTAACGTCCTTCTCTTTGAAGGCGAATGACTCGATTTTGTCATCGCTCGACTCGGTTTATTTCTCGATAGACTTGAACAATGCCCGAATTTTCAATGCCGATTCGCTCCCAAAGGGTACAAATATATCTCGTATGGGCGTGAATATCTCTGTCGGATACGTTTCAAAAACTCAACTGTTGTATAAGACAATTTATAACAACGACACTGTCATTGAATATGATGAAGAAAATACACAGTATGTCAATTTTGCAGATGGCCCTGTGACCTTACGACTTACCGCTGTAAACGGAATCGACAAGCGTGATTATTCAATTCAGGTTAATGTTCACACGCTCGTTTCTGACTCATTGATGTGGATGCCGGGTGCCCGCAGAGATTTACCGACATCATTAGAAACACCGACTGCTCAAAAGACCGTTAAGACAACTTCAAAATTTGTTTGTATGACCTCGAAAGACGGTAAGTTTGCTGTTGCAACTGCCGAAACTCCTTCAGGCGAATGGTCAATGCAAGACGTTGAACTGTCATTTAATCCCGACCTTGATGAGTTGACAGCATTGGATGAAAAGCTTTATATCTTGTCTGATGCGGGCGACTTGTATGAATCTTCCGACTATGGTGTGACTTGGACCGACTGTTTGACAGTTTGGCATCATATACTCGGAGCGTATGAAGATACCCTTCTCGGAGTATCGACCGATGGTACTATATATAATAATGTGACATACCCCGAAACAACTACAACCCCTATTGCCAATCGTTTCCCTGTTAAGGGTAACAGCCAGTTTGTGATTTACACATCTGAGTGGACTACTCAGGCTCAGGCAATTATGATTGGTGGACGTGACGCTTCGGGTAAGAAATTGTATGACACATGGGCTTATGACGGTAAAAGTTGGGCAAATTTGACCAAAACTCATCCTGCAGCTGCTGATGGTATGATTTTGTTGCCATATTTTACTTGCAAAACATCAAGCACTAATTGGAAAGTAACAAAAGAATCTGTGTTGCTTTGTATGGGTGGTCAAATGTCAAACGGAAAAAACAATGAAACCGTTTATGTATCCCGCGACCTCGGCTTTAATTGGCATCAGGCTGATTCTCTCATGCAGTTGCCCGATTTTATCGCCCCGGTTAATATGGCACAGGCATTTGTTGAGGATGTTGAATATACCCTTGCTTCGGCAAAATCACGTTCGACAAACGAGTGGACCCCATACCCGACACGAATGACTCCCCGATGGTGGGTTAATCCGTTGACAACGATAAATTCGCGTGCTGTTGCAGCTATCACAAGCTGGGATGTCCCGACAATCTATATGTTTGGCGGATATGATAACGACGGAAATCTCGTTAACTCGGTTTGGAGTTCGGCTATAACTACGTTGATGTTCAAGCCAATTCAATAAAGATTTTAATGACAACCAATCATCTGACTTATATAATGATATTTACAATGACCTCATTTTCGGCTTTAGCAGCTCGGGGACAAAACGACAGCTATCGTTTTGACTTTGGCGTTAAATGCGGTATGTCGGGTTATTCAGGTGATTTGTGTTCTAACTTTTTTAAACAGCCCGGTGTAACCGCCGGAGTAAAGGCTGACTATCTTTTCAATTCAAGATACTCAGCCGGGGCTAATCTGTCAATCTCAACTTTGAGCGGTAAATTGTCTGAAGGAACATTCCTCTCACAATCGGCTCCGCGACAATTTAAATCGACCGTTTATGGATTTGACGGCAGATTCAACTTTAACTTCTTGCCCTACGGAAAATCGGAGGCCGCTTATCGTAGGTTGTCAAATTGGTCTCCCTATTTGACGGTAGGTGCAGGTATTATTGCTGCTCACTCAAACACTGCTACTTCGGTTTCTCCGACAATCCCGATGGGTGTTGGCGTGAAATATCGTGTTGCTGACCGATTGAATTTAGCCGCTGAATTTGTTGTAACTAAAACGTTTACCGATCGTCTTGATGATGTTAATCTTGACGATCCGTTGACAATAGACAGTGCATTTGCAAAGAATACCGATTGGATGTCGGGTCTGACCATAGCGTTATCATACGAGATCGGTGCCCGATGCACAACCTGTCATCATATTGATTAATAAAAATGAACAATATATCGACCAACATAAAGACAAACCCGATGCCCGCCCATGTAGCAATAATCATGGACGGCAATGGACGTTGGGCTAAGGCTAAAAACCTTGACCGATCTGAGGGACATGTCAAAGGGGTCGATACTGTAAGACTTATAACTGAAGAAGCTTCGCGTCTTGGAATTAAGTATCTTACATTATACACATTCTCAACCGAAAACTGGAATCGTCCGGTTGAAGAGGTCAACCTGTTGATGCACTTGATTGTAACAGCGATTGAGCGTGAAACTCCCGACCTTATTAAAAATAATGTCAAGTTGACTATGATCGGCGACAAAGAGTCAATCCCGTCTTACTCGCTCGAACGTCTTGAACAGTGTATGGCTGACACAGCCCACTGCAACGGTTTGACGCTGTGCCTGGCAATCAGCTATTCTTCACGTTGGGAAATTACCCGTGCGGCACGACGTTTGGCTGCAATGGCGGCTGCCGGACAAATTGATGCCGACTCGATATCTGATAAAGATATTGCTGATAATTTAGCGACAGCATGTATGCCGGATCCTGAGCTGATTATCCGCACCGGAGGGGACTTGCGCTTAAGTAACTTTCTGCTTTGGCAGGCTGCATACTCCGAAATTTTTGTAACTGAAACCTATTGGCCCGATTTTTCTGCAAAAGATTTTGAGGATGCCATCAAACAATACATGACCCGCGAGCGCCGTTTCGGACTCACGAGCGAACAACTTAAATAAACGACTTCAATCCACATTCAAAAAATGCGATATAAGCTATCATTAATCACGTTGTTAGTCTCTCTCTTCTTTGCTGCTTCAGCACAAGAACGTCTTGACACAATCTATAATCCCAATGTACTTTTTACCGGTTTGCCTCGAACATACGAGATTGCCGATATTAAGGTGACAGGCGCA
>JAIDRE010000074.1 GCA_029061925.1 Muribaculaceae bacterium | reverse complement strand
CTTTAGATCATTAAAAAATCCCCAAACAATCTCATTTGAAGCTACGAATAATCAGCATCTGGAGGATTACTATATCGTCAAAAAGGATAAGTATAGAATATTGAAACTTGCAACTATTCTTGGAGCGAATGCTTCAGGCAAAAGCAATGTTATTAGAGCATTTAGCTTGATTCACGATTTATTTTTAGCTCCCTGTGCGACCAAATCATCAAGAATAGAGTACGATAAATTTGCTCTAGATACAAAGTGTGCAAATGAGGACTCCGAAATTGTTTTAAACTTTATTTGTGGTGAGCAGAAATATACCTACGAAGTGCGTTTTAATAATAAGTCTGTTACATACGAATTATTAAAAAAACATCCATTTGGAGAACTCAGAGCACATACAGTATATGAGAGAATAACAGATTTAGATTCAGAAGTATCCTCTATAAAATGGGGCGGAAATTACAAGTCTGTTGCAAATACTCGTGATTTAGGTTCAAATTTACTTCATAACCGTACTGTTTTCGGTGCTTTTCAATATACAAATGTTGATATCTATTGGATGAAGGAAATTGTTGATTGGGCTAAATCCTATCTACTCCCTCCTATTTCTCCCTCAAATCAAGGTTTATATGAATTTGTCACAAACAAGATAAGTCAAAAGAAAATAGAAAAGGAAGCGATAGCATTACAATTAAAGAAAGCAGATATTGGTATAGACAATCTTATTATAGAAACTGAGACAAAAGCAATTCCTAATGAAATTGTTGAGATGCTTTTGTCTGATAATGATGTATCTGATGAGATAAAAAATAAAATTAAAGTTGACCCCACTACAGAAGAAGCAAATGTACATCTAATACATAATGGTGTTCAAGGAGGAGTACCCTTTGACTTCAAAGAAGAATCAGGCGGAACTAAAAGATATTATGAATTATCTGGCATATTAATGATGTTGGTTAAAGAGTCTCATTTTGTTGCAATAGATGAGTTAGAATGCCGATTACATCCCGATCTATATGAGTATTTTATTACTTCATATCTTAATAACGCAAAAGAATCTCAAATGGTATTTTCCACTCATATGAGAGAGTTCTTGTCGGATAAAGATATGTTTAGAGACGATGCAGTATGGTTTACTGAAAAATCTGACAATGGAGCTACTGAACTTTATTCTTTGAATGATTTTGGTAGCGACATTCTCCGGAATTCAACTAATCGGTATAACGTTTATCGTGCCGGGAGATTGGGAGCAGTACCCCGGTTAGCTGATACATATATTGAAACATTTGATAAAAAGTAATATACGATGGCTAGAATTGTCAAAAAAAGATATAGCAAACAATCTGTTGCTATAATTGTTGATGGCAATGATGAAAAATGGTATATTGATAATGTAAAAAAACATTATTCATGCAATGCTATCAGATCAATGAAGATAAAACCAGATTTACCACAAAGAAAAAAAGTTCAGGAACTATTTAACTTGGCAGAAAGTAAGCTAAATGAAGAGTACACATTTGTTATTCTTATAATAGATTTAGATGAACCATTAAAGGATGTGTCTGAATACAGTAAGTTTAAATATTTGTATAGTAAATATCTCTTAGCAAAAAATAACGAACTTACTGGTCGTCAAAATTCTAAATATGGATGGATGTCAAAAATATTAATTATTATCAATAATCCCTGTCTAGAATATTGGTATCTACTGCATTTCAATAAAATAACAAGATTTTATGCAGATTATCAATCATTATTGCCGGAATTGAAGAAAATTCCTATTTTATCACAATATGATAAATGTGAAGATTATTATAATAAAAAACCCAATATTTATGAAAGACTTGAAAATGCATTAAATGTTGCACGAAACAATGCAATTCAATTTAATTTAGATGATTGTAATAGTCAAGGATGCTCTGAAATGAATCTCTTATTTGATTACTTTGATAAATTGTAAAATTTTTTGTAAGTCTAATGTGTAATAAATAGAATAAAGATAAAAAAGACATTTCACATCTCAAAAGATAGGTTTTGTGATTCACTGTTTCCCTCTCATATACAGTAAACTCGAATTATACCAATTTATAATTCATTCATTAAACACCCATGCAATTCACAAGAACTTTCCATTCAGTTGGTCAAGGTGCTTTTTATTCTGAAGAAATAGAATTACATCCCAAACGAATCTTTCGTATGGTATATGATTGTGGCTCTCTAACTCTTAAACCATCTGAACTGAAGAAACGTATTAAATCAGATTTTGCAAATGATTTGAATATTGATATTTTATTCATATCCCATTTTGATATAGACCACATCAATGGAGTGAAGTATTTACAACCTAAAGTTGTTATCTTGCCCTTTTTAACAACTGAACAAATTCAGATATTGAGGGTCTATAATAAAGTTGTAGAGAATACTTTTAATATCAGATTTATAGAAAATCCCAAATCTCTATTTAAAGATGCACACATCATAAAAGTGTTAACTGATACGTCTGAGCCAAGTAATGACAAGCCTAATACTGAAAAAGCTATCAGTATCAATATTGATGAAACTAATATCGTGAGTCTATCCAAAGAAATTGATAGTAAAACACAAATATTAATCAATGATGCTTATCCAGTATGGGAATATATACCTTTAAATCCTAATTGGGATAAATATATAGAAAAATTCCGCACTAAGATTAAAGAAAAAAACCTTGATTGGGATAAATTGATGTTACCAAATAACGCAGGTTATATAAAAAGCAATATTAAAATATTAAAGGATATTTACCACAATCTAAATCCCAAAAACGAACATTCCCTTGTTGTTTATTCTAATTCCGTAAGTAAAACTGAAGTTGATAATTATTTCTATCATAATTTCTTATTTTATCTTTATCCACATTACATTCGACATCTGCCGTTTGGATGTCTTTATTTTGGTGATATTAGAATAGATAATAAATGGAAAGAACCTTTTTATGATTTTCTTAAAAAAACAGGGCGATTATCTAAGGTTGGCACAATACAGATCCCTCATCATGGATCATATTTAAGTAATGGTGAAAAAGTATTCTCGGATAAGTTTATATTTCATAATCCTATTCTTTGTATAATAAGCGTAGGGAATTTTAACCATTTTGGTCATCCCTCATTGCATGTGGTTAAAGAATTACATCGCAACTCTGGAATTGTAACAATGGTAACTGAATCTGTGACTTCCGTCTGTTCTTATTATAGTTACAATATTTGACTCTTTATATTTTGTAGTAGGATTCTAAAGTTAACAAAAATCTGGATTTTTATAGCCAGAAAGGTCTCCTAAAGTATATTACGTTATGCTTTATTCCCTATGTGTTAATTCCTCCCAAATCATATCATAGAGAATCCCGGTTTCTTAATGCTATAGTTAGCTCAACTATGAATTTCCTGCATTAATCAGAAAAATTGTTTTATTAAACTTTTCGGGGGATTTTTTATGTTGGTCGGCTTTTTTTTGTAAATTTGTAGTTGATTTCCAAAATTGTAGACTGAAAAAGATGCCTTTAGATATTCTCCAAAATGAACAACCTGCTGAAGTTCAACAAGCCAAATTGCGTCTTGGCATTGTTGGAAATGCGCCTGCTTTGAATGCCGCAATACTGCGTGCAATCAAAGTTGCTCCTATCGATTTATCGGTTCTCGTTGTTGGAGAAAGTGGTACGGGTAAAGAGTTTTTCCCTAAAATTATCCACAATTTCAGTCCGCGCAAACACTCAAAATATATAGCCGTTAACTGTGGTGCGATCCCTGAAGGTACAATCGATTCGGAGCTTTTCGGACATGAGAAGGGAGCATTTACGAGTGCAGTTTCGGCACGCAAAGGTTATTTTGAGGAGGCTGACGGTGGAACAATCTTTCTTGATGAGGTTGCCGAATTGCCATTGACAACTCAGGCGCGTTTGCTCCGAGTGCTTGAGACCGGCGAATTCATCAAGGTTGGCTCATCGGTGGTTCAGAAAACAAATATCCGAGTCGTCGCAGCCACAAACGTTGATATGCAAAAGGCTATTCGCGAAGGGAAATTTCGTGAAGACTTGTATTATCGTTTGTCGGGCGTACAGATTCCTGTTCCGCCGTTGCGCGACCGTGGAAACGACATTTTGTTGCTCACCCGCAAATTTTCATCGGATAATTCTGAGCGTTATCGCTTGCCGGCTATCTCGTTTGACGATGATGCCCGCAGGGTTTTGCTCGAATATCGTTGGCCGGGCAATGTGCGTCAGTTGAAAAATGTTGTTGACCAGTTGACAGTGTTCAATGCCGGTGAAATAATTAACCGAGATACACTGTTGTCTCTACTCCCTGAAAACTCAACTGTTTACACCCCGATACTTCATTCTGAAAGTCAGTCGGCTGACCATTCTTATGCTCGCGAACGTGAGCTGTTGTTTAATCTGATTTTCAGAATGCAACACGAGATCGACGAACTCCGTGCGGTTGTCGATAAGAGAGATGGCGGCGAGGTTTTGGATGCATCGGTGTTGCCCCATACGACAGACGATAAAGACGTTGACGTTACAAAGGCGATTATAAAATATCAGCCGACTGTCTCAGACGTAGCTGCAGGTCCTCAGCCGTTTGTTGGTGCTTCGGTCGGAGTGACTCCAACGCTTGAGCAAACCGAACGTGAGTTAATAAAAATGGCTCTTGAGCGCAACGAAGGACGCCGCAAGGCAGCTGCCAAAGAGCTTAATATCTCAGAACGAACATTATACCGTAAAATAAAAGAATATGATCTTGAATAAAATCATAAAGTCATGGGCTTCGCTGCGAATGATTGCAGTTCTGCTGCTGTTGACGGTGGCAGGTCAGTCATGTCGCATCAGCTATAAGCTCAATGGTTCAGCTTTAGATTATACGGTATATAAAACAATCTACATTGGTGAATTCCCCATCAGGGCAGCGTTGGTTTATGCTCCTTTGCAACAGATGTTTGAGCTAAATTTGCAGGACTATATCACCCGTAACACACGCCTTCAGTTCACCGACACTCCCGGCTCTGACCTCAATCTTGAAGGTGAGATAACCGGATATGCACTTTCGCCTCAGGCGGTTACGCAGGATGCGTATGCTTCACAAACGCGATTGACCATTACCGTCAGAGTAAAATATACCGATGAAAAAAACGAGAAGAACGACATCGATCAAACATTCTCGGCATATCGTGACTTTGACAGCTCTCAAATGCTCAACGACGTTGAAGAAGAGCTTTGCACTCAAATCAGCAAAGAGCTTGTCGAACTAATTTTTAACGCCACACTTGGCAACTGGTAACACTTAAATCGAACAACAATGGATATTAGGACATGGCAGACGGCATCAGAGATTAAAGAATTTCTTACCGGACTTGAAAACGAGTCTATACCTTCGTCAGAAGCATGCGAGGGTGTAAGGTCACTTATGGCTAAATATCCATTTTTCGAATTGCCGTTAGCCCTCTTGCTCAAAAACTATCCAACGTTGTTTGAAGAAGACGAGGCATTACGAAACGAAGCCTTGAAAACCGTGGCTGCCAAGAGTTCTGACCCCGAAGTGTTTTTCAAGATGCAAACGCCCGATGCGTCGGTATTTGAAAATTTCTATCCCAAAGAAGAGAAAGAAAAAATGTCAACCGGCGATGCTATTGACGAGTTTCTCAACACCTACGGCGAGGAAGACCCGGGCGAATCGGCATTGTTGGAACGCCTGATTTTCAATCCGGTTGGCGATTGGTCAACCCGCCTCGAAATCGAAGAACACCAAGCTCAACAAGCACCCGAGGCTGAGCAACCGGTTCACACCGACGAAACCCTCGAACGCATCGGCTCGTTTATTTCGGCTCATCCCGATAGCTCACGAATGACAAAACAGCGTCGCGACAAAAAAGCAACATCTCAACCGGCAGCCGACACCCTTTTGAGCCAAAGTTTGGCAAAAATATACGTAAAACAGCACCGATATGACAAGGCTTATGAAATTATAAGCCAATTAAGTTTGAATTATCCGGAAAAAAGTTGTTACTTTGCAGACCAATTACGATTTCTCAAGAAATTGATGAATCTTCAACAACAAAAAACTACAAACTAAAACATAAAAATGTACACAGTTATTATCATTTTGACAGTTCTTGTCGCTATCCTTCTCATAGCCGTTGTGCTTGTTCAGAAGTCTAAAGGCGGCGGTCTCGCATCAAACTTCTCAGGCTCAAACCAGATTATGGGCGTTCGTCGTACAAACGACTTCATTGAGAAAGCGACCTGGACACTCGCAGGCATTATTGCGTTGCTCGCTATCATTTCAACTTTTGTAATGCCCAACAGCGTAGCTAATTCAGGTCCCCGTGTTAAAGCCGCTGCTGCTCCCGTTGTAACCGGTACTGAATATAACACTCAGGCTCCTGTTCTCCCTGTAGAAGCTCCCGCTGCTACTGACGAAGCTGCTGCTCCTGCCACAGAGGAGGCTCCCGCTGCTCAATAATAGCGCATCATACGATTCAAAAGAATATCCCTAATCTTTTATGAGGGAGTTCCCCGGAACTGACGGTCAACCGTTGGTTGACGTGGCGCTCCCTTGAGTCGTTTGTAATTTTTAAACATTATCTCCTAAAATCAGTTAAACTATAAAACATCATTTAAAAACAAATCACACAACACCGACTTTTCATCTATGATTGAACGTATAGTTATTATCGACTCGGTTGACCCGGTCAGCTTTTACGGCGTGAATAATTCCAATTTTCAGCTTATCCGCAACCTTTTCCCAAAGTTGCGAATGGCGGCGCGTGGCTCGATAATAAAAGTTATAGGCGAAAACGAAGAAACCGCCGTGTTTGAGAAAAAGATAAAAGAGCTTGAGTCGTATTGTATGCGCCACAACTCGCTGCCCGAAGAGGTGATTATTGACATCGTCAAAGGTAACGAGTTTAAAGAGCTTAAAAAAGATGATGTTATTATATATGGTGTAAACGGCAAACCGATTACGGGTCGCACTCCCAACCAACAACTCCTGGTTGAGACGTTCACCAAAAACGATTTGACTTTTGCGCTCGGTCCTGCCGGAACAGGTAAGACCTATATCGCCATCGCCCTTGCTGTCAGAGCTTTAAAAAACAGGGAGGTTCGCAAAATAATCTTGTCGCGTCCGGCAGTCGAGGCGGGCGAAAAACTTGGCTTTTTGCCCGGTGATATGAAAGACAAGATTGATCCATACCTTCAGCCACTTTACGATGCGCTCGAAGATATGATCCCGGCTGTAAAGCTCAAAGAATATATGGAGACAAAGGTAATTCAGATTGCTCCGCTCGCTTTCATGCGTGGTCGTACGCTCAACGACGCGGTCATTGTGCTTGACGAGGCTCAGAATACTACAACCCACCAAATCAAGATGTTCCTTACCCGTTTGGGCATGAACGCCAAGATGATTATCACCGGTGATATAACCCAGATTGACCTTCCGCGCACAACCCAGTCGGGACTTATCCATGCGCTCCGAGTACTTCGAGGTGTTCCCGGCATCGGTCATGTCGAATTTTCAAAGAAAGACATTGTGCGTCATGCGCTTGTACAACGCATCGTTGAGGCATACGAGAAATTTGACAAGGAGCATGAGAATGACCCCAAGTCCGACGACTCAACCACTAAAAAAGAAGAATAATATAAACTTATAAAACTTAATAAACCCGTTAATCATGGCTACAACTCTTGTAAAAACCGATTTTAATTTCCCCGGACAGACCGCAGTATATCACGGCAAAGTTCGTGACGTTTATACAATCAACGACGACCTGATGGTGATGATTGCCACTGACCGCATCTCGGCATTTGACGTAATTCTCCCCAAAGGAATTCCCTTCAAAGGTCAGGTTCTGAATCAGATTGCCGGTTATTTCCTTGACGCTACAGCCGATATCGTTCCCAACTGGAAACTTGCTCAGCCCGACCCGATGGTTACTGTCGGTTACAAATGTGAAGGCTTCAGAGTTGAAATGATTATCCGTGGTTATTTGACCGGTAGTGCATGGCGTGAATATCAGGCAGGCGCACGTTCGATTTGTGGCGTAACACTTCCCGACGGAATGAGAGAAAATGAACGTTTCCCCGAGCCTATCATCACACCGACAACCAAAGCTGATGCCGGTCACGACGAAAACATCTCTCGCGAAGAGATTATCGCTCAAGGTATTGTATCAAAAGAAGATTACGAGACAATGGAACGCTACACCCGCGCTCTCTTCAAACGCGGAACCGAAATGGCTGCTGACAAAGGTCTTATCCTTGTCGATACAAAATATGAATTCGGTAAACGCGACGGCAAAGTAATCCTCATCGACGAAATCCACACCCCCGACTCATCTCGCTATTTCTATGCCGACGGCTATATGGAGCGTTTTGAAAAAGGACTTCCCCAGCGTCAGCTTTCAAAAGAGTTTGTTCGTCAGTGGCTTATCGACAACGGATTTATGGGTAAGGCTGGTCAGACTGTTCCCGAAATGACCGAGCAATTCTGCAATGAGGTTAGCGACCGCTATATCGAACTGTATGAACACGTTACAGGTCGCAAGTTTGAAAAAGCAAATGAACAAAACCTTGTTGGCCGCATCGAGTCAAACGTGCTTTCATGCCTTGACCAACTCGCCCGCTAATGGAGGTTGGTGCTGAAAAAATAAATCCCTATCACGGCGATTCACGTCCTAAAACCGAGCAGGTGCGCGATATGTTTGATTCGATCGCACCTGCCTACGATTTTATGAATCGTGCGATGACATTCGGGGTAGATAAATGGTGGCGATCGGTGGCGGTTAACATGATCTGCAAGTCAAATCCGGCTACAATACTCGATATTGCAACCGGAACCGCCGACTTAGCCATAAAGCTTGCCGACAAAATGCCTGCTGCTCATGTAACCGGTGTCGATTTGTCGGCAAACATGATTGAGATAGGTCGCCAAAAAGTTGCCCAACGTCATCTTTCAGATAGAATCGAGCTGATGACTGCCGACTGTCTGAACCTCCCGTTTACTGACAACAGTTTTGACTGTATCACAGTAGCTTACGGCGTCAGAAACTTTGAGCATCTCGACAAAGGCTATGCCGAAATGTACCGAGTTATGAAACCGGGCGGAATGCTTGTCGTGATTGAACTTTCGACCCCTGTTAATCCCGTTGTTAAGCCGTTTTATCGACTATATACCAAGCATATCATACCCTTGGCAGGCAAGTTGGTGTCAAAAGATGTTCGTGCATACTCCTACCTTCCCGAAAGCATTGCTGCCGTTCCGCAGGGCGAAAATATGCTCGCCCTAATCAAACAGGCAGGCTTTGGCGATGCACACTTCAAAACTCTCACCTTTGGCACATGCTCGATTTATTCGGCAAAAAAGTCTCTTGACTAATTAAACAAACTACAATTCATTATCGTCCACAATCCCGGTCAATGAAAGAATTATTCTCGATATTACGTCGGTTTGTACCGCCATATAAAAAGTATCTGCTGCTCAATATTTTATTTAATATATTGGCGGCAATTTTGACATTGTTTTCTTTTGCAGTCATCATTCCGATTCTTGAAATGCTTTTCAAGGTCAAGGAAGCTGTTTATGCCTACATGCCTCTCGGCTCAGGCTCGCTTAAAGATGTAATTTTAAACAACTTCTATTACTATACTCAAGAGGCAATCAAAATCTACGGACAATCGACTACTCTTGCATTGCTTGCTGTCGCCCTCATTGTGATGACTGCTTTGAAGACCGGAACGACTTATCTAAGTTCATATTTCGTTATACCGATGAGGTCGGGAATAGTGCGCGACATCCGTAACTATGTGTTTGATAAGATTGTAGCACTCCCTATTTCGTTCTTCACCTCTGAACGAAAAGGTGACGTTATGGCGCGAATGAGTGGTGACGTTGCCGAAATTGAAAACTCTATTATGGCATCGCTCGATATGTTCTTCAAAAACCCGATTATGATTATAATCTTTTTGGGTACAATGATTTTCATTTCGTGGCAACTTACCGTTTTTGTGCTGATACTCTTGCCATTAGCCGGCTATGTTATGGGCAAGGTTGGCAAAAAGCTGAAACGAAAATCGCTCGAAGGTCAAAATCAGTGGGGTGTTTTGATGTCAAACATTGAGGAATGTCTTGGTGGATTGCGAGTTATCAAAGCTTTCAATGCTGAGCAAAAGATTGAAGACCGTTTCCATCGCGAAAATCAAGTGTTCTATAACCTCTCCAATAAAATTGCACGTCGCCAGTCGTTGGCTCACCCCATGAGCGAGTTCTTGGGAACATGTGCAATAGCCATTGTGCTATGGTTTGGAGGTTCGCTGATTCTTGGTGGCTATTCGTCAATGAATGCGGCATCGTTCATCTATTATATGGTGATTTTCTACAGCATCATCAATCCTGCAAAAGAACTCTCAAAGGCGATGTATGCCATTCAGAAAGGCTTGGCATCAATGGAGCGTGTCGATAAAATTCTTGGTGCCGAAAATCCGATAAAAGACCCCAAAGATCCCAAGGAAATAAAAGAATTCAAAGGTGATGTAGAATATTCGGGTGTGACATTCAGCTACGACACCTCATCACAGCCCGTTTTATCTGATATAGACCTGCATATTCCTGCCGGTTCGACCATAGCGCTTGTCGGACAATCAGGTTCGGGTAAATCAACGCTTGCCGACCTTCTTCCGCGATTCTACGACGTTGACAAAGGGTCGATTAAGGTTGACGGAGTCGATGTGAGAGATCTGCGAGTCCACGACCTCCGTTCATTTATGGGCAACGTCAACCAGGAAGCAATCCTGTTCAACGATACATTCTACAACAACATAACATTCGGCGTTAAAAACGCAACTATGGAGCAGGTTGAAGAAGCTGCACGCATCGCCAACGCCCACGACTTCATCATGGAGACCGAAGACGGCTATCAAACCATGATTGGCGACCGTGGATGCCGACTTTCAGGGGGACAGCGCCAGCGTTTGTCAATAGCTCGCGCAATTTTGAAAAATCCGCCATTGCTGATTCTTGATGAAGCCACCTCGGCACTCGATTCAGAGAGCGAACAACTCGTTCAACAAGCCCTCGACCGACTGATGAAGAACCGAACAACCCTCGTCATCGCCCATCGCCTGTCAACAATCCGCAATGCCGACATGATATGCGTGCTCCACGAAGGTCGCATCGTCGAACGTGGCACCCACGACCAACTCCTCGCCCTCAACGGCTACTACAGTCGCCTTGTAGAAATGCAAAACTTGTAAACGATTAAATAAGAATCTTTCCGGCTGTTCTACTCACTCAAAATGACATTTATGTCAATTATTTGGAGTACAAAATTTAATGTAAATTCGTGTGATAAAGAAACGTTCCAGGATATTTTGATAATTTATTCACCCCAAAGAGATTAGAGTTTTTTTTCTATTAACTGCCGTTTAATTCTTGCGTATAAAATTCAGAATAAATTATTTAGTGAATCCTTTTTAGACTAAATATTTTTTCAATTCTTTATTGAGTGAGAAATACCAATTATGTCTTTAATTACCTGTTCATAAGACAAAATAATTATATTTGGATTAAAATCGATTAGTTTAAGAACTTTGTTCCTTTGAGACAATGATGAAACAAGAATGTACGCTATATCTGAAAATTCAAATGGTAGATGCAGTTCATTAATTAATGCTGTTTTGTTATGTTGCTTGTAATTATCATATTCTCTATGAGTTAAAATCGGGGCAATTTTATCATCAATTAATTGTGATAATTGTGGAACATATCTAACTTCTTTTTCATCATAGAATCGATATGATTTAAAATTATATTTACTTAAACTTCCATCATAGTTTTTTACATGAGAAACTACATCCCATATTAAATGTTCAAATGAACCCCAAGGGTGTTTTTCTAGGTTTTTATGATATTGCATTATTTCATGTAAACATAAGGCACCTTTATTTAGGTACCAAACAGGAGCTAATCCACATTTACTTCCCCAATTATATTTTAACCCAATTGTATACTTCCCATATTTTCCTGTAAATTTACCTTCTTTGTTATTTTTTAAATATTCATATAGATCTGTAATCGGAATATTACAAAAGGAAATCATTGGAAAAGCCCGTTTCAAATTTGAGCTTTTCCAATGAATATCTTCTAAACTATAAGAACACATAAACTTTTTATGGGTTAAAATAGATTTCAAACCGTCAAAATTAGTTTGATGCCAAATAATATTGGAACTTAATCCCATAAATCTAAAAAAATTATCTTATGAAGTATTATTTTCGATTTTAGCGAAGAGCCTGAATTTGGACTACGATACTCTTATTACTAGGAATACTTAATGTTGAGGATATTGAATTATCTATTCTAAAATCATAAACTTCAACAGGGTAAAAGTCGCCTATTCTAAAAAGAGAATATTCTCCTTCCTCAAAAGGTATTTTGGGGATAATCCTGTATATATCGTCATACACTTGTTCATAGCGTAAGGGAATAGCAGGGAAAATAGGACCTCCGAAATGTGCTATTCCGCTGAGAAATATTCTTTTCCCTTTCTTCTGTGAATTTAAAGGAACAATTATCCATGATTTTATAGATTCGTTAGGAGAGCATTTTATATAAATATGACTTCCGCTCATTTGTTGTATAATATTAGATGCATCCCCTGTAATTTCACAACCCACATGCCTCTTGTGTATAATCTTTAAATTTATCGGCTGATTCAATGGTACAATTTGGGAATGCTCATTTAAAACAAAAGCCTTCTGCGCTTTGATATTAAAACATATCAAAAACAATAAAGGAATTATTATAACGATTTTTATATTCATAATTTTGTAAAATGGTACAGGAACGGATAATTTATCCCATATATTTGTACTAGAAGTTTGAGATCTTTAATTTTATTTTTTGTAGGGACACGGATTACACCGGCAACACACTCTCCAGAATCCAATATGGTAGGCTTGAGATATTCTTGAAATTTTGTATTCTGAATATTAACATCTTGATTTTCACGCTCTAAACGACGCTGTTCATTTATCAAGTTTGCTTGATAGGCTGCATTCCCATTATATGATACTGAAGCAGAATTAGAATTAAGTAAATTTTTTCCTGCAGAGGTTTTTAAGTTGCTTGATGATACAGTTGCGGAGTAAGCTGCCTTTGAAGAATTCAGTGCATCGGCGATATTTGCTCCAAATTGATCCCAAAACTGAGATTTTTTTACTTTTTTCAGATAATCCTCAGCCGTCAGTACATTACTCGGGATGAGTTTGCCATTTTTCTCCTTTAGCTCAACCTCAATTAATTCTGGGTTAAAGTGCAATTTACTAAGTGTATTATTTTGTAGGATAATTGTAAACATATAATATGACCCATATTCATCAGAATAATCGAAATTTACCCATAAAGTAATTCCATTTACATTATATGTTCCCCAGCTTTTATTATTTTTGTCGGTGATCCAAACTAAATCTCCATTCTTGGGCTGTTCTAAATATAAGGTGTTATCCCATCTATATCGACAAATGTGTCCATCTGGAGATCGATAGGTCCAATACTCATTGGCATGTTCACCATCATTATATTCGATAATTTTATAACTGCCATCCTTGCTTTGACCATAGCATGTTCCATTTCGTTTCCCATTTTTGTAATTCTCCATTATTTTTATTGTTCCATTTGGGTTATATTTAACGAATGGTCCATCTTTAAGATTATCCTTTTCTTCGTGATATTGTTCTATTGTACCAGTAGAGTAATAGGATGTAAAAGCGTATTTACCTGCTTTTATTGGTTCACATTCTTCTATTAATACCCCATTATCATCATATGCTTTATAACAATCAAAGTCATTCTTCGAAAAATCAAGAGTGTCTAATTTGGTATATACTCCCTCAAAAACCTTTTTACCTTCAAGATTTAGAACTCTAAGTTTTTTTGCACTCCCATCCATTATATATAGTGTATAATCTGCAAATCTAGAATCTTGAATATAATTCCAATCAGAATCCAAAAAGTATGTTTTGGTTTCTGAAAACATAGAAATAAATCCTATGGAAAAAAATAGGCATAAGAGGGGAATCTTTTTCATAAATTGTATATTTAATTGATTGGTAAATTAATTGCAAAATTACCTACATTTGATAACTTAAATGTAACATAATTGTACGCAATATTCATTCATTCTGTACGGTCTTTTCGTACACTTTCGATTTCAGTATTAGATTTATTATTAATGTGTTGAGATATATGAGCAAAAAAGTCGTAATTGAGTATATGAGAAATTCTTATTAATAATTGAGTGTCGATTGTTGGTCGGTTAAAGATGTCATAGATATTTCCTCGGCGACAATGAAGTTGTTCTGCAAACCAGTTCACAGTATGTGACTTTGGCTGATTTGCAAAAACTTCCTTAATAAGTTGTCCTATATGGATCATGACTGTCTTTAGTATGCGCCCGAGTTGTTCCATTAAACGAGCCAATAAAAAAGAAGCGTGGAACAATGCTCTGTCTATCTCCCCACCGGGCATCGCCAAACGCCTCACACAGGGATAGACAGTCCACTCCCACGCCTAATCGAATATCAATTCTCCCCTGTCATGGGAGTGGATACACGACAGTCATGAGCGTCTTGGACATACAATATCATCCTGTGATTGAAATTGGCGATTTCGGTAGGGAATGATAAAGCACAAAAACGCTTTAATAAAATGTCATCAGATAAATCTGATATTACAAAATTAGTATTTTAATGTCATATAGAAATTTGTTTAACTGTTATTAACTTTTACTTTATGTGTAAATAGCTTCCAGTTATTCCACATATGACATTCCCCGTGAAAATTTGGACAACATTCCTTGTTTGGCTGTAATGCTTGTCAATATTAAAAGAATACATTAAATTTGCATAAAGTATTTTACAATAGATATGACAATTGATGATATAAAGGCATTGATTGCCTCGGATGAATCAAGAACTCTGGAATTAAAGAAAAGTACCGGCGAATTGAAAGATGGTATGCAAACTGCATGTGCTTTCCTAAATACAGACGGCGGTTGGCTAATTTTTGGAGTTACTCCTAAGTCTCTTAAGATTATCGGACAGCAGGTTACAGATGACACGAAGCGTGAAATTTCTCAGGCTTTAACTGGAATTGAGCCTGCCTATGACATACAACCTATTTATGTTGATGTTCCGGAACATCCGGGTAATAAAGTAATAGCTTTTCATTTTGATGGTTGGAAACGGGGTGAATACCCATACACATTTCGCGGACGACCGTACTACAAAATTGAAAGCACGACTAAAATCATGCCACGAGAGATGTATGATGAGCGAATTATGGCATACCAACCACAATCATACTCTTGGGAGATGGTTCCGGCTAAAGATGTGAGTCTTTCTGACCTGGACAAACAAAAGATACTTGGTTGCATCAGACTTGGAGTAGATGGTGGTCGTATCCCGATGTCAGCCTTGACTGCTCCGATTGAAGACACGTTGGCAAAGTGGAAGCTTATAATCAATGGTGTACCTACTAATGGAGCGGCAATACTTTTCTCTAACAATATCATTTCTTTTGATAATTTCCAATTGAGATTGGCGCGTTTTCGTGGTAACGATAAACTTGAATTTATTGACAATCAACGTGCTGAAGGTAACTTCTTTGACCTTCTTGATGCTGGGATGGCATTTCTTTTCAAGCATCTTAACCTAAGTGGCAAAATCACAAATAAAAGCCTGATGAGAGAGGAGCAACTTGAAGTGCCTGTAAAAGCTTTAAGAGAAGCTCTGATTAATGCATTATGCCATCGCCAATGGGAAAAACAAAATCTGACCATAAGCATAGCTGTCTATGACGACCGCGTCGAAATTGCCAACCCCGGAATCTTTCCACCTCAAATTCAGATTGAGAACATTAAAGAATCTCATGAGTCATATCCATATAACCACAATATGGCTCAGGCTCTATATCGTTCAACATTCCTTGAAAGTTGGGGTAGTGGAATCCATCGTATCATCGAAGCCTGCCGTGAACAAGGCGTTGAAGAACCAACATGGCGTTGGGACGGAGGATTTGTCTATGTAACCTTCAAAAGACCAATTAAGTACCGACCAACTACCGACCAAGTACCGACCAATTACCCCTCAAGTTCGCCTCAAGTTCGCCTCAAGTT
>JAIDRE010000073.1 GCA_029061925.1 Muribaculaceae bacterium | reverse complement strand
TGCGCTTCAGGATGGGCTTGAACCAACGACCCCCTGATTAACAGTCAGGTGCTCTAACCAACTGAGCTACTGAAGCAGGTTTTCACACGACCCTCCGGTCAAATGCGATGCAAAATTAGATATTAATTTTTATCTGTGCAAATTTTTTTTGAAAATTCTTTATGACTACCGTCTAATTCGACTAAAGAAAGGCTGCAACATTGCGGATTTTTTCAAGACGAGCCATAAACGATTTGTCAGATTTCGCTATCTGTTTGTTATACTCTGACTGTAATCTCAACCAAAGGTCGGCTTCAATACCGAGTGCGGCTTCAAGAAGAAGTGCATATTCGGTTGTGACCGCGCGTTTCCCGTTCAGAACTTCATTTAACACCGATGCCGGAATTCCAATTTCAGCAGCGAGTTGCTTTTGAGAAATACCACGATACTCTATTTCATCCTTAATCATCTCTCCGGGATGAATTGCATTACTGGAATAAGTGTTATTTGCAATCATATTGGGTGAAATTCCTTCTATATTTACTTTCATATATTTCACTTATAATGGTTTGACAATTCGACAACGTTACAGATAGTCAGCACAGGTTCTTGTTCATTTTCTAAAATCGTAAATTCGACACGATACTTATCATTTACTCTTATAGAATTTCGACCTGCTTTATCTCCTGAAAGAGCTTCAAAATTCAAAGATTTGATTGTCCATAAAGATTCAATACTTGACGCCATTTTTAAAAAGTTTATTGCCTTTTGATATCGGCGAATAATATCAGGTTGGAAGCGATGTTTTTTATCAATACTTTTACCTTCTTCGTATAGAACAAATAAGTATTCGTGTTCAAATGTGACTATCATTGTTGTCGTATTTAAAACATTGCAAAGTTAGTGAAAGTTTTGCAAATTCGCAAATTTGATAATTTATTCTTTCTCTTCTCCTTCACCAATCTGTTTTTGCGTAGCCTTTGGGAACCACTGTTTTAGACGATTGAAGGCTTTAGCTCGTATTTCGGGTGTGATATTTGATTTGACGGCTGAGATGGCGGCGAAAAGAGCTGCTGAATCGTCGGTAAATCCTGCAATTGGAATGGCGTCAGGAATTGCATCAAGAGGTAGAATGAAATAACCCAACGCACCATAGATAATAGCCTTGTCGCACAGGGGAGTGGCAGGGTCGATAGCTGTGTAATAGAGGGTTAACGCAGCATTGATAACCGTTAAGCCCGCTTTACTCGCAAAATCGCTGATTTTGGTAATGAGTGCGTCCGGCGAAAAATAAGATGTGTATTTACTGTAGTCGATCAACGAACAACCAATTTTTGAGCATCGGGATACTCAAGTTGAACCATCGGTGTAAGAGTCAATCCGGCAGGAATGGCAGTCTCATCGTAAGCCTGAGCTGGATAAACTCCACCATTAACAACGTTGTCGGCTCCGTTGACAAAGTAGATTGTTTTTGCGCCGAGCTTACTCAAATTGACAAGGTCGCTTATTTGAGGCTGATTAATAGTATAGACGGTCGAACCTTTGACCTCGTTTTCGCCCGCTTTTTTTATTGCGTTTGCAACAGCCGAAGATTGGGCTGAGCTTTCACCGGTTGTAACCGACTTAGAGTTTGAAATTATGACGGCACCGTCGGCTTTCCCGCCTTTCGAAACACTGTTTTTTGCTGCATTTGTAGCCATATCGATATACACCATATTGTCAGGCATAATCATACCAACCTTTGTAATAGGTAATACCGCATCAGCATGAAACTGAGTGGCAAAAACAGCTACAATGGCAAAGGCCCACGCATATATTGACTTTTTCATAACCTTCTTAGTTTCAGATTATACATAAACGATTAACAGTGCAAATATACTCAAATTTTTAATTTTTGCACAAAATATTCTCTTATATTAGAACAAGTTTCCTCCTCAATGGTTTAATCGGCAAATCTATGAATTATTATCAAATCCCTATATAC
>JAIDRE010000072.1 GCA_029061925.1 Muribaculaceae bacterium | reverse complement strand
CGTTGCAAGAAGAAAAAATTTCTTTTTCATAATCTTTTGATTTTATGTTTATGGAATAGGTTATTTAGAGGTCTGCGCAGAACCTTTTTTCTAAAGCTATAAAGTTCCAATAACATTGTTATCGGTATCACATATCACAAAGATAATAGTTCAAAGTATTGTTTTGCAAATTTTGGGCGTATGAAAAAGGGTATGAAAATTAATTGTACCCTTTTTCATACCCTCTCATGATTTTATATATTATTGATATATAGCTTTTTGTTACAAAAGTTTGATTATGGTGTCAGTCGCTCGAGTTCCAATCTTTTTACCAAACATTTTAAAAGACAGACTATGTCGTCGGGATATAATACTCCCTTTACTTTTAGAGAGTAGTTTGGCGATATTAGAAGTCTGTATTCCGATTTTTATAAGGATAGTGGTTCTAAATTCATCTTCAGTCAGTTTGCCGGCTGAAAGTTTAACAAGGGTTGGTTTAAATGCCGGAAATGTAGAATTGATTAATTCTTTAAGGTTTTCCCACAGCAAATCTTTGTTGTTGATCGGATTTTCTTGTCGTATGTGAGTTAAAATTAAATGATAGGTATCTGAATGAATCAAATTATCAGGTAAGGGCGGGATATTGTTTTGGTTTGTTTCATATAACAATAGTATGCGTTTGCGTAGATCCTCAAGACTTTCTGATTCAATCGGGGATACAGTTTCAGAATTATTGTTATTAAGCTGTTGCTTTAATTTATTTATGGTTGAGATGTTATGTCTTAACTCTTTGTTTACATTAAAGAGCAGATGTTTGCTCTTTTTTCTTTGATGAAGTAGAAATAATACAAAAGAGATTAATGCCACAATTATAAATGAAGCACCTAAACTGATGTATTTAAAGAGTGTTTCTGAACGCTCGGCTTTGATTCTCAGCCGTTGCTGCGATTCATAGTTATGTTGTGTAATCTGGCCGATTGCCAAACGATTTTTATTATCGTCAAAAATATGTTCGATAGTATGCCTGTACTCATTAATATATTGATTAATTTCATCTGGAGTATTATAAGCTATAATTTGGGGCGATAAAATAATTTCATATCCTGTTTTTTTATTAATACGATTATTACTGTTGACCAACTTTTTGGCATAGAAGTAGGAGCTATCATATCTCCCGGCATCATGGTAAACCTTTGCCGTCATTGCCAGTGCTGTGTTTTGACTTTCTTGCGGTATATCAGAAATTATATTTTTAATATAAAACAATGCTGAGTCTATATTGCCTAATCGACGTTTAGTTTCGGCAAGATACATTCTCGATTTTGAAGAATATCCTACAGGTAATTCCGAACTGCAATCAAGAGCTTCTTTAAAGAGCTTTTCTGCGGTTGACAGGTTAGATATATTAAGATTTATATGACCCAAAAGCTGCAGGTCATAAACAAGATTGACGGTATCTTTTAATTGTTTATCAATTTCAATGACTTGTTCAAGATAGTATGTTGCTTCATCGTTTAGTCTTAACTCGTTGAAAAGCCGACCTGTTTGGCTCAAGATGTTTCCTTTTAGATTTAGGTCGGTATTATCGGGAAGCTCATCAAGTGCACGTTGGAAATAATGAATAGCATTTGGATGGTCGCCAAGGTCTTTATATACACGACCACCATAATATAGGGCTTCGGCATATTGAGCTTTCGATCCTTTTTTACTCATATAATTGATTACATCAAGAATCAAGCTATCAGATGTGTGAAGGTGATAGGTTTTGTCGTTGGCTTTAATACTCAGAAAGTCAAAGTAATGCCGGTTGTGAGGTGATAAACGGGCGTAGTCAATTGAGTCAAGACGATCAAATGCTAATTGGGGGGCTGCTTCGATCAGTCCATTCAATTCAAGCAAGGTTGAGTCAAAATTTGGGGTACAGCTTGTTAATATGTTTATAATAAATATGATAACTATTGATATACGATGCATGATTGTGAAATGTCGATTTAAGGATTCAGACATTGTACAAAGATACAAATTAAATTTTATATCAATGCTAACTTCGCTTTATTTTTTAGGTCTCTCGGCTCTCATCATACGGTTGCCGATGCGGCAGAAGAGGCATTTACGGTTTTCACAGTAGGTGTGGCGTAGGAAGATGAGGGCTTGGGAGGTGTAGGCGTTGTCGCAGGTAATACCGGCGGCTTGGAAAAGGCGGGTTATGTGGTTGATTTCGGGAGGAAGGGAGCGTAGGAGTTCGAGGGCTCGCTCGGTTGCCGTGGTGTCGCCGACGGCAAGTCCATAGCTGTAGATGGCGGGGGAAGCAACATTAATTATGAGAAGGTTGAGAGAGCTCTCGGGAAGGTGGTTGATGCCTTCAAGGCGGAATATGTCGCGGATGTGCTTGATGGTCGGAGCCTGAAGGAGTCGGGTCATCATGTTGAAGCCACCGGAGACAAACTGGGCGAGTTGCTCGATGCGTCTGACGGGCGAGTTTTGGGGACGGCTACCTCCACGTTGCCAGTTGAGTGATTTGAGCGATGTCAGTGAGAATTTGTGGGCTAAGAAGTCGTATTCTTGTTTGAGATATTGGCGCCGGACAGGGTCGGGAATGTCGTCAATAAGACCGGCTTGTCCGAGCAGAATGGCTTCGATTGACCCGATTGAATCGGCGTGTTTGCCGAGCATTGTCAACGGTGTTGAAAGTGCAAGTCGCTCAAGGTTATCGGTGTTGCGCCCGAATCCAAGTCCGCGGGCGACGGTGGCGAAGAGTGATTGTTGCCAGTCGTTGGCAGTCGCTTTCATATATTGGTTGAAGCGTTCGGCTTTTTCGTATAGGCGTTCAAAGGCAAGCGCGTCAATCCAGTCGGTCAGATAAACCGATGATATTTTTGATATGAAATCGCCACAGACGAGGTCGGCGGTTCCGTTAGAAATGAGTCGGTTATATAGGTCGGTCAGGTTTTCGTGGCAGTGTAGTACAACCTGTTTCATCGGGGTGTTGTCGCGCCGTGAAACGACCATATCGTCTTGACCGACAACATGGAGAATCACCGAGTCGTATGCCGGGTCATTCTGGTGTCCGTGACGATACCAGTCAGATGCTTTGGTGTGTATTTCGATGTTTCCTGCCCACGTTTTTGAACCTACACGGATTTTGGCATTAAAGAAGTCGGGACCTGCTCCGGTGTTAAGCCATCCCGGGTCGAGAATTTCGACCTCGGTACCATCGGTTGTGGTCATCATTGCAGATTCCCACATGCGGTGTTGCCAGGCATATTGGAGCAGTTTTTCCATTAGAATCAGTCGGTTGAGCCGTCGCGCTTCGACATGTCAAAAATCGAGAAGTTTACAGAGCCGTAGGCGAGATGACGGGTGAAGCCGGGAAGTGTCGAGAAGTCGTAGTTTTTAGAATGTTCAAGAATGAAAATTGTGGTTGGTTTGAGCATCTCTGAGCTGAGGATGATCGCGGGAACTTTGTCAAAGTCGGGGAGGTTATATGGGGGATCGGCAAAGATGATGTCAAATTTTTGGCGGCATGTCGATGCAAAACGCAGGGCATCGCCTTTGACAACGTGGATGTTGTCATCTTTGAGTAGTTCGGCTACTTTTTTGATGAAGTTATATTGAGTGGCGGCTTTCTCTACCGATGTTACTGACGAGCAACCGCGCGACAGAAATTCAAATGAAACGGCACCTGTTCCGGCAAAGAGATCTAAAGCAGTCGGCTCATCATCAAAATCAACCATATTTTCGATGACGTTGAAGATATTTTCGCGCGCAAAGTCAGTTGTCGGGCGCGCTGTTATATTGGTTGGAACGTCAAATCGGCGACGTCCATATTTACCTCTACTTATCCGCCTAACGGCATAACGGCAAGTTCACACGGCATGGTCATTGAGGCA
>JAIDRE010000071.1 GCA_029061925.1 Muribaculaceae bacterium | reverse complement strand
GTTATATTATCAAAACGAAAATTATTAATAATCACTTCAAGTATTTAAATTATGAAAGCATTAAACGTAAACTTCATGGGACAATCCAAATATTGGTGGATTATGCTCCTTGTTGGTATCCTTCTCGTTTTAGGTGGTTTTGCCTATTGGTTCTGGCCCGCTGCAGGATATGCAGTTGCCTCTCAACTTTTTGGTTGGCTCTTGATCTTGGCAGGAGTCGTTCAACTTTGCGTTTCAGCAGGTGAAAATCGTCCGCAAGGATGGGGATGGTGGATTGTAGGCGGCGTAATCGATATTTTTATCGGATTTATGCTTGTTCGCAGTGTGATTCTTTCTGAAGCTGTATTTCCCTACTTCCTCGCAATCATCTTTATTTTCTGGGGTATCTCGGCAATTACAAATTCAGTAGCTGTTCGCGGATACCGTTACTGGTGGCTGCACCTCATCAATGGTGTTCTTCTTCTCATCATTGGTTTCTTCTTCCTTGAAGCCGGATATGTTCAGAACATGATTATGGTCAGCTTCCTCACCGCAGTTTCATTTATCTACTGGGGCTTCAGCATCGCTATGGCAGCCTACGACATGAAACCGCTAAAAGAAATTGAATAACTTTTCTGATTATAAAAGATAAATAAAATGGTCTCGGGCTCTGTCTTTCAACTGATTGACCGCGTCCGCGACCTTTTTGTTTTTTTAACCTCTGTCAGCGTCATTAAAGTTGGAGATTCTCATTAAATAATTTAACTTTGCAAAATTAACTATGACTGTTTAAACTATCAGATTAAACCTTTAACAGTTTTATTGGTCTATATTATTAAATGAGAATTATTTAATTAACTTTTAAACCCACTTGACAAATGCTTAAACTTAAACTCGCTCTTTCTTTTGCTTTTGTTGTCGGGTTGACTTGCTCGACCGCCATGGCTCAAGACTACTATGACGACGACATCTATTACAACCCCGCCAAAGTAAAGACGGAAAAGGTTGAACAAAAAAAGACAACCAAATCTAACAAAAAATACAATTCAAACGTTGCGATTTACCAACCCAGTGACTCTTTTGTCTTTAACTCGGGCAGCACACGTAACGTTGACGAGTATAACCGTCGCAATCAACCCGCAGCCGGTCAACATTCATCTAACGATCAGCTCGAAGATTTTGCATATACCCGTCAGATTGAACGTTTTTACAACCCCGAAGTCGTTTCAAGTAGCAAAGACGCCGACCTTCAGGAATATTACTACTATTCTCAAAACGAGAAACCTCAGACTACAGTAAACATCTACCTCGAACCAAACTACCGTTGGTGGTCGCCTTCATGGTATTATGGCTGGAACAGTCCCTGGTCGTGGAACTGGGGATGGAGCTATGATCCGTGGCTCGACCCATGGTATGCCGGACCCTCTTGGGGTTGGAACTGGGGATGGGGTCCTTCCTGGAGCTGGGGTTGGGGACCATCATGG
>JAIDRE010000070.1 GCA_029061925.1 Muribaculaceae bacterium | reverse complement strand
GTTATCGCTATCGACTCTTTGTTTTCGCGCATCGACGGGGTTGAAACCTGCTTTGCCTATCCCATAAAAATTATTTGGCGTATCAATCAGGCACGTAAAGCCGACCGTGATACGCCCAAATTTTTTATATCTGTACCCAAACGCCGTTTCAAACATGCTGTTGACCGCGTCAAAATGCGCCGTCGCATCCGCGAATCATACCGCTTGGCTCGTCCCCAACTGCTCGGTGACATCCAACTGCCGGTCGATATGGCGATCGTCTGTATTGCCGACAAGATTATCGACTCAAAATATATCTCGATGGCAATGACAAAACTCCTGACCAAAATTGCTGAACAATGTCGTCAATACTCTCTCGGGCAGGCAGACTGACGTCGCGTTTGCTCATTCTCCCAATCAGATTTTACCAACTCGCCATATCGCCGTTATTCCCGCCGTCATGCCGGTTCACCCCGACATGCAGTGCCTACGCAATCGAAGCTCTCAAAAAGCATGGACCGATCAAAGGCTTATGGCTAACCGTCAAACGAATAGCGCGTTGCCACCCCTGGGGCGGATCTGGCTATGACCCCGTACCATGACCCGAATTATTGACATACATCATCACGGAGCCGTTCCACTGCCCAATGCCATCACCTCAATCATGGCAGGCGACCCGTTGCCAGAGGGCGAATACCTGTTCTCGGTCGGAATACACCCGTGGCAAACCGACCGCAACGACCTCGACCAAATGTTTGAAGCTGTCAGACAAGCTGTTGAAGACCCGCGCGTTGTAGCAATCGGCGAGACAGGAATCGACCGACTAAAAGGAGGCAACATTGACATGCAAACCGAGATTTTCAAACGTCACATCGACCTCGCCCTTGAAACAGCCAAGCCATTGATAATCCACAATGTCAGATCCTCTGACCTCATCATCCCTATCCTCAAAAAGGCAGACCTGAAAGCAATCATCCACGGCTTTAGAGGGAAACCGATTGAGGCTCTGCAACTACTCGATGCCGGAGCCTACATTTCGCTCGGTCAATATTTCAACGCCGAGACTGTAAAAACGATTCCTGACGACCGATTATTTGCCGAAACCGACGAGTCAATCTTGCCAATTGACGACATTATCAAGTCAATTTCAATTGCCCGGCAAACCAATCCTGAAAAAATTAAAGAACAAATCGCTCTAAACGCTGAACTATTAAGCATTAAAAAACGTTAATTAGAGTGTTACCCCTTATTCCCCATTCATCAGATTATGAAATTTGCTATTCCCTCAACCAAAAAAATTGGGCAGATTATCTCAAACGCCATTGAATATTTTCACGCACACTTGAAACAAGTCGTAATTATAGTGGTGGTGCTCGCCGTGATAATCACCCTGCTCGCCATATTGCTAAAACCCAAAGAACCTCAGGCTCCGTTACCGACTGTTGAAGTTGAAAACGTAACGGTCGATGATGTTAATATCTATGGTGAATATGTCGGACACATCGAGCCACAGCACCTTGTGCAAATTCGCGCCCGGGTCGAGGGATATCTTCAGAGCATCCACTTTGTCGAAGGAACGTACGTTAAAAAAGGTCAGATTCTTTTTGTGATTGATCCTCAGCTCTATGAGGCAAAAGTAAACAAAGCACGAGCACAGCTCAACAAGGCTAAGGCGGTGGCTCACAAAGCTCAACGCGATCTCGAACGCATCAAACCGCTCTATGAGCAGAATGCAGCATCGCAGCTTGACCTCGACAATGCCCAGGCAGCTTACGAAACAGCCCAAGCCGAAGTCATCGTCAGTGAAGCCGACCTGACCCAAGCACAGCTGACCCTCAATTACACCCGCATCGCATCACCCATTTCAGGCTATGCCTCAGAATGTTATGCCGACATCGGCAACCTTGTCGGTTCATCGTCAACCTCATTGCTTGCCACCATTGTAAAGAGTGACACCGTTGTTATTGAATTTTCAATGACCGCTCTCGACTACCTGAAAAGTAAATCGAGCAACGTCAATCTCGGCAACGATGAATCGGGACTTAAGCATACCTCATTTATCAACATCACGCTTCCCGACGGAACAGAATATCCCTATCAAGGTAGCGTAAACTCATCTGAGCCGCAGGTCGATCCCAAGACCGGTACATTCATGGTTCACGCCAATATGCCAAACCCCGACCGTAGCCTTCTCCCCGGCGAATTCACCAAGGTTAAAGTGCTTCTTGACGTTCGTGAAGACGCCATCGAGGTACCTGCCAAAGCGCTCGTGATTGAAAAAGGCGGAGCCTATATCTATGTCGTGCGTCCCGACAGCATTGTTGAGCGTCGTTTCATTGAAACAGGACCCGAAGTGGGTAAAAATGTGATAGTTGAACGTGGATTGTCGTCAGGCGAAAAGATTGTGACCGAAGGCTTCCACAAGCTCACTCATGGCATGAAAGTTAATCCGATTCCCGTCCAAGCGGTTGAGAACTCTGATAAAAAGCAAGTCGATGAAGCGTAATTTCTTCCTTGAGCATCCGGTCTTCTCGATCGTAATCTCAATCGTAATCTTTATTATCGGCGCGATAGGTCTAACCCTGTTGCCCGTTGACCAATACCCCGATATTGTTCCGCCTGTCGTCAAAATCACAGCTTCATATCCGGGTGCCGATGCAACCACTGTTACTCAAGCTGTTGCAACCCCTATTGAACAAGAATTGAACGGCACTCCAGGCATGATCTATATGTCATCGACAAGCTCAAACTCGGGTGGCTTTTCGTGTACCGTAACCTTTGACATCAACACCGACCCAGAGCTCGCTGCCGTCGATATTCAGAACCGTATCAAAAAGGCAGAGTCGCGTCTCCCCGCCGAAGTCGTTCAGAACGGCATCTCCGTTTCAAAAGAGACTGCGGGCAAGCTGATGACCATTACCATTCAGAGTAACGATCCGAAATATGACGAAATATATCTGAGTAACTACACCACGCTGAATGTCATCGACCCGTTGCGTCGTATTCCCGGCGTAGGTAGCATCTCAAACGTCGGCGGTCGCTACTACGCAATGCAAATATGGGTGTCGCCTGACAAACTCGCCGACCTCGGACTGACCGTAAAAGATATTCAGAACGCGCTCAAAGACCAGAACCGTGAGTCGGCTGCCGGTGCGCTCGGTCAGGCTCCTGCCGAAAATATAGACATCACAATGCCCATCATTGCCCGTGGCCGTTTGTCGTCAGTCTCTGAGTTTGAGGAGATTATACTCCGTGCTAATTCTGACGGATCGATGATCAGAATGAAAGATGTTGCCCGCGTTTCACTCGAAGCTTCAAGCTATGCCACTGAGAGCGGTATCAACGGCGGAAATGCAGCCGTACTGAACATCAATATGCTTCCCGGCTCAAACGCAATGGACGTTGCTGATGCAGTCAAGAAAGAGATTAAGTCGCTCTCGCGCAACTTCCCCGACGGAATCTCCTATGACATTCCGTTTGACATGACCACCTATATTTCAGAGTCAATCCACCATGTCTATCGCACATTCTTCGAGGCCCTTATCCTCGTTATCATAGTCGTATTCCTCTCGCTCCAGAACTGGCGTACGACTCTCATTCCCGTCATCGCCGTACCTATCTCACTGGTCGGTACATTCGGCGTCATGCTCATATTCGGCTTCTCACTTAATATGCTGACACTGCTCGGATTGATTCTCGCAATCGGTATTGTGGTCGATGATGCTATCGTTGTGGTCGAAAATGTCGATCGCATAATGAACGCTGAGCATCTAAACCCCAAAGAAGCAACCGCCAAGGCAATGAGCAACCTGTCAAGCGCATTGATAGCAATGTCGCTTGTATTGTGCGCCGTATTCGTTCCCGTGAGCTTCCTCCCAGGCATAACCGGACAGCTTTACCGCCAGTTCACAATCACAATCGCCGTGTCGGTAATCATCTCGACTGTCGTGGCACTGACATTGTCACCGGTGATGTGTGCCCACCTTCTCAAACCCGATTCGGGCAAAAAGAAAAACCGCTTTTTCCGTCGCATCAACTACATAATTTCGTGCGGTAACTGTTCTTATGGCCGTATCATCAAACGAGTTATAAATCACCCCAAAAGAATGTATGCCGCCTTTGGATTGGCACTCGTTTTCATCTGGTTTATGAACAGAGTCACACCTCAAAGTTTTATGTCGCAGGAAGACCAGGGATATTTCACCGTTGAGCTCGAACTACCTGAAGGAGCAACGATTGAGCGCAGCCGCAAGGTAACCGAACGCGCTATGGAATATCTCAAGAACGACCCCGATGTTGAGTTTGTTCTCAACGTTACCGGATCATCTCCCCGAATGGGAACAAACTCAGCTCACTCTCAATTGACTGTCATTTTGAAGCCGTGGGAAGAGCGCAAGACCGACAACATCACCGAAATTCGTGAGCGCATCAGAAAAGAATTGCAGACCTACCCCGAAAGCAAGGTCTATATTTTCAGCCCGGCAATCATTCCCGGTCTCGGCTCTTCGGGTGGGTTTGAAATGGTGCTCGAAGCCCGTGGCGATGCCACTTACAACGAACTGAGAGCAGCGGTCGATACCCTCCTACGATATGCTGCCGACGAGCCCGCACTTGCCGACGTTTCATCGTCGATGCAGGGCGATATTCCTCAGCTTTACTTCAACGTTGATCGCGACCGCGCCTTGATGCAAGGTATCCCCGTCAACGATATTTTCTCAACGATGAAAGCGTTTACCGGCTCAATATATGTAAACGACTTCAACATGTTCAACCGCATCTATCGTGTTTATATTCAAGCAGAAGCGCCTTACCGATCGTCACGCGACAACCTCAACCTGTTCTTTGTCCGTGGTGCCGACAACGCGATGGTACCGATCTCGTCACTCGGTTCGACATCATTCACAACCGGACCCGGTACGATTGCCCGATTCAACATGTTCAACTCTGCAATCATCACCGGTGAAGCCGCTAAAGGGCACAGTACGGGTGAAGCTATGGACGCCCTGCAACGTATTGTTGACGAACACCTTCCCGCCGAAAAAATCGGTGTGGAATGGCAAGGTCTCTCATATCAACAGAAACATGGATCGGGCAACACAGCCGTTGTGCTTGGTCTCGCCTTCCTGTTTGTATTCCTCTTCCTGGCAGCGCAATACGAAAGTTGGTCGGTACCGTTGGCTGTTATCTTGTCATTGCCAATAGCCGGAGTCGGCGCATATCTCGGAATATGGCTTTGCCACCTCGAAAACAATATATATTTCCAAATCGGACTTGTAATGCTCATCGGACTCGTGGCTAAAAACGCCATCATGATTGTCGAGTTTGCCAAAGAGGAGGTCGATAAGGGTGCCGACGCTGTCAAGGCTGCCGTCAAAGCAGCCCACCTGCGTTTCCGCCCGATTGTGATGACCTCACTCGCATTCATGCTCGGGCTTCTCCCCCTATTGGTTGCGACAGGTCCCGGTTCGGCAGCCCGTCGCGATATCGGTACAGGAGTATTTTTCGGTATGCTTGTCGCAATCACCGTCGGTATAATCTTTGTTCCATTCTTCTTTGTGATGATCAATAAGGCGAATGGCAAACTCAAATCGTTAAAGAAATGAAGAAAGGAATTTTTTACCTCATATTGATGATTGTCTCTATCGCAATCACCTCATGTTCAGGCACTCGCAACCTTGCACAACCCCAGGCCGACCTGCCCGAAACATTCCGTCCGTCACTCGGCAACGACACCAACTCGATTGCCGACATCGAATGGTGGAAATTCTATTCTGATTCAACGCTTTGCAAAATGATTGAGCGTACCCTGACGTTCAACCGCGACTTCCTTAAAGCCGGAGCGACTGTCGAGCAGTTGCGCCAACTCTATGGTGTTCAAAAACTTAATTACACACCCGACATCACCGGAAACGTCTATGGCAATCAAGAAACAAATAATTATGACGGTGCCGGCACCACCAAAGACCCCGAATACGGTCTCAAAGGCTCGATAGCTTGGGAAATAAACCTTTGGGGTGCAATGACTTGGAGCCAGCGTGAAGCCAAAGCAAAATATCTGGCATCGGTCAACGATATGCGTGCAATGCAAATGACCCTCATCGCCGAAACCGCCTCAGCCTATTTCCGTCTAATCGCCCTCGACAACGAGCTGTCAATCGTCCGCCAAACATTAATAACACGCTCCGAGGCTTTGCATCAGGCTAAACTCCGCTTTGAAGGCGGATTAACCTCTGAGACAGTCTATCAGCAGGCAAAAGTTGAGTATGCCACTACCGCATCACTCGTACCTAACCTTGAGCGTCAGATTGTCGTTGCCCGTAATGCCCTGTCGCTATTGATGGGCGAATTTCCCGCCGAAAATCTTGAACGTGGCATGATGAACATTAACCTCAATCTGCCCGAAAGGCTCCCTGCCGGAATTCCCACTGACCTATTGACCCGCCGCCCCGATCTGCGTGCCTCAGAGCAACGTTTAAAAGCCGCAATGGCAAACGTCGGCTTGACCTATGCCGACCGTTTCCCCTCATTCCGAATCGGCTTTACAGGCGGGCTTGAAAACAACCAATTGAAAAACTTCTTCCAATCACCATTCACCTATGTAGTCGGCTCAATCACCGGCACTATCTTTGATTTCGGCAAGAAAAAACGTAAATACAAGGCTTCAATCGCCGCATATGAGCAGGCTCGTTACAGCTATGAACAGTCGGTCATAACAGCCTTTCACGAAGTCGATAACGCCATCGAATCGTGCCGACGCACTCACGAGTCAGCCGCCCTTAAAGTTGAGTTGCGCGATGCTGCCGCAAAATATGTCCAGCTTGCCCTCCTCCAATATCGCGGTGGTACCCTCAACTACATCGACGTCCTCGATGCTCAACGCCGCTACTTCGATGCCCAAATCGGCGTCAGCAATGCCGTCCGCGACCAATACCTCGCCCTCGTCAACCTCTACAAAGTCCTCGGTGGTGGATGGAAAGAGTAAGGCAATGCTTAATGCATAGGCACGACCGGTTAATTTTGACAAGAGAACAGGAGCACAAAGAGAGTCAGGGTTGTTCCAAGATAATATGAGAGCACCAATATCCATATCCTAATTGAATATCAAATTTTCTTAAAGTGTCATCATAATTGGGATTAAATTTAAACTTGATTATATAAGGGGGATTTTCTGTAAGATATTGAATTTCGCCCCAATCCCCATTAATAATAATGTTAGAATCAGTTGCGGGGCGTGGGAATTCATCCACGTCTCCTACTTTAACAGGAAATCCATTTATAATCATAGAAGAAATATACACTAAATCTGAAAATTCTCCTTTCCCTGTTAACGTAAATATGCTGCCATTAGCCGGTATAACACCATCAAATGTACCTGTCTGACCATTATGAACAAGCACAATTCCGTCAGTATCAAAGTTCAGTAAATGGAATGTTTCTTCCTCATTTTACATGAAAGCAGAGCATAACAGCACAACAGGTATATTATATGTTTCATTTTCTACTATCAGTAATTTTATTCACGACGATTTATTGATATATTTGTGATATAGTTTTCTTTTTTGTTATTTCCGTTTACTGAAACGATACTGTGGATATTATCTCCTATATTAGTTATCGGAGTAAAAATGAGCTTTAAAGTTCTATCGTCAACTTTTGTAATAGAAAAACCGGCATCTTTATTTATAAAAGATCCGTCATTAGTATTTGTTTCAAGATTGATACTGGGATAGTTAGTACAGGTTAGCGTTATCTCTCCGCTGAAGTCATCATTAGCTGAAATGGATATCTGATAAACATAGTCGGGAGCATAGGTAACAGATACCGATTCCGTGTCATATGATGAAAATTCCCAAACCATTGGAACCGGGTCTTCATTACAAGACGTCAATGAGAATACCGACAAAATTGCAATTGCGATAAGATGTAATTTTTTCATTTTAATTATAGTTTTGAATTAATATAAAGTGATCTAATCATTTAAATCAATTGTACTTTGTTTACCCTTATGACGCAACTTTGCTGAAAAAGTCCTACCCAAACTCAAAAAATAATAAATTAGCCATAGTCCAACCGAACAGGACAAGGGAGACCTCAGATAGTGACCACCTCACTCGTAGAGTCGGGTGGCAACTCCGTTGACTTTCCGCGCTCTACTGTTCCACTATCAAATATAGATTCTTCGTCGTCGAAGTGCCGGGTGGGAGCATAATTTACCCCACCAACGCACTGATGGTGCGATGATGGGGTTATACGTGGTTATTTGTCTTCGGCAAACTATGGACGTAAATCGCAGTTACAACAAGCTATCCGTCAGATTGCTTAGAACTTGACTTCAACGCCAACAAGACCGGTTATACCTTGAGCGGGGATGTCGTTATACAGAGTTGTTTGGTGGCGCATAAGGTTTTCACCACGTCCAAAGAACGTGACTGACGGACGATATTGATATGCGATTTCAGCCGAAAGATTGTTAAATGTTTTTTGGTTAACGAGGAGCTGATCGCCTTGCGTATTATATGACGATAAGGCGCCAAAGCCCCATATACGGCGACCTGAGCGGAATTCATAACCTACAGAAAGTTTAAGTTTACTAATCGGATTAACCGATAAGTTAGCCTTAGCAACAGCTTTGGCATGATCGCGCCACATATAGTAACCATGTTTAAACGAATTGGGAGCCAACTCGCCCGAAGCCCACACGTCAAGCCATGTGCCGAGACTGTATGAAACCTTGACACCGACGTGCCATCCATCCATATTAACCGGTGCATACATTTTGCCGTTATAATAAGGCATCAACCAATGACGAACCATCGAATATCCGCCAAACAATTCAGCCGAAGCACCATGATAAGGACCCGCTACAACGCGAACGTTTGCGTCAAAAGGTATGTTTGACGTTAAATATGCGACATGAGAACTTGTGAACGGAGAAATCTGATACATATCGGCGAGACTGTTCATCACTTCACCACCGGTTACATCTGCCTGAAGTGCCAATAAGGGGAAGGGAAGATAGGTGCAGGTCACATCAGGAGCAACTCTTATTTTTCCGTAGCTACCACCAACATATTGAACTTTAACACCGGCTCTAACCCTCAACCCGTCATTATTGTCAAACGTAAATGCCGGAGTTGCTGACACGATTGAAATAAACTTAGAGTCAGATATGTGCTCAATCATATAATACTTTTGTCCCACGGGCACAATCGGAGTATTAAAATCGCCATTCCGTCGGAACGAAGCATCAACATCGATTGAGTATGGACCGTAAATCATGCCGAAATCGCCACCAAAAGTTATCTCTTTCATACTCTCACGACAATTCAATTCAAGTCTTTCAGAGTAATTATTCAGATAGTTAAATAAGCCTCCATGCACTCCGACCGTGTAGGACTGAGTTGCCGATCCCGCACGCCAGCGAGCATCTAAATTTGCACGCAACGACTTGTTGTCGATATCCTGATACCATAAGGGCATTGGGGCATCGACGTCACCAAAACCAAAGCCGACATTCATGGTCAACTGTTGATTACGGTCGAAATAGTGCAGCAAGGCTATGTTGGCAGTCACATCATTGCATCCGATCTTCTGCTCTTTCATCAGTTGATTATAATAGCCGCTTTTATAATTGTAGCCGATAAACTCAGCCGAAGCGCCGAGATTGGTGGTTGAGCTGTTGATGAAGTTGTAGCCGACAGTGGCTCCGAGATTATAAATCGGGAAATAGCCGATAGCGGCATATCCGCGGTAGGGCGACGGCTCGATTGCGGCAGCTGTAGCCGAAGCCGACAATGCGCTGAAGCGAGGTACGATTCCAACCCCACGGTCAACGAGGTTATATTCGAGCGTCGGGCTCTGGGTTGAAGTCGATAGCACGTTATGGGTAACAGGCAGACGTGTGGCGGCTCTCTGCTCGGGTACAATTTCTTTCTCGATAGTGATTTCTTTGTTGATGTCCTGAGCAAAAGCCGAGATGCCCACGAGCGATAAAATCGCTGAAATATATCTTACTGATTTCATTATCTTGAGTTGTTTCAGAGGTTCAGAATCATTCGTTTTCGTTAGTTGTTTCGAGACGAGAGTCAATCATCGTGAAGATATCAGCTTCGTCGCCGGGATAGTTTTCACGCAACGAGCGGAGATATTCGTCTGCCTCAAAGGTGTTGCCCTCGGCGCGATTGATGTCGCTTATAAGGATAAATGCACGGGCAAGCCAGTAGTTGTGGGGCGGATTAGCCTCAATCAAGTCTTCGGTAACTCGGCGCGACTCGGCGATATTTCCGTCGTTGAAATAGTGCTGAGCGAGATAGAACGCCGATTTAGTTCCGTAGAGAGTTTCTGGATTAGCCGAAAGCTCATTCCATGTTGCGCAAGCCTCGATTGAGCGTCCGAGCTGTTCGAGAGCCACGGCACGGGAGAACAAGATTTCGTCACGCTCGTTTGCGCCGATAGTCGATGATGCCAAAAGCTGGTCGGCTGCAGTGAGGGTAGCCTCTGACTCGCCGAGGTCACGTGATGTTCGCATCACACCGAGTCTGGCTGCATTGACAACAGCTGAGTTTGAGCCGATTTCGGCAAGTTTTGAGTATGTTTCAAACGCATTACGTGTGCGGTCGAGCGCATTTTCGCCCGATGCTTTTAGAAGATAAGCATCTTCAACAACACGAGAGTGGGGATAGCGATTGATGATGTCAGCCGCCTTGGCGACAGCCTCAGAGTAGTTACCCTGTTTCTCGTATGACTGAGCAATGTAATATATGGCGGTCGGTGTATTTTTGCTTGACTTATATTCGGTTATGAACGACTCAAGTTTGCGTATAGCACCGGTCTTTTCATATTCTTTTTCGGCACTGTCAAAGGCGATTTGTTCAATTTCAGAAGTGTCGATTTCCGGAGCATCAGGAACTGAGCGCATGAATGCGACATATTCAGTAAGCGTTCCGTTGTCGGCATAGATTCGTTTGAGGTCATCGGCAGCCACATGAGCTTCCTCGCTGGTCGGATATTGGCTGATAACGTTACGGTAAACTTCGGCAGCCTCATCGCGACGACCTCCATTGAGATAGGCGATGGCGAGAAGTATCTGACCCTGACGACCTTGAGCGGTTGTCGGGAATCGTTCAATCAAGATGTTATAGGTTTCGATAGCCTTGTTGGCATTTCCGAGTTCTTGCCATGCCTCAGCCATTTCGAGAAGTGCCGACGGCACAAGAGTTGAATTGTAGAATCGGCTGATCATGATTGACAAGCCCTCGATTTTACCTTTGTAATCGCGGCGCAAACCTTTCATTGAAGCTTGCTGGAACAATGCGTAGTCACCGGCGGCGGGGTCGGCGTTGTAGGCGCGTTCATAGAGAGTGGCGGCGCGAGAGAAGTCTGACTCATAATAGAGACAGTCACCCATACGGTTGAGTGCGTCAGCTCTCATCAATGATGATGCCGACCCGGGGCTGAACACGAACGCATCAAACGACTTGTAAGCCGACTTGAAGTCTTTCATACCGAAATAGGCATAGCCGAGGTCATAGCGGGCCAACGCAGCATTAGGCTGTGAATTTCCTCCTGCCAGATATGCTTGATAATATTTTGCGGCATTGGCATATTCGCCCTCTTTGTAGAGACACTCGCCAATCCACAAGTCGAGTTCATTGTAGATATCCTGAACGCGCGGTCCCATATTTTTTGCCTGGCGGAAACGTTCGAGAGCGAGCGTTGCATTACCCGAAGCCATTTCACGGGTTCCGAGTGTATATAGAATCTGCTGTTTTGAATCGAGCAACGATTTTGAAGGTTCACCGACCTCCTCGATACTTGCCAAAGCAGCTTCATAGTTGTTGTCGGTGATATATCCGTTTACTAGATATTCATAAAGTGTTATTGCGTATGGTGAATCGGGATATTCATCCAGGAAGCGTTTAACAATGCCGATTGTGCTTGAGAACGGCATCTTGCCACCCTGAATGCGGGTCAGAGCATAGTTGTAAAGCGCAGTTTCTGATATAGAGCTGTTATAGTTCATGCGGAATGCGCGGTCAAACAAAGGCACAGCCTTGATGTAATTACCCATTCCGACATATGCCTGACCGGTGATGAGTGTTGCGCTTTGTCCCATCTCGTTGTCTTCGGTCAAAACCGGAGCCAATGTCGCGACTGCCGATTCATACTGACCCAGACGGTACTGGCTCAAACCCAATACATAAAGAGCCGACGGCTGGGGATCGGTTGCCATACGGCGATATTTCACGAGATATTCAACCGCATTTTCCATTCGCCCGATTGAATAAGCCGACTCGCCGGCGATGCGCAGAGCCTCAACGACATATTCTTCATCGACTTTATTACCCGACGACAAAAGTTCTGATGCCACGTCATAGGCGTGCTGAAAATCTTTCTCGTTATAGTAGAGCTGAGCAAGGTAATAGTTGGTGACCGCAGTCGGTCCATCAGACATAATTCTAACCTTTTTAAAGGAGTCTAACGCCTCGCCGAAACGTCCCTGACGATACTGGATATAACCGATATAAAATAGAGCGTCGTTGGCATATCGACGGTTTGCAAGCAACTGTTTGAAGATTACCTCAGCTTCTTCAAGACGACGGCTCTTCATCATCGCATAAGCACGGTGATAGTCAAATTCCTTGCGAGTGTCGGCATCGAGCTGATAACTTTCAACACGGTCATAGCGGACAAGCGCCTCATACCATTCGCCAAGGTCATAGAAATAATCACCCAGGGCGACACTCGCTTTCAGACGGAGCGGCGATGCCGGGTAATCAGCCATAAATTTTTCGAGCAAATCAAGAGCGTCGGCCCTACCCTGATGAAGAGATGACATCGCTATGTAAAAGCGAGCCTGCTCAACCAACGAAGGAGATGCGACCGGCGATTTCACCACCGTTGAAAGGCGGTCGATACAACCGATATAGTTTGCGTCGTCATACATCTCGATTCCGCGAAGGAAATTGCCCTCGGGATCAATCGACTTGATTTGGGGATAGGCAGAAGCCAATGCAAGAGAAAGCGCTAATGCAGCTAAGGGGAAGCGTCGGTTCATAAAATTTTTAATGGGTTATTGACCTACAAAGTTAACCCTTTTTTGCCACATTCCACGATTTATACAATAAAAAAAGCACAAAATCGATTATTTTATATATTAATGTATAAAAATCCCGCCAAATGGTAACGTCCATGAGGCGGGATGAGCAACTATAAATGTTCTTCAATTATTTCATTTCATCGCGAATGATGTCGGTCCAACCACGCAGACGTAACGCTGTGGCTTCGGGGTGGTTAACCTCATCGAGAATCAAACCGCGGATAACTCCGTCAACCTCGGCAGGCGTATGTTCATACTCATATCCGATGCCATCGTAGGGTGCGATAAATTCACACTGGGTCGGAATTAATCGACGATAAATTTCGCCGACTGCCGCATTAAAAGTATCACCCATCGTCTCGTCACCGCAACCAAAAATTGCGACTTTTTTACCCTTCAGATAAAGAGCTTCAAGACCGTCCATAAAGTCATACCAGTCTTTTTGTAACTGTCCTTTACCCCAGGTACTTGACCCAAGGATAAGCACTTCATAAGGGTCAACATCCGACGGCTTTGAGTCGGCAACATTATGAATATCTTTCTCGTCAATATTGAGAAGTTTGCCAATCTTGTAGGCAATCTCCTTAGTAGTTCCTGTAGTAGAACCGTAAAATATACCTGTCTTTTTCATCTTGTTTTATGTATTTGATTACTATTTTAACGCTGAAAAAGAGTAAAATGTTTAAAGATTTGGGGCTTATTAGAATTTTAATTACTTTTGCATAACAGATTGATTCTTTGCGAATCATTTCGACATTGTAAAATTTAGCGTTTACGCTATTGACCTTGTGTAAGAAAACTGCCAACTTTCAAACGCAACAAGACTCAATAGGCACTAAACGCCTGCGCTCAGCGTGGGTTGTGCTTATTTGTTGCGTGGGTATGGCAGTACCTCTTACACAATAAGCGGCCCACGTTTTGTGTTTAGCCGTATATATAATCGGCAATATTGCAATAAACCAATAAATATTCACAAACTAATGAAAAAAGAAACTTGGAAAAGTATCATTTCAGCTGTACTCAGCATTACTTTGATCTTCTGCTACCCGATTGAAGCATTAGCACAATCCAAAGCTACTCTAAGTATGGGAACACAGGTTGTTCTGCGCGTCAACGAAAACTTCAAAGCCGAAAACAAAGCCGAAAATGGCACAATCAATGCAGTCATTGATTCCGATGTATATTCTGCTGACGGTAATACAGTTCTCATCAAAGCCGGAACTCCAGCCTTTATTGAATTCAATGCAGAGCCTAATGGTTCATGGGGTAAAGCCGGTCGCTTATGTTTAACACAAGCCTACACAAAAACCATCGACAACAAGCGCATTCCCCTTAGGCTTAGTTCCTGTAAAAACGGAGGTAGCACTCTTGGTGGTGTAATCATTCTGTCGGTATTATTCTTCCCTCTTGGACTTATCAGTGGATGTATGAAGGGATCAATGCCGCGCATTCCACAAAACTCAACATTTGCCGCAACTGTTATGCAAGATATTACAATCGAATAACTTTCATACAAAACAATTATTTAAATTTTAAAGAGCTTTGTCAAATAATTGGCATAGCTCTTATTTTTTAATAGTTATTAAATCAACTTGGCATTCTGACAATGTAACATAAAAAACGTATCTTAAGAAACACATCTACACTTTTATTCCTTGTTCTAACATCAATGCTCATTTAAGTTGAGGAAACCAAGCTATTTCATCTTTGTCGAAAAATTTTTGTTTCTTTTAAGCAAATTTACAGGACGTTTTTTGTCGTTTTGCTGATTTATTGGTATTTTTGCAAATAATTTAGAAACAAAACGCAAAAAATGTCAGACATCAGGAAAATCAAGACCGCTCTTATTTCGGTTTTTCACAAGGAAGGACTCAATGAGATTATTGAGTTGCTTAACAAAAACGGAGTTAAAATGCTTTCAACCGGTGGTACTCGCGACTTCATCATGTCGCTCGGTTATGAATGTGACGCCGTTGAAGATTTAACAGGTTACCCCTCAATTCTCGGGGGACGCGTCAAGACCCTTCATCCCAAAGTTTTCGGTGGCATCTTGAACCGCCGCGACAACGAAGGCGACCGCAGCCAAATCGCTCAATATGAGATTCCTGAAATTGACCTTGTAATTGTTGACCTCTACCCCTTCTCGGCTACCGTCGCTTCGGGTGCTTCTAAAGAAGCTATCATCGAGAAGATTGACATAGGCGGCATCTCGCTCATCCGCGGAGCTGCCAAAAACTTCAATGATGTTGTTATCGTTGCCTCTAAAAACCAATACACTGCCCTCTACAAAATGCTTTTGGAGCAGGGTGCCGAATCAACTCTTGACCAGCGTTATTGGTTTGCAAAAGAAGCATTTGCAGTTTCATCGGAATATGACTCGGCGATCTTCAACTACTTTGACTCTACATTTGAGACTCCATCGGCATTGCGCATAGCTATTGACGGCGAAACCCCGATGCGCTATGGCGAAAACCCCCATCAACAGGGCGTTTTCTTTGGCAATCTCGACGAAATGTTTGACAAACTCCACGGCAAAGAAGTGTCATACAACAACTTGCTCGACATCGACGCTGCCGTGTCTCTTATAAGCGAATTTGACGAACCCACCTTTGCGGTGTTGAAACACAACAACGCTTGTGGTGTAGCGACCCGCTCAAACATCCTCGACGCATGGCGTGACGCTCTTGCCGGCGACCCCGTTTCGGCATTTGGTGGCGTGCTCATCGCCAACCGCGAAATCGACAAAGCCACCGCTGAAGAAATAAACAAAATATTTTTTGAGGTTATCATCGCTCCCTCTTACACTCCCGATGCACTCACAGTTCTTTTCTCAAAGAAAAACCGCATCGTGTTACTCCAGAAACGTCCGTTGACAACCATGCGTCAGTTCCGCTCGGTGCTTAACGGAGCGCTCGTTCAGGATCGCGACCTCAAGCACGAAACAACCGCCGACCTCAAGCTTGTCACCAAACAGGGAGCCAGCGATCAGGCAAAAGACGATTTGCTCTTTGCTAACATCATCGTTAAACATTCAAAGAGCAACGCCATCGTTCTCGCCAAAAACCGTCAGCTTCTCGGTAGCGGCGTTGGTCAGACCTCTCGCGTTGATGCTCTTCGCCACGCAATCGAGAAAGCACACAGCTTTAACTTTGACCTCAATGGTGCCGTTATGGCTTCAGATGCATTCTTCCCGTTTGCCGACTGTGTTGAAATCGCTTCAAGCGCAGGCGTTAAGACTGTCATCCAACCCGGCGGCTCAATCCGTGACAACGAATCGGTTGAATATTGTGACGCTCACGACATTGCAATGTATATGAC
>JAIDRE010000007.1 GCA_029061925.1 Muribaculaceae bacterium | reverse complement strand
CCTCAACATTCTTGCTTTCACACTCAGCGACGAGGATATGGCTGAAATTGCCAAACTTGATACCGGCAAGAGCCTTTTCTTTGATCATCACGCACCCGACGTAACCAAGATGTTCATGGGTTGGCGATAATAAATTTCGGTAACTTACTGTAAAGCTATGCTTTGTGGAATCACACCAAGCATGGCTTTATTTTTTTGCACCGGCTGTACGAAATTTTACAGGCGATACGCCAATATGTTTGACACAAAATCGACTGAAATAACTCAACGATGAAAAATTCATTTCGTCGGCAATTTGTGAAACCGACAATTTGCTCTCTTTCAGATACTCAAGCACAATCGCCACCGCGGCATTGTTTATATGGGTTGAAACACTCGTACCGGTTACACGTTTTATCGTATCAGACAAATATTTAGGAGTGACATTCAGTTGATCAGCATAATATGAAACTTCTCGCTGAGTTTTTGGACGTCCGGCTTCAATCAATGTAAAAAACTGAGTGGTAATATATCCCACACGATCGGTTGTAAGAATATTCTCGTTGGTTTTGGCATGGAAATCAAACAGGTCATAAACCATTGTCTGCAAAAGGCTACCCATTATTTCAGGATAAAATTGATGGTCGATATTATCAATTCGATTCTTGATATTAATAAGGTCTGACCTAAAATAATCGGCATCAGTATCATTTACCTTTATTATAGGGTTATCGAAGAGACTAACACATCCCTGAATCGAATAGTTATTGGCAGGCAGCAGATTATGTAGGAATTTATTAGGTGCAGCTATGTATTCACACTTGAAATCGATATCACACTGAATCTGAGTTACCAATCGCGCACGCGAGATGACTGCAATATCATTTTTAGACATCGTGAAAAGGCGGTCATTGTATCGGAAACTCCCCTGCCCCTCTGTACAAATAATATGTAATATACAATCATAAAACGCCGGAGAATTTATCAACCTAAACTCCTCAGAAAACACAATCAATTCATGTAAATTCTTTGCCATAATACAAAATTAATAATTATCGTTGAATTGTGAAAGTTTTAGCGGTATATTGGAAAGTTTTATTTAAGCAAAATTACGTATTTTTGTGTTGTAAATATAAAACAATCAAAAAATTATAGAAATGGACAATAGAACACTTCTGATACCGTTGATACTCACGGAACAGACTGACGAACAATTGTTAAAACAGCTATAAATAAAATTACTTGACAGAGAACCCGTAAATATGACAGATCCTACAAAACATCTTAATATAAAAATTAACATGAAAAAAAATGTAATGATACTGGCAGGAGCCGGACAAATTGGGATGGCAATAGCCAGAAGAATAGGCTATGGCATGAAAATAGTAATTGGCGACAAAAATATTAAAAATGCCGAAAATATTTCAGAGATCATGAATAAAGCCGGCTTTGATGCCACTGCATTGGATATGGATTTATCAAGCCGTGAATCTATCAAAAATATAATTGCCGAGGCTCAGAAATATGGCGACATTACAATGCTCGTAAATGCAGCCGGTGTTTCGCCGTCACAAGCTCCGATTGAGGCTATTCTCAAGGTAGATCTTTATGGTACAGCAGTATTGCTGGAAGAAGTCGGCAAAGTAATTGCTGAAGGTGGAACAGGTGTAACAATTTCAAGCCAGTCAGGTCACCGTATGCCGGCACTCACACCTGAGCAAGACCGCCTGTTAGCAATGACACCCACCGAAGAACTGCTTTCTCTCCCAATGCTCCAGCCCGAAAATATTGAGAATACACTCCATGCCTATCAGATGGCGAAACGTTGTAACGTAAAACGTGTTATGGCTGAAGCTGTTAAATGGGGCGACCGTGGTGCTCGCATCAACTCAATATCACCCGGCATTATAGTAACTCCGCTCGCTCTCGACGAGTTTAACGGACCACGCGGAGACTTCTATAAAAATATGTTTGCCAAGTGCCCGGCAGGTCGTCCCGGTACGGCAGATGAAGTAGCAAACGTTGCCGAATTACTTATGCGTCCCCAGGGTGCATTCATTACCGGAGCCGACATCCTCATCGATGGTGGTGCAACGGCATCTTATTTTTACGGACCACTCCAACCCTAATATTGAGGTCCGTTTGATAACTTCTGACAGATAACGTGGTGCCATGATGCAAGAAAATTTTTATTTTTCGTAACTTTGTGCAAGTTTTAGGTAAAAAAAGTATTTTATTAAAAAATTATTGTAATTTTACGCAGTAAAAAAGGCATACCTGCCAACGTTATAAAACATATATTAAACCTTAAAAAACATCACGAAATGGAAAATATAAATTTATCAGAGATCAAATCTCCCGCTGACATCCGCCAGATGGATGAAAAGCAACTCAAAGAACTTGCCGGATCTATGCGCAAGTCACTTCTTGAAAAGTTATCAGCACACGGTGGACACGTCGGTCCAAATCTCGGTATGGTAGAGGCAATCATCGCACTCCATTATGTATTCAATACTCCCGAGGATAAAATAGTATTTGATGTATCACATCAGACATATCCCCACAAGATGATTACCGGTCGAATGCAGGCATTCACCGACCCGGCACATTATGATGATGTAACCGGCTATACAAATCCTAAAGAAAGCGAATATGACCTGTTCTCGCTTGGTCATACCTCCTCAGCCGTATCTCTGGCATCAGGCATTGCCAAAGCTCGTGACCTGAAAGGTGGCAAAGAAAATGTGATAGCAGTCATTGGTGATGGATCTCTCAGTGGAGGGGTTGCTTTTGAAGGACTTGACTATGGTGCAACGTTAGGTACTAACTTCATCGTTGTTGTAAATGACAATGATATGAGTATTGCGGAAAACCACGGTGGTATTTATGCTGACCTGCGCCTGCTTCGCGATACAAACGGAACAGCCGATAATAATCTTTTCCGTGCAATGGGCTATGCCTACCGCTATGTTCATTATGGAAACGATATTCCCAGCCTTATAGAAATGTTCCGTTCGGTTAAGGATATCAACTATCCGGTTGTGGTGCATATCAACACGATGAAAGGCATGGGACTCCCGGTTGCCGAGGCTCATAAAGAGAAATTCCATTTTTCAGCTCCGTTTGATCTCAAAACCGGTGAGATTCATTCATCGGCTGACAGTCATGAAGGATATGACGACCTGTTTGCCAATCAAGTACTTGCCGATATGAAAAAAATGCCTGAACTTATGGTTGTCAATGCCGGGACTCCCGGAGCAATAGGTTTTGGTCCGGCACGACGCAAGGAAGCAGGCTCTCAGTTTGTCGATGTCGGTATAGCCGAACAGCAGGCTGTCGCTATGGCAAGTGGTCTTGCAAAAGGTGGCGCACACCCGGTCGTGGCACTTGTAAGCAGATTCCTCCAACGGGCTTACGACCAGTTCAGCC
>JAIDRE010000069.1 GCA_029061925.1 Muribaculaceae bacterium | reverse complement strand
AACAATGTTTGCAAGGAATATGAATATTTTGATATGGAACGAAGTAAGTATGCCGAAGATTTACAGACTCCTGAATGGACGATAACTGATTCCGTTAAGACCATACATGGTTACGAATGTTTCCAAGCGACTACTGATTTTAAAGGCAGACATTGGATTGCATGGTTCACTCCTGAAATACCAATTTCAGATGGCCCATGGAAATTACATGGATTGCCGGGGTTAATACTTGAGGCAAACGATATTCACCATGACTATGAATTTGAAGCAAAAGGTATTCGTACATCCGGACTTGGCAAGGTCGGTTATATGGAATATGATGATTATAATACATATACCCGAGACCAACACATGAAAAACTGGTGGAAATACAAGCATGAAAACATCGCAGCAAAAATGCAAGCGGCATACGGCATAAAGACCTCCAATAAGCCAACGTCAGAGAAGCGTATTCCCAAATATGATCGCGAGGAAATCGATTATGACCACAGTTTGAAATAAACAGGATGAGTTTTAAAGTTATACGTCAGAAAGATTCGATGCAGTGTGGAGTGGCGTACTGTAGATCTCGATATCAAAGATGGCGATAAATCGATCAGGCGGGACCTTGTGATTTGGGTCGTTTACCGTCGATGGGTTTGGGGAGGTTGTTGAAACGGCGTTGATATGAATGAGTGCCGTCGGTGAGGATGACAATGTTGTCGGCGGGGATGGAGATTGATGTGGTAGCGATATTGAGGTCGCGGGGAAGTGTAAGGATTCCGCGGACGCGTCCGTTTTGGTCGCAGATTTGGATGCCGGCAGAGGTTACGACCCATAGGTAGCCGTCGCCGTCAAAGGTCATTGAACCGATTATTAGTTGAGCGTTGTCGTAGTCATGGAGCCAGTAGAAGCGTTGACCGCTGTGGAGCTTGCCGTCGGTGTCAACGAGATATTGGTCGAGGAAGTTTGACTCGGGAACGGTTACGGCAACGTGTCGGTTGTCGGGATAGGCGGCATAGATGTTGGCAGTTGACCCGTCGGGAAGTGTGAGTGGACTTTGTGGATTAAACGCCACGGGTGTTGTTATCTTCATCCAGTCGTTCCCGGGGATGAGTCGAGGTGCAAGGAAATCGTTTGAGGTTGTATGAGCGACAGTATCGGGTTGCCACATCCAAGTCATTACGTCGGGGAATATCTCGGTTGCACGGCGCACGTTGTGTCCGCCCTCAGCCCAGTCGAGCATAGGAGCATATCCGGCAAATTGGAGGGCTGTGCCGAGCATAGCGTTAGCTTCAAACCAGCTGCCGAAAATCGGATTCCATGTATCGCTATATCCGTCCTGAAGGCAAATGCGGAGTGGTTTCGGCTCGTGTTTACGCACGATTGCCTGAATGTTTTGACCGCCACGCATGGGCACGAATGTACCGCATCCGCTGAAAATCTTACCGAACAGGTCGGGACGATGCCATGCGGCACTGAAAGCGGCGATACCGCCACTGCTGAGTCCGAATATCATACGGTTTTCGGGGTCGCGGGTCAGTTTGACCGGGCGACCGTCGGCTGTGACTGCTTTCTCGACCGCCGGGAGCAGCTCGGTTTCAAGAAATGTTGCGAAGCGGTCGTCGGTAGCGTCAAATTCGTTGCTTCGGTTATAACGTAGAACCGTGCCGTCGCTGTCTTTTAC
>JAIDRE010000068.1 GCA_029061925.1 Muribaculaceae bacterium | reverse complement strand
GACCGCGACGATTCATTGACAACCAAAACCGCTACAATCATAGGATTGTGTGCTTTGGCGGCTATTCTCGCCGGTGCTTTATTGTTCGTGACAATCCTTCTTCTCCGTTACATCGCGCTTAGCCGTCGTCAGAAAAAACAGATCACCACTCTCCAAGCCCACAATGAACTTAAAACCCGATTCATCTCGAATATCACAAGCCAGATGCAACCGACACTTGACACTCTGCCCCAAAATCTACCGGCAGTTCAAGCACTCCATACATTTGTCGGTCACATTCAGGAGCTCTCTGACCTCGAATCATCTCTTACTGATATTTATCCGACCGAGCAGACTGACATCACTGCATTCTGCACCGCGTTGACCGACGAGATGAAATCTAATTTCAAACCCGATGTTAAACTGGTTGTTGATACTCCCAAAATTTCAGCACCTCTTAGCGTTGAACCTTTGACCCACGTACTCAACCACCTTCTTTACAACTCTGCATTGCACACCGAATCAGGTGGCAAGATTTGTCTTGAAGTTAAAAAACGTGGACCGCACAATATTCAGTTCATCATCACCGATACCGGTTCAGGTATTGATCCCGAAAAAGTCGCAGACCTCTTTACCCCATTCTCATCTATCCGCGATTTGACTAAGGGTGACGGACTCGGATTACCCATCTGCTCTCTCCTTGCAATCAAGATGAAAGGTAACCTGAGACTTGACGAAAGCTATACCAACGGTACTCGATTTATCCTTGAACTCAGACCATAATATAGAAATTTCATAAATAACGGCGTGAGATTTTTATGGGAAAGGTGTGGAAACTAACTTAGTTTCCCGCCTTTCTTTCTTATTCTCAAAAATCTATTGTCAGCAAATCGTTAATCGGGATTCGTAATCCATCCGCCATAACAATCTCAGCCGAATATTCATCAATCTTCTTTAGGTTACCTGACGCTGTCAGATATCGACCGCCCTTTTTCCTGGAATCTGGCTTAAAATAAGAGACAGTAACCGTCAAATTGTTTTCCATAGCCTGAATCAATCGACGAGAGACCTTGTCTTGCTCATCGACACTCAATTCAATTTTTTTATCGGTCAACCTGGCGGTTTCTGCGATTGAATCACCATATCCGGTCAAAGCCGAGAACGGAGCAAACTGCGCCGCCCTACCCATCATTGACATTTGATGTCGTGACTCACTGACGTGGTGATCCATATTGATGATATCGTCATATTCTTCACTATTCATGATGACCTCCTATCTGGCAATTTCTGTCACGTTGGGTTGCACCATCTGTAAAGTTCAGCCCCTTTAAAATCGCATTTTTGCCGAACATCTTTTTGATTTTCAAAATAGCCTCCTGACGGCGACGTTCTCTCTGCTGTTCTGCTTTATTTTGTTCCTTTTGCAACTTTAGACTCTTGTAATCAACAAAAAGATCAAGCTGAGTGGTCAAATCATCTAATTCATCGAGTTGATCACTGACAAGCTTATTTATTGACAAAGTCAAACGTCTGACAAGCAAATTGCGATTTATGATTTTATCGTACAACTGCCCTACTTTTTCTATAATTACTTTACTCGACGATGTCGGATGGTCGATATTAATTGTGCCATGAGCATGCACCGGCACTTGCCGTCCGTAGTGATCAATATGAATCGGACCATTATATTTAGCTCTAATTGTCGGATTTGTCAGTGACTCGACGTCATAGCCAACCGTAAGAACAATCTGGTTGGTCAACAAATGATGATCAATTAAGTCAAGCGACACATTATCAGCCATCTCCAACACTACATTGCGAGCTTTATCTGCCGTATATGCCGACTGTAAAACCTGACCGCTACTAAGACTTTTTGTTTCAGGACGATAACTTTTGACATAATCCATCGTCACCGGTTCCCAACCCCACGCATGGTCAATCAGCAGCTCAGCGTTAACACCAAAAAGGGTGTACAGAATATCCTCGTGATAAATCGAACAACGGGCAACATCACCCATCGTGTGCATTCCGTATCGAATCAACTTTGCAGCAATTCCGCGTCCGACACGCCAAAAGTCGGTTAACGGCTGATGAGACCACAATTCACGTCGGTAACTCATTTCGTCAAGCTCGGCTATGCGCACGCCATCTTTGTCGACAGGCATTTTTTTAGCCTTAATATCCATGGCAATTTTGCACAGATACATATTTGTACCAATTCCGGCTGTGGCAGTAATTCCGGTTTCTTTCAAAACCTCACGAATAATTTTCAGCGTCAGCCCGTACGCTGTCATTCTATATGTACCGAGATACGATGTTACATCAATAAAAACCTCATCAATTGAATAGACGTGAATATCTTCAGGCGCAAAATACTTGAGATATATATTATAAATATGTGTACTGTACTCAATATATTTTGCCATTCGTGGCGGAGCAACCAGATAATCAACGGCAACCTCACGACGGGCATCAAGGACTGCCTTTGAATAAGATTTTTCTATGCAACCACGCTGACGATTAACATCTCTGACTCTTTGAATTACCTCAAACAGACGTGGACGCCCACCTATACCATAAGACTTCAACGCCGGTGAAACCGCCAGGCATATTGTCTTTTCAGTTCGCGATTTATCGGCAACAACAAGACACGTGTCAAGCGGGTCAAGTCCCCTCTCGACACATTCAACCGAAGCGTAAAACGACTTCAAATCGATGGCAATGTATTGATGTTGCTTGTGTTCCATAATATAATAGCACCTCAAGACAGGTTTTATCTTTCAAAATTACACATTTATTTTCATTTGAGCAAGAGGTCTCCAAAAATAGAAGACAAATTTTGAACCATAGCGAGCCTGATAACGTTATACTAATAAACAAAAAATGTCAAACATAACCAAACTACCAGTATTATGAAAAGTTTAGGACTCGTACTTGCCGCACTTGGCGGTGTTGCTGCCGGCGCAGCTTTAGGTCTTTTGTTCGCACCCGAAAAAGGCGAAAAAACTCGTGCACAGATTCGTGACTATATCAAAGAAAAATGTCCGTTAATCAAGAGCGATCGTCTTGAAGAAATCGTAAATCAGATCGCTGCTGAAATCAAAGATTAATGTAATTTTAAAAGACTAAGACAATGAAATATATACTCGCATTTTTAGGTGGAGCTGCCGTTGGAGCTGCTGCTGCAATTTTGACCGCTCCAGAAAAAGGAGTTGAGACTCGTGCCCGTATCAAAATTCTTCTTAAGAAATATGGCATCGTAGCTCCTGACGACGAACTCGAAGAAATGGTAGATGAAATCAGAGCTGAAATCGCTCAAGAAAATAAATAAAAACGATTTTCATCCATAAAATATATACGGGGTCGATAATCGGTCCCGTATAATTAAATTATCAACTATAGGCTGTCTCAACTATCAGCCAAAATGAGAGAGGGAATCTCAAAACAATTCATCATGAAAGAAGAACCCGCAAATTACAAAGATATCATTCCGGTTATTAAGCGACTGCTTGAGCTTAAAGCTGAAAGTCTTGGCTTAATTTTAACCAAGAAATTAACTCTATTGCTTGGCATCATAGCAGTAGCAGTAATTATTTTAGTATCATTGGGAATAGTGTTAGCATTTTTAGGAGTCGCATTTGCCGACTATCTGAGTCAGTTCATGCCATTATATTGCTCATATCTTATCATGACCGGAATTGTTATTGTCATAGTTGCATTAATTATGATATTCCGACGTCATCTCATCTATGACCCTCTCTGTCGCTTTATTTCCCGTTTAATTTTTGAACCGTAAAAAATATGGATTATGACAGAACTAAGTAAATTACAAACAAACGTCAACGTTCCCGGTTCAAAAGGCTGGAAAGGTTACACACTCAAAGAATTGGAATTTCGAAAGGATGTCAATATGGTCAAACAGCACATGTTGCTCGAACGTGTTGGCGGACTCACCCAAATGCTCAAGAGCAACGGTCTGACCGGACTTTCACTCGTCGGCAGAGTGGATTCACTTCTGACAATGGTTAATTACGGAATGATTGCCTACAAAGTTTATTCGAGTCTAAGATCAATTTTCAGAAAACGAAAATAAATCTGACACATATAATATACAAAAATAGCACCCCAATCGGGATGCTATTTTTTATTATTTACATGGTTTGATACTTATTTAGCAAGACCTCGGTTGCGGAGAAGAGCCGCAGGAGTCGGATCCTGACCGCGGAAACGGCGATAGAGAACCATCGGGTCTTCGCTACCACCTGCTTCAAGAACATTTTCTTTGAATGCTTTAGCAGTTGCAGGGTCAAACACACCATTTTGCTTGAAGAGTTCAAAACCGTCGGTATCAAGAACTTCAGCCCAAAGATATGTGTAATATCCTGATGCATAGCCATCGCTACCAAACACGTGTTTGAAATAGGGACTACGATAACGATACTGAACTTGAGCGGGTTTGCCAAGTTTAGCCGATACTTCGTTTTCAAATGCCTTAACGTCAATTGAATCGCCTTCGGCAGGATTCAGTTTGCCATATTGCAGGTCAAGAAGAGCTGCACCGGCAAGCTCGGTTGTAGTGAATCCCATGTTGTGGGTTGAAGCCGCATTGAGTTTTTCAATCAAAGCGTCAGGAATAACTTCGCCGGTTTTATAGTTGTGAGCATAAACTTTGAGGAGCTCGGGTTCCATTGCCCAGTGTTCGTGAATTTGAGAGGGAAGTTCAACAAAGTCACGGTCAACATTTGTTCCTGCCTGGCTGCGGAGTGCTACGCGGGTGAGCATACCGTGAAGTCCGTGTCCAAATTCATGGAACATTGTTTCAACCTCATCAAGAGTGAGAAGTGCGGGTGTATCGCCAACGGGGCGAGAGAAGTTACCCACATTATAAATAAT
>JAIDRE010000067.1 GCA_029061925.1 Muribaculaceae bacterium | reverse complement strand
AAGGCTATTCGTCGGCAGCGTCAGATGTGTAGAAGAGCCAGATATGAGGCTTAACATCAGTGTTCTTGCAAAGCAGGTACCCGATACCCGCAATGTTGGAAAAGATGCGATGAAAGAAGATGGCACGATTAATCGTGCCGCTCTCCCGGCCATCTTCAACCCCGAAGACCTTAACGCACTTGAACAGGCTCTCCGCCTTAAAGATGCTCATCCGGGTTCTAAAGTTACACTTCTTACAATGGGTTTGCCCCGCGCAGCTGAAATTATTCGAGAAGCTATTTTCCGTGGTGCAGACACCGGCATCGTACTTACAGACCGTGCTCTTGGTGGTGCTGACACCTTGGCAACCTCTTATTCACTTGCTCAGGCTGTAAAAAAAATCGGCAATTATGATGTAATCATCGGTGGCCGCCAGGCTATCGACGGTGATACTGCTCAGGTAGGTCCCCAGATTGCTGAAAAACTTGGTCTCCCCCAAGTAACATATGCAGAAGAAATCCTCAACGTTGCTAACGGTAAAATCACTGTTAAACGTCGTCTTGAAAACGGTGTTGAAACCGTTATTGCTCCCCTCCCTTGCGTTGTGACTGTTAATGGTTCGGCTGCAGAATGTCGTCCTCGCAACGCACGTCGTCTCATGCAATACAAACGCGCCGTAACTCCTTCAGAAAAAGCACAGCTTTCAGCTGAAGAACAAGCCCTCGTAGATGCTCGTCCCGACCTTGCACTTGGCGAATGGAGTGCTGCGTATGTTGAAGCTGATCCCGAACAGATCGGTCTTCCCGGCTCACCAACTAAAGTGAAATCAATTGAAAACGTTGTATTCACTGCTAAAGAAAGCCTTCGTCTCGACGATAACGACGAGCAAATCGAAGATTTAATTAAAGATTTGATTGCAAACCATACTATCGGTTAATTTCAATCAGTTACGCGATTAACATTCAAATATTAATCAAAATGTCCGACAACAACAACCTTATAGTATATTGCGAGTTTGACGATGGCAAAATTGCTGATGTCAGCCTCGAACTCCTTACCAAAGGACGTAGCCTCGCCAACGATCTCGGTGTCAAACTCGAAGCTATTGTAATTGGTGACAATCTTAAAAACGTTGAAGACCAAATATTCCCCTATGGTGCTGATGTAGTTTACAAAGTTGAAGACAAACGTCTTTATCCTTATACATCTAATCCTCACGCAGCTGTGCTCATTAACCTTTTCAAACAAATCAAACCCCAGGTTTGTCTAATGGGTGCAACATGCATAGGTCGTGATCTTGGTCCACGCGTTTCATCTTGCCTCCACAGCGGTTTGACTGCCGACTGTACTTCACTTGAAATTGGTCCTCACAAAGACCCAAAATCAGGCAAAGAATATGAAAACCTTCTTTATCAAATCCGTCCTGCTTTCGGTGGTAACATTGTCGCTACTATCGTTAACCCAGACTGCCGTCCTCAGATGGCAACCGTTCGCGAGGGTGTAATGAAAAAAGAGATTGTGAATCCCGATCATCGAGGCGAAGTAATCAACCTCAAAGCTTCTGACTATGTAAAAGATGAAGATTTTGTAGTTGAAATTATCGATCGTCACATTGAAAAATCAAAAGTAAACATCAAGAACTCACCCATCATTGTTGCCGGTGGTTATGGTGTTGGAAGCAAAGAAAACTTCCAGCTTCTTCACCAGCTCGCCGAAACTCTTGGTGGTGAAGTGGGTGCAACTCGTGCTGCTGTTGATGCAGGTTTCACAGACCATGACCGTCAGATTGGTCAAACCGGTGTAACAGTTCGTCCTAAACTCTATATCGCTTGTGGTATCTCAGGTCAGATTCAGCACATTGCAGGTATGCAAGACAGCTCAATCATCATCTCTATCAACAATGACCCCAACGCTCCTATCAACTCGATTGCCGATTATGTAATCACCGGTAATTTGGAGGAAGTTGTTCCCAAGCTTATCAAATATTACAAGAAAAATTCAAAGTAATCAGAACATCAGTCAATTATGGCAAATTTCTATACCGACAATCCCGATCTTAAACTCCACCTTTCTCACCCGTTGATGGAGAAGATCGTTGCTCTTAAAGAACGTAATTATTCCGACGCCGAAAAATTTGACTACGCGCCCATCAACTATGCCGATGCAATGGACAACTATGACAAAGTCCTTGAAATCGTTGGCGATTTATGCGGTGAACAAATTGCTGGTAATGCAGAATCTGTTGATCACCAAGGTCCTCATGTTGAAAACAACCGCGTTGTCTATGCCGATGGCACTCAGCAAAACCTTGACGCTTGCCGTAAAGCAGGTTTGATGGGTATGTCAATGCCTCGTCGTTTCGGTGGTCTCAACTTCCCTATCACTCCCTACATCATGGCTGCGGATATCGTTAGCCGTGCAGATACCGGTTTTGAAAACCTTTGGGGTCTTCAGGACTGCGCCGAAACTCTATATGAATTTGGTAACGAGGAACAGCACAGCAAATTCATTCCCCGTGTTTGCCAGGGCGAAACAATGTCAATGGACTTGACCGAGCCTGATGCCGGTTCTGACCTTCAGTCAGTTATGCTCAAAGCAACTCAAGATGCTGACGGCACATGGCGTCTTAATGGTGTAAAACGTTTCATCACCAACGGTGACGCTGATATCCACCTCGTGCTTGCTCGTTCAGAAGAAGGTTCTAAAGACGCTCGCGGTTTGTCAATGTTCATCTATGACAAACGTGATGGAGGTGTTGATGTACGCCGTATCGAAAATAAACTTGGTATCAAAGGTTCTCCAACCTGCGAACTCGTTTATAAAAATGCTAAAGCTGAACTTTGCGGTTCACGCAAAATGGGTCTTATTAAATATGTGATGGCACTTATGAACGGTGCTCGTCTCGGTATCGCCGCTCAAAGCGTCGGTGTCAGCGAAATCGCATATCGTGAAGCCCTCCAGTATGCAAAAGAACGTATGCAGTTTGGTAAAGCAATCATCGAATTCCCCGCTGTTTATGAGATTCTCGCAACAATGAAAGCTAAACTTGATGCTTCTCGTTGCCTTCTCTATGAGACAGCTCGTTTTGTTGATGTTTACAAAGCTTTGGAAGATATCGCTCGTGAACGTAAACTCGAACCCGAGGAACGTGACGAGATGAAAAAATACAATAAGCTTGCCAATGCCCTCACTCCCCTTGCAAAAGGTCTTGGTAGTGAATATTGTAACCAGAATGCTTATGACTGTATCCAAATTCATGGTGGATCAGGCTTCATGAAAGATTATGCTTGCGAACGTATCTATCGTGATGCTCGTATCACTTCAATCTATGAAGGTACAACTCAGCTTCAGGTTGTTGCAGCAATCGGTCACGTAACTACCGGTGCTTACTCAGCACTCATTGACAGCTACAACGAACTCCCCGTTAGCGAAGAACTCATGCCTCTCAAGAAACGCATTCTCGATATGGCAGCCAAATACAACGAAACAGTTGCTCTTGTTAACGAAATCAACGATTCCGAATACACTTCATTTGTTGCTCGTCGTCTCGTTGAAATGGCAGGTTTCATCATCATGAGCTATCTCCTCATTACCGATGCAACACGCGGTAATTCAGAATCAATGGCTAAGAGCGCTCATGTTTATGTAAACATGGTAGAAGCCGAAATCGCTAAACATGCTGAATTTATCAAGTCATTTAAACCTGCTGAAATTGCAGATTACAAACCCGCTGAATAAATTCGCCACCAAATAAAATTATAACCGAGGGTGTGTCGATCTTTTGACATACCCTCGATTATTTTTAATATAAACATTCAAAATCCTTTTGTATGGCATCGTTCCCTATCTTGAAATTTTCAAATAGTATTGAATCTCAAATTGACAATATTTTCACTGAACAATTCCCTGAAAATCAACCGGGAGCATGTGTCGTAATTGTGAAAGACCGAAAAATATGCTATAATAAAGGATTTGGGTTAGCCGAAATTGAGACATCAACACCTATTACCGACCAAACTTCATTTAATATTTGCTCTGTCTCAAAACAGTTCACTGCTACAGGTATTCTTCTTTTAGCTCAACAAGGAAAACTGTCGGTTGATGACACTGTTTCAAAATATTTTCCAAACCTTAAAGCTCCTTTCTATAAAGAAATTACAATCTCCCATCTTTTATCTCATACATCAGGCATCCCCGACTGGCGTCCACGAACTCCTGAAGAATGGAATGCTTATATATCTAAACATACAACGCAATTTAAGACACTGAAAGACTTCAAATTATATTGTGAAGAAGATGAATCGCTCCGATACCTTGAAAGTCTTGAAAATACGGTATTTAAGCCCGGGACAGCTTACGAGTATCAGAATCCGACATATCAGATGCTTGGTCAAATAATTGAAAAAATAAGCGGTCAAAAACTTGATGAATGGATGAAAGAAAATATTTTTAAGCCAGCCGAGATGGAATCTACGTGCTATTTTGCGCCTGATAAAGCAATTAAAAATAAAGCAAGAGCATATTCACAAGATAAAGATGGAGTTTGGCAATATGATGATTATGGCTATGCCAACTTTTTCGGGACAAAAGCTGATGGTGGAATGTATGTTACGCCATTAGATTTTGTTAAATGGGATCAAGCGCTGTTTAATGATAAAATTTTATCTCTGAAAATGCGTCGTTTAGCCCATACACCTAAAATTAAAACAGATTTACCGGATACTGATTACGGCTATGGTTGGTTTATCGAAAATCGACCGGATTTCCCTGAAAAAATATATCATACAGGTGATAACGGCAGCTTTTTTATATATGAGGGACGGTACGATTCGGCAAATTTATTCTATCTAATCTTTGCCAACCGAGCAGACTGGAGCCGCGAAGATATTTCAGCTAAACTTGACAACATTTTCAAGGTAAATAATTTGCTTTAATTAAATAACAGTGTTAATAAAACGGGTGATTCTGTTAAAAATAAACATTTAGTTTGATATTTATGACATTTTATTTGTAATTTTTTTGCTATTACAAAAATTTCATTTTATCTTTGCCACATCAAAAACAAACTATAATCATGACTCGATTTTACGCATACTTTTTTTCTTATTTCTATTTTGCAAAAAGAATAGAAGCGGGATTCGATGCGTTAAAGAAATGATTGATTAACAATCACGACAATTAAAATAAAAAATAAACTTGAATCCCGCTCTGATAAAGATGCGGCATTTTTTTAATTATAATATATT
>JAIDRE010000066.1 GCA_029061925.1 Muribaculaceae bacterium | reverse complement strand
CTTGGGCATTGTTTGTTACTTTAAATTAATTAATTCGAGTTTTTTTATTCTGACGGAATCACCACGTGATTCCAGACATTTTCTTTATTTCTTTTTAGGAGTAATCATGATAATCATGCGTTTCCCTTCAAGGAGCGGCATCTGTTCAACTTTACCATATTCTTCAAGGTCATTGGCAAAACGTAGAAGAAGAACTTCACCTTGTTCTTTAAAAAGAATTGAACGACCTTTAAAGAACACGTATGCTTTAACCTTTGAACCTTCCTGAAGGAAGCTGATTGCATGTTTCAATTTGAAATTGTAATCATGATCGTCGGTCTGAGGTCCGAATCTGATTTCTTTAACAACCACTTTGGTTGCCTTTGCTTTCTGCTCTTTCTGACGTTTCTTCTGTTGGTAGAGATACTTTTGATAGTCAAGTATTTTGCAAACAGGAGGCTCGGCAGTCGGAGAAATCTCGATAAGGTCGAGACCAAGTTCGTCAGCAATATTTAAAGCCAGCTGAATAGGATAAATGCCATTTTCGACATTATCACCTACAAGACGCACCTCTTTAGCCCTAATGCGATCATTGATTGCGTGTTGCTCCTTATCGTTTTTACCCGACATCGGAAGTTGTCCGCGCTGACCTTGAGGGTACGAAGATTGATTCTGGGTTTGTTGACCCTGAGGGCGTGAGGGCTGAGAGCCCGGTTTGAAGGGTTTGTTATCCATTCAGTGGAGATTAAATATTAGTCATTTGACGGACTTCTTCGTCCAATTTTTCTGCAAAGGTAATAATTTTCATCGAACCTTGATCACCTTCGCCCTGTTTTCTTACAGAAATTTCACCATTTTCGGCTTCTTTTTCTCCAACAATGAGCATATATGGTACTCTTTTGAGTTCATTGTCGCGAATTTTCTTACCGATTTTTTCATTTCTGTCGTCAACTTCAACTCTGATATCATGCTGTTCAAGTTCTTTTTTAACCTGGAATGCATAATCGTTGAATTTTTCGCTGATGGGGAGGATAACAGCCTGCTCGGGAGCGAGCCACAACGGGAAGCGGCCGGCAGTATGTTCGAGAAGGACAGCTACGAAACGTTCCATTGAGCCAAACGGTGCACGGTGAATCATAACCGGGCGGTGTTTCTGGTTGTCAGCACCGGTATATTCGAGCTGGAATCGTTCAGGAAGATTATAGTCAACCTGGATTGTTCCAAGCTGCCAACGACGACCAAGTGCATCTTTCACCATAAAGTCGAGCTTGGGACCATAGAATGCCGCTTCACCGAGTTCGGTGCGTGCGTTAAGTCCTTTTTCAGCACAAGCCTCAATGATTGCATTTTCAGCGAGATGCCAATTTTCGTCGCTACCGATATATTTTTCTTTATGGTTGGGATCGCGGAGCGAAATCTGAGCCTCGAAGTTTTCAAATTTAAGAGCCTTGAAAATATAGAAGATAATATCCATTACTTTCAAGAATTCATCTTTGATTTGTTCTGGAGCACAGAAGATGTGGGCATCATCTTGAGTAAATCCTCTGACACGAGTCAAACCATGTAGCTCACCTGACTGCTCATAACGATATACTGTACCAAACTCAGCAAGACGCATGGGAAGGTCACGGTATGAGCGAGGAGATACACGGAAAATCTCACAGTGGTGAGGACAGTTCATCGGTTTGAGCAAGTACTCTTCACCTTCTTCGGGTGTATGAATAGGCTGAAATGAATCCTTACCATATTTTGCATAGTGTCCCGAAGTCACATAAAGGTTCTTGTTACCAATATGAGGGGTGATTACCTGGAGATAACCATATTTCTTCTGAATTTTGCGAAGGAACTGTTCTAGACGGTCGCGAAGAGCGGCACCTTTCGGTAGCCACAAAGGCAAACCTTGACCAACGTTTGCAGAGAATGCAAAGAGTTCCATTTCTTTACCGAGCTTACGGTGGTCTCGTTTTTTAGCTTCTTCAAGAAGAACGAGATACTCGTCAAGCATTTTCTTCTTGGGGAAAGTAATACCGTAAACACGAACAAGCTGATTACGTTTTTCATCACCACGCCAATATGCGCCGGCGAGTGAAGTGATTTTTACAGCTTTAATAGGAGCTGTATCGGGGATATGAGGTCCACGGCAAAGATCGGTAAACGCACCCTGAGTATAGGTAGTTATATGTCCGTCTTCGAGTTCGCTGATAAGTTCACACTTGTAAACTTCGCCACGGTCGCCAAACATTTTAAGAGCATCGACTTTTGAGATGTCGGCACGTTTGATATCTTCCTTGCGTTGAGCAAGTTCGAGCATCTTTTTCTCTATTTTAGGGAAGTCAGCGGCTGTAATAACGTGTTCGCCCGGGTCTATATCGTAGTAAAATCCGTTTTCAATTGCAGTACCAATACCAAATTTTACTCCGTGATAAAGTTCCTGAATGGCTTCTGCGAGCAAGTGTGCAGAGCTGTGCCAGAAAGCATGTTTACCTTCGGGATCATCCCATTTAAAAAGTTTTAAGGTCGCATCTTCAGAGATGGGACGAGTTAAATCCCATTCCTGACCATTCACTGAGGCAGCCAAAACATCTTGAGCAAGACGAGGGCTAATAGAGTTGGCAATCTCAAGTGGAGTGACACCGCTTTCAAACTGTTTGGTGTCGTTGTTTGGGAAAGTAATTGTAATCATTTATGGTTTAATTGTTTAACAATAAACTGCCACATACAACATGGCAATCAACAAATTTGCGGTGCAAAATTAACCAATTTTTATGATAAATCAAAGCATTTCAACGTTTTATTTAATATTATAAAACGTTAATTTGACGGAATTATTTCATCAAGGGGACTTCGTTCGGGTACCGACTGACGTTTTTCGCGTGTTTTTTTCACTCGTTTTAGACGTTTTTTTGAGCTTTTCGAAATGTTTAAAGTATCAGCCATTACTGATACGACAGAATCAATCGAACCGACAGAACTCGTTTTAACAGAGGTCTTTACTCCCCTATCATATATCGACACGCCAACAATGACCGTAAGCAAAGCCAGCAGTACAATCAGTCCTCGGCGTTCGCCTCGTGTCATTAAATTTGACATAATCTTATCGTCACTCTGCTCCGGGACGTTGTGTATATCCGCGGATAATGCCTCGATGAGCGTTCTTTATAAACATAACAATCTGGTCACGCTCGGGTGTAGCGGGCAACTCAGCTTCGATATGTTCAACCGCCTCAGATACATTATATGGCGACAAATAGAGATAACGATATACACTCTGAATATCGTTGATCTGTTCATTAGTGAAATTACGACGGCGAAGACCAACAGAGTTTACACCACAATATACAAGCGGTTCACGTCCAGCCTTAACAAATGGAGGTACATCTTTACCAATCAATGCCCCACCTTGAATCATTACGTGAGCACCAATATGGCAGAACTGATGAATCAAAGAACCGCCACCGATAATCGCCCAGTCATCAATAACTACTTCGCCTGCAACCTGTGTAGCATTGGAAATAATTACGTTGTTACCAACAACACAATCGTGAGCAATATGGGAGTATGCCATTATGAGGCAATTTGAGCCGACAACTGTACGTCCCTTTGAAGCTGTACCTCGATTGACGGTCACACATTCACGGATGGTAGTGTTATCACCAATGATAGCAACGGTATCTTCACCCTTAAATTTCAAATCCTGGGGAATACCAGCTATGACAGCACCAGGGAAAATGCGGCAGTTCTTACCGATACGCGCACCGTCCATAATTGTCACATTGCTACCGATTCTTGTACCCTCGCCGATTTCAACATTGCCCTCAATAGTTGTGAATGGGTCAATAACTACTGAAGGATGAATCTTCGCGGCAGGATGTATATAAGCTAATGGTTGTTTCATTCTCTTGAAAATTGGCTTTAGTTATTATTTATTTTTGATAATTTGAGCCATGAATTCGCATTCGCTCACCACTTTGTCGCCAACAAAAGCCAATCCTCTCATGATTGCACATCCGCGACGCATCGGTGTAACAAACGATACATGAAACAGAAGAGTGTCACCGGGAACAACTTTCTGACGGAACTTCACGTTATCAATCTTCATGAAGTATGTAGAATAGCGTTCTGGCTCATCCACACTTGACAATACGAGGAGACCACCGGTCTGCGCCATAGCTTCAATTTGAAGCACCCCGGGCATGACAGGTTCTTCGGGGAAGTGTCCCTGGAAGAACGGTTCATTTACAGTAATGTTCTTTACACCGACAATATGAGTATCTCCTTTTTCAATAATCTTGTCAACGAGTAGGAACGGGTAACGGTGAGGAAGACGCTCTCTGATTTGATTAATATCAAGAATCGGAGTTGCGTTAGGATTATAATAAGGAGCCTGTACGGGTACTTTTCTTAGTTCTTGACGAATTTTTTTTGAAAGAGCTGTATTGAGAGAATGACCGGGCTTGTTTGCAATAACTTTACCTTTCAAGGGTCGTCCAATCAAAGCCAAATCACCAAGCACATCAAGGAGTTTGTGACGTGCAGGTTCGTTGTCATAGCTCAAGGGGCGGTTATTGATAAAGCCGAATTCCGATACATGTTTATGAGCGACACCCATCAAATCAGCGAGATTGTCAAGTTCTTTCTGATCCATTGGCGCGTCATAGATAACGATTGCATTGTCAAGATCACCGCCTTTGATAAGATTATTCTTCAAAAGAGGTTCAACTTCGCGTACAAATACAAATGTACGACTTGATGCAATTTCTTTATTGAAGCTATCAATATGTTCAAGTGAAGCAAATTGATTTCTGAGAACAGGAGAATCAAACTCTACCATCACATTGATGCTCAATTCATCATCAGGCAAAAGCATGATTGATGCACCGGTTGCTTCATCCTTAACCTCAATACGTTGTTTAACAATGTAGTATTCTTTATCAGACTTTTGTTCTTCGAGTCCGACTTCGGCAATTTTTTCAACATAAGGGAGCGAACTGCCATCAAGAATTGGCATTTCAGGTCCATTTAACTGAATCAAGCAGTTGTCAATTCCGGCAGCATATAAAGCAGCCATTGAATGTTCGATTGTACTAACTTTCACGTCACCGCTCGCAATAACGGTTCCGCGGGTAGTTTCAACAACATTTTCAGCGAGAGCATCGATTGTCGGTTGTCCTTCGAGGTCAATGCGTTGAAATTTATATCCATGATTATCTGCCGCCGGCATAAATGTGGCGGTTATTTCCATTCCGGTATGAAGTCCTTTACCTGTGAGCGTAAAAGCTTCTTTAATGGTTTGCTGTTTCATGATTTGTAATAAACAGTTTTATTATTTTATATCTTTAATTTCTTATTTATTTTCTAACTCGGCAATTTTCTTTTGCAACGCCGAGATCGTTTTCATCATTTCGGGAAGACGTGCCAATGTGGCAGCCTGACGGGCAAATTGCCCCGCATCAACAGCCGGATAACCCATCATAACCTTTCCATCGGGAATATCTCTAGGAATTCCCGACTGAGCACCAATCTGCACGCCGTTACCAATAGTAATGTGTCCGGCAAATCCGACCTGACCGCCAACCATACAATGGCAGCCAATTTTGGTCGAACCGGCTACACCAACCTGTGATGCCATAACAGTATTAGTTCCGACATGACAATTATGTGCAATCTGAATCAAGTTATCAAGTTTGACACCATCTTCTATAACGGTTGAACCCATCGTAGCACGGTCAACACAAGTGTTTGCACCGATTTCGACATTGTTACCGATAACAACATTACCAAGCTGCGGAATTTTATCATAATGACCATTAACGGGCGCAAATCCAAAGCCATCAGCTCCAATAACTACACCGGCATGCAACACACAATCAGTACCCACCTTACAGTGATGGTAAATGGTTACACCAGGATAAAGGATTGTGTTATCCCCGATCTCAGCATTCATACCGATAAAGCATCGAGGATAGATTTTTACATTACGACCAATCTTCGCACCTTTTGAAATATATGCAAATGATCCGACATAACAACTGTCATCAATTTCGACGCCTTCAGCTATCGCTGATTGAGGTTCAATACCCTTCATGTCGGGAGTCAACATTTTAGCAGCCATCTGCATCAACATTGCGACCGTCGCGTATGGGTCATCAACCCTAATCAATGTAGCTTTAATCGTTTGTTCGGGTTTGAAGTCACGACTGACAAGAACAATTGACGAATCAGTCGTATATATATAATGTGTATATTTAGGATTTGAGAGAAACGATATCGACCCTTTATGCCCTTCCTCAATTTTAGCTACAGTCGAAACAACAGCTTGGGGATCTCCCTCGACTGTTCCGCCAACCATTGAGGCTATTTGTTCAGCTGTGAATTGCATCATTTCTATAATTAAATTGGTTTATACTTTTATTCAATTTGCAAAATTGAGAAAAATTTTTGAATTACACCAATTTAAACAGCTAAATCAAACACTCTACTACCTTTCAGACCATAAAAAGATCGTTTTAAGCCATTATTTCATCGAAAATTTGAATAAAATAATAAAAATAGCTAACTTTGCCAAGAACGATTAAACACAAAATTATCATAAAAACTATTATGAGTTTCTGGAAATATCTTCGTGCTTATTTAATCTTTGACTGGTTGTTTGGTGATTCTCTTGATGATAATCATTATGACTCTTTAGGCTCTAACCATCATAATTCATATCCCGGATCTTTTTCTGATGACTGGGACTATTCCGGTTCTAATTTTAATAATGATTACCTGAATGATAATCACAATTCATGGGATGATGACTCAAGCACATTTCTTGATGATTATGACGATTTTGACATGATGGATGATTTTTAAATTACTTATTGACATTTACAACATTGAAATAAAAAAAATTTCGCAGGACAAGATATAATTCGTAAATTTGCACCGCCAACTCGCTTTTGTCACATTTCATTCGAGGTGGCATATTAATAAGGTAAAAAGAAAATATGGTAACATTTTTCAAAAAAGGATTGGATACGGTTTATGCCGTTGAATCTGATCACAAATTTTCTGATTCAGAAAAAGAGCGCCTGACTTGGCTTTTTAGCGGCGCAAAACCCTTGTCATCAACTTCATTACGAGGCTCATACATAGGGCCACGAAAAGAAATGATTACCCCATGGAGTACAAATGCCGTTGAAATCACCCAAAATATGGGTCTTTCAGGCATCACCCGAATTGAACAATTTTTCCTTGTTCGCGATGAAAATGCATCATTCGACAAAATGCTCCAGCGTCATTATGAAGGTCTTAATTCACGAGTTTTTGCTATTGATAAAAAGCCTGACCCAATCGTTTATATTGAAGATATTGAAAAATATAACGAAGAAGAAGGTCTGGCACTCAGCGTTGATGAAGAAAATTACCTGCGTGAACTTTCAAAGAAACTTGGACGTCCCCTGACCGACAGCGAAGTCTTTGGTTTTTCACAGGTTAATTCAGAACACTGCCGTCACAAAATTTTCAACGGTCAGTTCATTATTGACGGAAAAGAAAAACCACAATCTCTTTTTAAACTTATTAAGCGTACTTCTCAAGAAAATCCCAACGAGCTGATTTCTGCTTATAAAGATAATGTGGCATTTGTACGCGGACCAAAAATCGAACAGTTTGCACCGGCAAGTGCCGACAAACCCGATTTCTTCGAAGTGACTGATATTGACTCAGTCATTTCACTCAAAGCCGAAACTCACAACTTCCCGACTACAGTAGAACCTTTTAACGGCGCAGCAACCGGAACAGGTGGCGAAATTCGCGACCGCCTTGGCGGAGGTAAAGCAAGTCTCCCAATTGCCGGAACAGCCGTTTATATGACATCATACCCTCGTTTGTCTCCCGAACACCGTTGGGAACTCATCACAAATCCACGTATTTGGTTGTATCAGACTCCCGCAGAAATTCTTATTAAAGCATCTAACGGCGCAAGCGATTTCGGTAATAAATTCGGTCAGCCTCTCATCTGCGGTTCACTTCTCACTTTCGAGCATGACGAAAACGGTCGCATGTATGCTTATGATAAAGTAATTATGCTTGCCGGTGGTGTTGGATACGCCGCTCGTCGTGATGCTCTCAAAGGAGAACCCACTCCCGGAGAAAAAGTTGTGTTGATGGGTGGTGATAACTATCGTATCGGCATGGGTGGTGGCGCTGTGTCATCAGTTGCGACAGGTCAATATGCCAACGCAATCGAGCTTAATGCCGTTCAGCGTGCAAACCCTGAAATGCAAAAACGTGTTGCAAACGTTATCCGTGCGTTGGCTGAAAGCTCAAACAACCCGATCATATCTATCCACGACCATGGTGCCGGTGGTCACCTCAATGCGCTCTCTGAACTCGTAGAGGCAACCGGTGGTCATATCGATATTGATACACTTCCCGTTGGTGACCCGACTTTGAGCTACAAAGAAATTGTCGGCAATGAAAGTCAGGAACGTATGGGTATGGTTATTGATGCTAAAGACATTCCTTTGGTAGAACGCATCGCTCAGCGTGAACGCGCTCCAATGTATGTAGTTGGCGAGACTACTGATGACAATAAATTTGTATTTGAGGATAAAAAAGGCGTTCGTCCAATCGACTTGCAACTTGCCGATATGTTTGGTAAAGCACCTCGCACCGTGATGAACGACAAAACTATCAATCTCACATACAACGACATCAACTACGAGCAGGACAAGATTGAAGAATATCTCAAAGATGTTCTCTCGCTCGAAGCTGTCGCTTGTAAAGACTGGCTCACCAACAAGGTTGACCGTTCTGTTACAGGTAAAGTTGCACGTCAGCAATGTCGTGGCGAAATTCAGTTACCTTTGAGTGACTGTGGTGCTGTCGCACTTGACTACACAGGTAAAGCAGGTATTGCAACATCAATCGGTCATGCGCCTCAAGTTGCACTCAACGATGCTGCTAAAGGTTCTGTAATCTCTATTGCCGAATCACTCACAAATATTGTTGGTGCACCTTTAAAGAAAGGTATTTCAAGCATATCTTTGAGTGCAAACTGGATGTGGCCCTGTAAAAACCCCGGCGAAGATGCCGCACTCTATCGTGCAGTTGAAGCATGTAGCGACTTTGCGGTTGCATTGGGTATCAACATTCCGACCGGTAAAGACTCTTTGTCTATGACCCAGAAATATGGAGCTGACAAAGTTTATGCCCCAGGAACTGTTATCATCTCTGCTGCCGGCGAAGTTTCTGACGTTAAGAAAATTGTTTCTCCCGTAATTCGTCGAGGTAAATCTACATTGTATTACGTAGATTTCTCGGGTGACGAACTCAAACTCGGCGGATCGGCACTCGGTCAGACCCTTGGCAGAATCGGTCGCGAAGCTCCGACAGTTACCGACCCCGCTAAATTTGTAGCAACATTCAATGCGGTTAACAAACTTGTAAGCCGCAAAGCCATAATGGCAATGCACGACATCTCGGCAGGTGGTCTTGCCACTACCCTACTTGAAATGGTATTTGCCAACACCGAAGGTGGACTTGACATTGATACAAAAGAATTTAACAATAAAGATCTTGTAAAGATTTTATTTGCCGAAAATCCGGCTGTCGTTATGCAGGTTTCTGACACCTGGAAAAACGGCTTTGAAGAAAGCTTGACAAAGGCCGGTGTGAAATTCTTTGCAATCGGCAAACCTCGTGCTACAGGTCGAACACTCGCTATTGCTCACAATGGCAAAAAATTAGAAATCGACATTGACAAGATGCGAGATGTATGGTTTGCTCCTTCTTACCTACTTGATTGCATCCAGAGCGGAGAAAGTCATGCGGCTCTTCGATTTGAAAACTACAAGAAACAACCTATACGCTACCGCTTCCCCTCTAAATTTGACGGTAAACTCAAATCTCGCGGAATCGAAGCCGGTCGTCGTACAAAATCAGGCATCAAAGCAGCGATTATCCGCGAAAAAGGTGTCAACGGTGACCGCGAAATGGCATATTCGCTCCATCTTGCCGGCTTTGACGTTAAAGACGTTCACATGACCGACCTTATGAGCGGACGCGAAACTCTCGACGATGTAAACATGATTGTTTTCTGCGGCGGTTTCTCAAACAGCGACGTTCTCGGTTCGGCAAAAGGCTGGGCAAGCGGTTTCCGTTATAACGAAACAGCGCGCAAAACTCTCGAGCATTATTTTAAACGTAAAGACACGCTGAGTCTTGGTATTTGCAATGGATGTCAGCTCATGATTGAACTCAATCTGATTAATCCCGATCATAAACATCCTACCCGTATGGAGCATAACACCAGCCATAAATTTGAATCTCAGTTCCTTGGCTTGACAATTCCGGCAAACAATTCGGTAATGCTAGGTTCGCTTTCAGGAAGTAAACTCGGTATCTGGGTGGCACACGGTGAAGGTCGTTTCATGTTACCAGAACCAATGAAGAGTTACAATGTAGTTGCTAAGTACAATTACAATGCATACCCCGCCAATCCCAACGGTTCGAAAGGTGCAGTAGCAGGCCTTTGTTCTGATGACGGTCGTCATCTCGCAATGATGCCCCACCTTGAACGAGCAATATTCCCCTGGCAATGTGGCTACTATCCCGAGTCACGACGAAATGACGAAATCACTCCATGGATTGATGCCTTTATAAATGCTCGTAAATGGGTTGAAAGTCATAAACTTAAATAAAATATTTTGAAAGAGAATGGATGATCTGACGTAAGGATTGTTTCCATTCTCTTTCACATTATTAATATATAAGTAATATTTAACAAACTCAACATTTTCTCCACATGGGAGGTTTTTTTGGAATTGCTAAACGCAGCAGATGTGTCAACGAACTCTTTTATGGCGTTGACTACAACTCACACCTCGGTACCAAACGTGCCGGTATGGCATGTGTATCTAACGGTATTTATACACGTGCTATTCACAACATTGAAAATTCTTATTTCCGCACTAAATTTGAACGCGACATTGACGACATAAACGGTAATTCAGGTATCGGTATCATTAGTGATACTGACGCTCAGCCCATCATTGTTAACTGTCGTCTCGGCAAATTTGCCATCGTTACAGTCGGACGTATCAACAACATCCGTGAACTTGAACAGGAGTTGATGATTGAAGGTCACCATTTTAGTGAACATTCATACGACATCATAAATCCGACCGAAATTATCGCAACACTGATTGCCGAAGGTGAAAATTGGGTTGAGGGCATTGACAACGTTTTTAAACGTGTCAAAGGTTCGTGCTCAATGCTTCTCCTTTTGGACGACGGATCAATTATTGCCGCTCGTGACAAACTTGGTCGTACACCCATTATTCTCGGACAAGGCAATAATCCCGAATTAGGAATGGCTGTTACTTCTGAATCTTCAGCGTTCCCAAATCTTGGTTTTACAACGCTTCGAGATCTCGGTCCCGGCGAAATCGTACGAATCACAGCAGATGGTGCAACCGTTCTTCGTGAGCCTCTCGACAAAATGCAGATTTGTGCATTTTTGTGGACATACTATGGTTATCCTCCATGCGATTATGAAGGACGTAACGTTGACCAAATGCGCTATCAAACCGGCTTGTCGATGGGACAAAAGGATGATACTGAAATCGATATTGTCAGTGCAATCCCCGACTCCGGTATCGGAATGGCTCTTGGTTATGCTCAAGGAAAGGGTATTCCTTATATGCGCAGTATTGTAAAATATACCCCGACATGGCCCCGTTCATTTACACCGAGCACACAGGAGCGGCGCGAGCTTGTTGCAAAAATGAAGTTGATTCCCAACCGTTCACTGCTGAAAGGCAAACGTATCGCTTTTTGTGACGACTCTATCGTGAGAGGCACACAGCTTCGCGACAACGTTAAAGACCTTCTCGAAGGTGGTGTTAAAGAAATTCATGTGCGCATCAGCTGTCCCCCACTTATCTATGCATGTCCGTTTATCAGCTTTACCAGTTCAAAAAGTGAAATGGAGTTGATTACTCGACGTGTGATCGCTGACCTTGAAGGCGGTGACCCCGCCGCTCATCTTGACGAGTATGCAACAACCTATTCGCCACGCTATAATGAAATGGTTGAGCAAATTCGTCGTCGCCTTGGTCTGACCACTCTCCGATTCAGCACAATCGAAGATATTGTCGATGCAATCGGTTTGCCAAAAGAAAGAATTTGCACTCACTGTTTTGACGGTTCAAGCTACTTTTAAGCGACAAAATGGCCTCTAAAACAGGGAAACAGAGCATAAATGGTTAATAAAATGACAAAAAATTGCTCTAATTAGATA
>JAIDRE010000065.1 GCA_029061925.1 Muribaculaceae bacterium | reverse complement strand
TTCCTTACCGCTAAACACAGGACTAGAGCCCGCGCCCCCAAGCTTGGCAAGGTCGTGCTCTACCAACTGAGCTATTTTCGCATTGGTCGGTGCATCTGAGATACATATATCTCTCATTTGCGGTGCAAAGTTACGACGTTTTTTTATTTTGTGCAAGTTTTTTTAAAAGAAAAATAGATTTTGGCGTTAATATCGAAGATTACCGTCTATAAATCAACAATATACGCTTTAAATCTAAATCACTCTTACCGTTTATAAATTACCTAAATAGATTACAAGCGTCAAGCGTTGATAAAATATGAAGCTTCCTTTGGCAAAATTGAAATTAAGCTGTGCCTGCAAATCAATGAATTTATTGCGGTAGATATGCCCATATAAATCAAGTCGGTCATAGAATTTTGACCGGTAATAGGGTTCACCTTGATATAACTGCGCACCAAATTCGCCATAAATCGGCAAAAGTCCTCTCTTTCCAAGATAAAGCGAATTTTTAGCTCCTAACATCTTCCATTCAAATGTTCCGTCAAGCCACAATCCACCCGGGCAATCCCAGTTGTCTTGAGCTCGGTTGCGTTCTATGGTTTGGAGTACGCCTAATTTAACGACAAGGCTATCCATAACTGTCGATTTGCTATAATCAACTCCTATATATGGGTTAGCTAAAAAGTTATCGACCACATGCTGCTCATATTGTGGATTTTTTGACTTGGCAAAATGATTCATCAATAAATGAGCGCCCACGATAAAGTGAGGATTTTTAGGACGAATCTCTCCATGAAACATTATGTTGAAAGCTTCTCTTGTTGTTTCTGACTGCAATCCTCGCCAGTCGATATAAGCATCGAAGAATCCTTTGTTGCCACTATCGTACTGGACCAATGCACCTCTGACGTTCTTTTGGAAATAATTCAGTGAATCACTCCAAAGAAAACCGGGCAACGGCTCACGCAACTGAGTGCGTGGGAAAAGTCCCATTGAAAATTTCCACTTTTCTCCGTTATGACGGTAGTAAATTGTCGGTTTTACTTTCCCGAACTTATTTTCAAGAGGTTGATTCCATACGACACCTCCGGCAATTCGGTCTTTATCTGTAATTTTCAGACCAACTTCGGGTGCAACCGTGATAAAGAAAAAAGTCTCAGCCTTTGTATATTTTGAATCACCTTCTCTGTTATCAAATACCGAACCCACGTCAACACTCCAAGTCGGCTCAACGGCAAATGAAGACAGTCCACACAGTACAAATGTCAAGAAATATGATAATCGCTTTTTCAATTTAGATATCAGATTCTCGTCTGACGATGCGAGTATGCCGAGGCGCAGTCCCGGTACACCGTACGAT
>JAIDRE010000064.1 GCA_029061925.1 Muribaculaceae bacterium | reverse complement strand
ACTTTACATCGACTGTAAACTCATCGGTTGCCTGACCCAATATATTGGAAACGGTGAGGCTCACTTTGTGAGTACCGGTAAATGGAGTGTAGAAGTCAAGATCCTTGTCGGTCGATGTCCAGGTTGAGTCCTTGCTCTCGACGGTCCAGAGGTAATCGACATTGTGCAGGCTGTGGACATTTGCCTTTATTACTGTGGGATTATATCGCATAAGTTCTTCGCCGGCAGTGCGGTCTATTGCCACTGCGATATCGGTGCCCGGTTTCACCACGAGTACCTGGGTCTCGGCTGTGGCAACACCTTTATTGTTTTTGGCGGTCACGCTAAGGTTATAGACACCCTCGGCATTTTTTCGGAAGACATACGTGCGGTCGGTTGCGACCTCCTTGCCATCGACCGTCCAGCTGTAGGTGAGAGGGTCGGTACCGGTTACTTTTATTTCGGGAGCGAGAGTTTCGTTTATCTCTACCGAAAATCCGTTTTCAGGCTCCACAAACTGCACCGCCGGAGCCACGCCATAATTATCGTCATCATCGTTGCTGCATGAGGTCATGACACTGCACGACATCACCGCAAGAAGAAGCAGATATAAATATTTTATTTTTTTCATTGTCTCTGTTAATTTCTATAGATGTATTGATAAACGTAATCATATTTTTTTTGTGATTCGAATTTATTCAGCATCTTTCCGAAGTCTTTAACTGAATATATTCCCACAATACTTTTGCTTGTTGATTTTCTATGTACCAGTGCTATTCCATCGGGCATTATCTTGAGATTCTCGTCAGATTCATTCATTGTAGTAGACGATGTGCCATACTGGTTCTTGTCATTTAAATCAGCAATATATGTAAACGGACGGCGGGTCTCCTCTGACTCAAGCGGCATACGTCCGAGAAATCCGTCGTTACATGCATAGATATAATCATTATAAATACACATATTACGTGCATATAAACGATTGCTATCCTTTGTATTTAGGAACATCGTTTGTTTTCCGGTCAAAAGATCAATACAACGCATATAAGATGAATTGTTCTGGAAACGTATCAGCTTGTCATTACCAATAGTATATGTTTCTCTTTTGCTCATATCTTTAAGGAAAAAAGAATTGGCCGTATCAGTATAAAGGAGCTCTCCGGTTGAACCGTTAAAAGCGCTTATTTCTCCAGTATTGCAGAAAAAGAATACTCGTCCGTTATGACCAATCAGCCAAGGACCGGTTTTACCATCCAGACTATATATAAATTTTTTATTGCCAGTATTGAGGTCTATCATGTAAAGTCCGTCAACGTCAACGTCTTCATCCTCGCTGTCTTTCCATATTTTAGCTGTATAAAAGAGATTTCCATTTGCGAGAACGACTCGGCCATCGGCATATGTATTATTAGCCTGACCTTTAAATTCCACTTTTAAATCTTTTACAGGATGTAATGTCTTCAGATCTATTATACCGAAAGTAATCTCAGAATCAAAACTTGAACCGTTGTATAGATAATCCTGATTTTTAACATAAACAAAATACTTGTCATCATAATCTGATTGTCCGCTGAAATCTACTTTATCAACATCTACATCAGGGTTAGCCGAAGTATATACGTTCATAGTAAGACGTCCGGCATAGTCGACAAAATGGAAATCATTTTTAGAAACTATATATGAACCATATTGTGTCACGTTGTGAACATCGACAGTGACTTTGGTACTTGCTGTCTGGGTCGGGTCGGTAACCTTGAGAGTAACCTCAACCAAGTCGAGATTATCGCCGGGTAAAGTATAATCCTGCTCGGTACCTACAACTTTACCGTTTACAATCCATTCATACTGCACGTCACTGATGCGGTTGGCTTCGCCATGAAGAGTGATGGGAGTGCC
>JAIDRE010000063.1:19255-32139 GCA_029061925.1 Muribaculaceae bacterium | reverse complement strand
ATAAATATCTCATCATAGCAGCGACACTTCTTGCTTCATTGGCAATGACAAGCTGTGGCGAATATCAACGAGTGCTTAAAAGCAACGATCTTTCTTATAAATTTGAATATGCCAAGCGCGCATTCGAAGAAAAGAAGTATGCCCAAACCACTACTATCCTCCGCGATATCGTTACTCAATTCAAAGGCTCTGACCGTGCTGAAGAATCACTCTATCTCCTTGCTCTCGCCCACTATGAGAACAAAGAATATGAGGATGCCGCCGCATATTTCCAAAGCTATTACAACCGTTATCCAAAAGGAAAGTACACAGAGCTTGCCCGCTATTTTGCCGGATATGCCTACTATCTCGACTCTCCCGACCCTCAACTTGACCAGAGCAACACAATCAAGGCAATGGAAGAGCTCCAGAACTTCCTCGAATACTATCCCAAGAGCGATAAAGTAGCGATTGCTCAGAACACCATCTTTGAGCTTCAGGACAAAATCACGCTCAAAGAGTTGCAAAACGCCCAACTCTACTACAATCTCGGAACTTATATGGGTAACAACTACGAAAGTGCCATCATTACAGCGCAAAACGCAGTAAAAAATTACCCCTATTCAAAATATAAGGAAGAGCTCGAAATGCTCATTTTGAAATCGCGCTATCAGGAAGCCGCACTCAGTGTTGCCGAAAAGAAAACCGATCGCTTCCGTGACGTTATTGACGAATACTATTCGTTTGTCAACAACTATCCCGAAAGTCCCCATCGCTCTGAAGCCGATAACATCCTTCGTATTGCACAGAAACACGTAAAAGATTAAACATAATTCCTATAAATATTTTATTTATGGACTACAAAAAAACAAACGCTCCGCTCAACACCGTAACCCGCGACATGATCGAACTCTCGGCAGATACCGGTAATGTTTACGAAACCGTAAGCATCATCGCTAAACGCGCCAACCAGATTGCTCTTGAAATGAAGCATGACCTCGAAAAGAAACTTCAGGAGTTCGCCTCTCTCAATGACAATCTTGAAGAAGTGTCGGAAAACCGCGAGCAAATCGAAATCTCACGTTATTACGAAAAACTTCCCAAACCAACCCTCATTGCTGCTCAAGAATATTCTGAAGGCAAAATCTTCTTCCGTAATCCGTCAAAAGAAAAACTCAATCTCGACTGATTTCAGTGAATTAAGTTAAAAAATTTGGTAGGAACGAAGATTTTCACTAACTTTGCACCCGAAATTTTCAATATATTATTAACAACTACTAAAATTATCGAAAGAATGCACTTGAATTCTGAAGAAAAAGTAGAAATCTTTGAGAAATACGGTAAGGGCAAGACTGACACTGGCTCACCTGAAGCACAGATTGCATTATTCTCAGTCCGTATCGCTCATTTGACTGAACATCTCAAGTCAAATCATAAAGATTATACAACTGCACGCGCTCTTAAGCAACTCGTAGGTAAACGTCGTCGTCTTCTTGATTACCTGATCAAAAAAGATATCAACCGTTACCGTGCTATCATTGCACAGAAAGAGCTCGGAATCCGTAAGTAATCTCCTCAAACGGAGACACTTCTATTCCGTAAAAGAAATTAAAGCCACGCTTTCATTTTGAAGTGTGGCTTTATTCCCATTTGCTACTTTCAATAAATTTTATCCGCAACAACCTTTTTAACCACTGTCAGTCAATATTTTTTCCTATTACATTGTTTATATATTAATAGTGTAATTAAAAATAAGACAGTAATAATACAATATGAGACAACTAAAAATTACCAAATCAATCACCAACCGCGAAAGCGCATCTCTCGACAAATATCTTCAGGAAATCGGACGTGAAGACCTCATCTCTGTTGAAGAAGAAGTAGAGCTCGCTCAGCGTATCCGTGAAGGTGACCAAGTAGCTCTCGACAAACTGACCCGCGCGAACCTCCGTTTCGTTGTGTCAGTTGCCAAACAATATCAAAATCAGGGATTGTCACTCCCCGACCTTATCAATGAAGGAAACGTCGGACTTATCAAGGCTGCTCAGAAATTTGATGAAACCCGTGGCTTCAAATTCATTTCATACGCCGTTTGGTGGATTCGTCAGTCAATCCTTCAGGCTCTCGCCGAACAATCTCGTATTGTCCGCCTTCCCCTCAACCAAGTAGGTTCACTCAATAAAATCAGCAAGGCTCTCTCAAAATTTGAGCAGGAAAACGAACGACGTCCGTCACCCGAAGAACTCGCAGAGACTCTTGATGTTCCGGTTGAAAAAATCGCCGATACCCTTAAAGTTTCCGGTCGTCATATCTCAGTTGATGCTCCGTTTGTCGAAGGTGAAGACAACAGTCTTCTCGATGTCCTGACCAACGATGATTCACCAATGGCTGATGCGACCTTGACCCAGGAATCACTTTCAAAAGAGGTTGAACGCGCCTTGAGCCAGCTCCACGAACGTGAACGCGAAATCCTCAAAATGTTCTTTGGCATCGGATGTCAGGAAATGACCCTTGAGGAAATCGGTGCAAAATTTGACCTTACCCGCGAACGTGTTCGTCAGATCAAAGAAAAAGCAATCCGCCGCCTTAAAGGACAAAAGAGCCGATTACTTCAATCTTACCTTGGCCAATAAGCCAATTATAATTTAATTTAACCATATAATAAAGAGGCTGTGTCCATTTTAACACAGCCTCTTTTATTTATACATGTAAAAGGGAGCCCTATTATTCCAGTATTTCAAATGATATAGCGTCCATGAAGTAGAACGAGAGGTAGGCTTTGCCCTCGGTGGCTTTGCGAGCAGCGATGCGGGTTCGGTAGTCATCCATACGTTCTTTGAAGGTGTTTAGGTCCCGCTGACCCTGAGCGGCGCGCTCAGTGTCACAACCTACTGATGCGTTGGCTGCACGCTGAGCCGATTCCTCGCCATACTGCTCTGTGATTTCTTTTATGCGTTCATTAAACTCACGCTCCATTTCGGCTACAACATTGTTGTCAATGCGCTGTTCGCGGAAAATTCCGGTCACTCTCATGGGGTGGTGAATTGTGGTTTTGGGGAATGGTTCACCCATCAATGGAAAGGCCTCGCAACGAATCTGAACATTGTCGGCATTACCCTGAAGGAACGCTTTTTTACCACCCTGACTGCAAAGGTGAGAGCAGATACCCTCAATCGAGATAGTATCGCCTACATATTGTTCTGGGTTTTCAAAAACCTCGTCGACTGTGAGAGCGTCGGTAATTTCATCGGCAGCCTGCTGTGATTTTGAGCTGCCACATGCTGTTGCAAGAAATACTACGGCAACAGTAGCGAGAAAGTAGAGAGTTTTTTTCATAACTTATTGATTGATTATTAATTTGTGAATTTTATTATTTGTTGATATATTTCATGAGTATGAGGGGGATAAACGCGAAGAGTCCGCAAACAAGCGTCATCACGGTTTTACCTATACAGCAACGGATGTTTTTACCGCGGGCCACAAACAAGACAATCACTGCAAGGATCGCATTGAGCAAAAATGCGTTCCACGACCAGTTTTTAATGCGCGGATAAACATATTTGTCATCTACATTTGTAAACGATGTTGTGAAGGGGAATATCCATTTCTCAATGACGCGGCTCATCGAAGTCGGGGTTGTGAAATTGTAGACGGCGAGTACCGAGTAATCGTCGGGGTCAAGGGCAATCCATGTCGATTCATTGCCCGATTTAATTTTCACACACCAGCTGAAGAGGTTCTTGATGATTGTCATCCTGTCTTTCTCAGGGTCAAATTTAATACCTGACAGTTTGGAAATAGAGTATGTTTCGTCGTGATTGATTGTATAGAAATCGTGCGCTTCATCAGAGATAAGACCGTAGAGCTCGCGGTCGGCATTTTCCAGCACAAACACGTGACGCGGAACAATCGTGTCGTCGAGCTGAATATGAGCCATGCTCGGACGGTTGGCCTGCATCTTGAGATGATAGAGCTTGCTGTCGTTGTCGATTATGAGATAGCCGTTGTCATATCCCTTGCGTGTAGAAATGTTGGCGACGGCTTCTTTGGCCGGGAAAGAAAATCCCTTGTCGGCAAACATTTTGGAAAAACGGCGGGTCTTGGTTTCGTCGACAGTGTTTGACTCGATGTCGGTGATTACAACATGGCCGGGCATAGTAAGCACCACCTCGGGGTCCTCAAACTTAAAGCGGGCCGGCATTGACTCCATGAGCGGGTAGATGGTGGGGACCGAACGGTTGAGGTCTTTGGGTGATGATGTGAAAATCCAGCTGTTCATGCGGATGTCGCGCATTGTTATCTCGACTCCTTTTATTGAGTCGGGCAACATGCCCTTGGCAGATAACTGGCCTACAAAAATTTCGGGTAACAGCGAGTCGCGCTGGTCCATCGTATAGTGACGGCCGGGTGCCTGGGTGACGGGGTCGACTTCAAAAATGTCGGGTTCGTCGAGTTTGCTTCCCGTGTTGAAGTCGGTAACGATGAAGCAGTCGTCAATTGGGGAGTAACTTACAAACGGTTCGCGGTCGCGTTCAGAAAAACACAGCGAGTAGAGCCAGGGCAATACCCAGCTCAAAACAGCTGTCGAGAGTAAGAAAAATAAAATATAATGAGTCTTTTTCATGTTAGTCCTGATGGCCCTCCTTAAACCGGGCGATAGATCCAAACGAGAAGATCGTGATGAGACATATGAAGATGATAACGGTGACGATCATGTAGTTGTAGGCTGCCATTGTGTTAGGCTGCAAAAACATCACCAGTAACACGGCCAGCCCGACAAGGCTCAAGAGTATGCGCATGTACCATGTTCCTTCGAGGCACACCGATGTAACGAAAAGATAGCCAATAAAGCCTGCAAGGTACCACGGCAGCATTGTCAGGAACACTCGTCCCACAAGTTCGGCGTGGAATATTGTCGCGTCATAGATGAGGATAACTCCCATCTGTATCATGTAGATGACAAGCAACTCTATCATGCCGGTGGCAAGCATCATCACCACGAGTCTTGACTGAGGGAAGGGGAGATGAAGTGTCAGTTTGAGACGTTTTTGTGTTACCTCGGGCACCATCTGGGCTATACCGAGGGCAAGTCCTATGGCAAGCGGAATATAGGTGACAGTGTCGACAAGCGATACATCTTTGAGCAGCATCGACATCCACAGCGATATGATGCCGTGCTCTTTTATGAGAGAATTTGTACTGAGAATAACGTAAACCGCCACGAGGAGCGCGACAGCAAGCGCGATAAAGAACACGCGCCGTGTCTTGAGCCATTCTTTAAATATAATGGATGAGTACATTTCTTTTGGATTTAATCATTAATATTTGCCGGTGAGACCGATGAAGGCGTCTTCGAGTGAAATAGGGGTACGTTGTAGATCGCTATTTGGAATGTTATTGGTCTCGAGATAGCGTTTGACATAATCGTCCCCATCGAACGAGTACAATTCCACCTCATTCCCGATCTTGCCAGGGTTGATAATTTTCTGATCTTCTGGTAACACGGCGTTGCTGTCTGTGTGGAATGTATATCGTCCAAAGTCGGCCAGCAGTTTGTCGACCGGCATCTGGGTCAGAATTTTGCCATAGTCGAGAATGATACAGTCGTCAATAAGCCGCTCGAGATCCTGAATGATGTGCGATGTCATGAAAACAGTTTTGTCCTCGGCTTTGGCAAACTCACGCAGGTAGTCGATGAACAGACGGCGATACCCGGGATCGAGACCGAGCGAGAAGTCATCGAGCACCAGCAAGTCGGCATTCTGGGCAAGTATAAGACCCAGGGCAACCTGAGACCGCTGACCACATGACATTGTTGATATGCGCTGGTTGGGCGATACCTTGAGTTTTCTCATCAGCTCATAATAGGCATCGCGGTTCCATCGGGGATAAAATTTTGAATAGAATTTCTCTATTTGCTCGATAGTCATGAAGGCATACTGTACGTGTCCTTCGATGAGCAGGGCTATGCGGGCTCGCGTTTCAGGTCTCAATTCGGTGATAGACTCCCCGAAGATGCGACATTCACCCGACTGCGGCCGCAGATAGCCCATCAGGATGTTGATTGTAGTTGTTTTTCCGGTTCCGTTTTTACCTAAAAGGCCCAGAATCCTACCTTTGGGTACGTCAAAACTAAGGTCGCTGTAGATGATGCGTCCTTTACCGTAACGTTGAGTAAGATTCTTGACCGATATTACCGGTTCTTGTTCGTTAAGCATTTATTTATTGTATTTATAATGTCAAAAAGAGAGTGAGAGACCGGTGATGAACTGGTCACCGTCGGTCAGCGATTTATAGTCATATCTTTCATATCGTGCCGAGAGGGACACCACCATTGTCTTGATTGATCGCGACACGGTGATTCCGGCATGTAGGAACGACATGTCGCATGAAGACATATTGTAGTTGGAAAGACACATCAGGCCTTCGGGCGACGTCAGGTCGAGCCCGGCCCAATCGGCCGATGTCGATGATACAAAACGGCCGTCATAGCCCAGTTTCAACCCTAATGCCCAGTTACCGCCAAGTTTTTTTTCCGCGTCAAGTGTCACGCTCCCGGTAAAATAGTCTGATTCGAGACTTCGGGCGGGTTCGACAAGATATTCTTTATCGTTAAGCAGGCCGCCACGGAGGTCTAACGTAATCAACGCGCCGAGACCGACCGGTCGCCACGATACCGGGATATTGAGTGTAGCGCCATATCGGGTGTGATGGTAGTTTTCGCGCTCACCTATTTTATCATAATTTTCGGCCGATGAACCAAATAGATTCTCAGTCGCTGTACGGTCGATATAATATCCAGAAACCATGGGGAATATCGAGAATCGTCCCATTGAGACGAGACGCGAAATGCTCCCGTCGAGTGTCAATGTCGAGGTAGCTCCGAATTTAAGATTGTTATATCCGTCAAGAATCATGCCGGTATTTGCAAATCGACCCGATACCGACGCAAAAAAGCAGTCGCCGTGAGCAACAGGTACAAACCTTAAACCGGCGTTGAACCCTGTCAGGCGGTGGGTGCTGCTTTGAGCATCGGCGCCTTTGAATCGGCTTGCCGTGCTGCCGAGTCCGGTATAAACCATCGTGATAGCATGAGACACGGAGTTGTAGAAGTCGATGTCGGTATTCTGATGATAAATCCTGACGCCACAGTCGAGACCAATCATATATCGGCTACCTATTTTTCGACCGCCGCCTATACTGATATTAAGGTCCGACACAATGTTGCGTACACGCGGGTCAATCGCCCGGTGGGCGATTGAGGCTGTGTAATCGGCTCCGGCTCCAATTGTCCATGAGCCATAGGTTCTTGTCCATCCTCCACCAAAGTCGTAGCGCTGCAGCTTGAGGTTGCCCCCGGTGTCATCACATAGAACAAACGGTGCGAGTGTCTCGTAGTCGATAACATCACAGAAGGATACATCGCGAATCTTGCCGTTTTGATAGCCGGCATGTCCCCACACGGTGCTGACCGTCGAGAGTTTATAATAGGAATCGGCCGAGAGTCCGTACATGTTGTGGCCACGGCCTTCCTGCATCACAAGCGGCAAGTCAAACTTCTCGATGTCGGCCGATGCTGTAGCGATAGAGAAACTTGATTTGTCGGCAAAGTGCATGGTTGAAGGTCCGGCGGTGTAGTATTGGCGCAGGTCTTTTCCTATCGGTGATTCTCTTTCAATCTTGAGGTTCAGAATAGAATCACCCTTTTGAGAACTCGCGCGGCTTGCAAGAGTTCCCAAAAGGATGAATGCTACAAGGTATGTGATACCTTTATTATTCATCTATAAAGGATTAATTTAGTTCTTCCTTTGTATTGATATTTACAATCTTGAAATCTTTGGCCGAGTCGTCGGTATCCTGGAGGATGATGTTGCCGGCGGCCGATTTACCTGCCTCGCGGCGAACAAACATGCGGTAGGCGCGGTCAGATGCGCTCTGGGGGTCGTCGTTGATTGACTTGTAGCTGATGTCGATTGCCGGTGGCAAACAAAGGAATTCTTGAGTGCTTGCGGGGCAAAGGTTCACACCGTCAATAATCCAGTCAAGGGGAATATAATACTGGTTGTCACGTGTGAGATATTTCTCGGTAAAAGTGAAGTAGTAGGTATAGGAACATTTGTAGTCATTGAGGAATGACTCGGCGGTAACCCCCTCGGGGATGCGGGCGATGGCATACGAACGGTTGGCCTGCTGCGAAAGAATCCAGATGGTAGCCGAGTAGCTATACCATTTGTTGAGGTTGGGTACATCGGGGTTGTCGGTGTCGCGGACTGTACCGATTGTCACTTCGTCATACCACTCGAAATCGGCGTCACGATAATCCTGGGCTCCGGCTACGTCGGCCGACCACTCGATTGCCTGGTCAACGATTTTGATTGATTTGCCCGGTTCGATGGGATATTGAGTGCCATTGCCGGGAATGACATAAACTGTTCCTACAAGGAAACGTTCCTCGGGAGCGGGAGTAAGGTCGGGATATGATGTCGAGTTGTTGAGCGTTCCTTCACAAATGGCAAGACCGTCGGCATATATTGTTTCGTCGGTATTGTTGTAGATGGTGATGTGCGAGTCATAGAGGAGTCCCTTGCCCGTAGCGTTGAGCGATCCGAGATAAATTTCGCTGATGACAAGAGAGTTATCTGGGTTGTAGAAGAACCAGTCGAGTGTTATGGTACGGGTAGTTTCAGTGATGACAACATCCTGGGCTATGGCACGCATTGTCTTCTGACCAGATGCTGCAGCGCGGTTGTCGGTTTCAGATACGAGAGCAGTTGCCTCGATATTGTAGATACCGGCGGGAAGCTCCAGATTGTTGAGACTGGTGACGGTTGTAACGTTCCCGGTGTTGATTTCAGTGAATTTGATTTCTTGAGAGTCAATTACATACCCGGTCGGGAGCTGGGGATTGACAACGATTTCATAGAGCGGAGCGGCTTTGTCGCTGTCGCTGCACGATACCATGACAGGCGCTATGAGAGCGCATGCAATCAAGGCTTTAACAATAAATTTGTTTGCTTTCATAAGAGTGTGATATTTATTTGATTATTATATTTTAAAGTTAAGTTCCATACCAAAGTATGGTGTATAGTTACGTCTCACAACAATTCCGTAGGGCTTATAGTCGGGGGCGATTGTGAACAGTCGGTTAACATATAGAGCCACATTCACTCGGTTTTTCCAGAACGATTTTGTTGCCTTGAGGTTGACCGCAGTTTCGGCCGGTACGGTATTCTTGTCAAATGTAGATGCCGAGTATTCACGGACAAGCTGTTTGAGATAGGTGTCGTTCATTGACTCCTGTGTAAACTCGAAGACATTACCGTCTATGTCCATGTAGTGGGTTGGCATACCGGTTTTGAAGTGTGTTTGACGCGAGGTGAACCAGATGGTCTGGAATGCGAGAGAGAAGCGCAGCCCCAGATTTGGAATATCGGTGTCAAACATTATGTTTGTATTGAAACTCTTATAGATGCTGCCGTCGGCATCATCATAGAGCCCGATATAAGGGAGTTCCTGACCGTTCATAACTATGCTCGGTTTGTACCATAGCGGGTCACTATTGGTGTTTACGGTTTTAAGATAGGCACCGCTGACAGTAACACGGGTTTTGATTGCTTTGATACGTCGAGACTGAAAAGTGTACTCGACACCCTCCTTAATAGTTGAGCTACCGTTGGTTACACTTGACCTCACGGCCATGTAGCGCATCTCGGTCGAGGGAAGGTCTTCGAGTACCGGCGCCCGGTTTTCTATTTCGGGATTGTATCCCGATGCATCATAGCGGCGGTAGGTATAGTGGTGAACTTTACCGGCATGCCGGAATCCGTCATTCATCTTTTCACGGAAATAAGTAACTGACAGACGGTTGTCGCGATAAGACAAATCACCACGCACTTCCCATTTGAGATTTCGGGCAGCTTTGAGGTCATAGTTCGTAAGGTCCTCGACATAAGTCATGACGTTCATGACACGATAGTCGGGTATATTGTGATAGTAGTTAAGTTGCTCAAAGTCGGTGTAAACAAGATTAGGGTAAAGAAAGGCTGCGACGGGCATTTTTGTCTGGAAACCGATACCGGCATTAATTTCGGGTGTGAGAGGTTGATCTGCAATGTACAATGAGGGCATTGTCCAGGTGATATTGGCACGCGGATCAAGATAAGGTTTACCAGAAAGTACATATCGTGAATCGAGATGCAACAGTTGGGTTTCCCGCAGACCGACAGCTGCTTCGATAGAGTGACGGCCCCAGTACATTATGTTGCGGCTCTCGATATAGGCCGACAGCTGGTGCATTGCCGGAATGTCATTGAAAGCGCGCGGACGCGACGATGTACTTGCCGTGATGGGTCGCTCGATATCATAGACGTTTCCTCGTCCATAGTTTTTACTCATGTTCCACTCTATGCCCACCTTCAGGAACGATGACATATTTCCGGCAGTCCATTTCATTGTAGCAGCTCCCTTGACAAAGGCTGTAAAAGGATCGCCCTCTACATCAAGAGTTGCCAGGTAAAGCATTGGCAGATAACCAACATAATTGCTACCCTGGAGAAGCGACACAGGCATTGGCATCACTCTCGACTGAGCCACGTGGCGTGTTTGATGAAGACGCTCACGGTTATAGCTGATGCCAGAGGTGAAAGATGCCTCTTGAAAGAAGCTATGCTCGAGCGGGCGCACACCGACCGAGTTATTCCATGAAAAATTATGATTTCTGGTACTGAAACAGTCTATTGTATTGTTAACAGTGAGGTCTGGATCGTTGTTGTCACGTTCAAACGACGCACTGTAGTTAAGCGATGAGTTCCATATCACGTTCAGGACCGTATTGTCAAAACGTTTGTTACTCCTAATGGATGCTGTGATGCGTTTGTAGTTCTCACGGGAGTTGCGTGGGTCTATTTTTGCATCAAGGTATCCGAGTCCGGTGTTGATAATCCAGTCTCTTCCAGGCATCCTGAAGCCTTTGCCAACGTAAAAAAGCTGACTCTTGCTGTCGGCCTTGAAACGTGCTTCGAGACGCGAAACTCCACTCTTGCGCCTGATATTGACAAGACCTGATGTGAGTTCGCCATATTCGACCGATGCAATACCACGAACAATCTCGACCTTTTCGATGTCGTCAGTCGCTATACCGCGCATATCCACACCCTTTCCAACCGTCTCGCGATCCGAGTGATTTGAATCTGGTGTCGACTGCATAACAGAATTGTTGTTTACCGGTACACCATCGATAATAAAAGAGGTGCCTATAGCTGAGGTCATGTAGTCGTCGGTTGGGGTGACGTTGAGAGCAGTACGGAGATTGATGATGTTTGGAGCACCCATCGATGGGTCTTTTGAAACGTGACCGGGGAGGAGTTCGAGCAGGTCGGCAAAGCTCGACGGCTGAAGATGCTCCATCGCTGTAGTGTCAATAACCGAGGCGCTAGACGCACTGTGAGATTCACGAGCAGTCACAACTACCTCGTCGAGCATTTCATTTGATTGAAGATTGATTATGTGGGAGATCCCATCGGTCAAAGACAATATTTGACGATATGGTTTGTAGCCTACAAGAGTGACATCAACTTTCCACCTGCCGTCCGAAATCGTTACCGAGAACTTCCCCTCAGCATCTGTATTGCCACCTGTAAATTTACCGCTTTCAAGAGGATTTAGCGCGATTGCCGCAAATTCGAGAGGCGCACCATTTTCAGCGTTGCGCACTGTAAAGTTCACTGCAGCAGAAGCGGGAGAACCGACCATGTCTGCGAGTAAAATGATTATATATATTATTATGTGTAATAAAGATTGATTCATCGATTGTTTTATGAGGCCTGTTAAAACCTTATTTTAACAATACAAAATTACCCACAACCGTAATAGTCCGAAATACTCAAAAATAGGTAAAATTTATACGATAAAGACCTCTGTCAACTACATCACCCACAACCATGAAGGTCTGAAATACTCAAAAATTAGATAACATTTACCCGGTAATCAGATTTCCGTCCTCTAAAAATAAAGTAGAAATAGCAATTTCATCCGAGTGATTTGTGTAATCTTCGTTTAATTCAATTCAAAAAAATTTTCAAATGAAACAGGATTGCTATAAATAGTTGTCTCACTATCTTTATTCTTTTGGACACAACTACCTTACAAAACTCAACATTGAGATTAACCAATTGATATAAAGATATACAGCTCATACATTCACGAAACACTCTACGTTCTCCTATTCCCCTGTCTTATTGGATTTAGAGATGATAATTAAGGTTTATGGCGCTGCATTAAAACATATTACAATAAATAAAATAAGACGTTTTTACACAGCCATTTTAATTTTTTCATCAAAATTAAACCTTTTATAACTTACCTTTGTTATAATATCGGAAGAGAAAAAGTGATACAAGACTAAGCCTTGTTAACATAATTTTCATTAATGTTAAAACGGTTGACTCAAAGAATGTTAACCATTAAAATAGGCTACAAATTAACACTTTAGCATCAACCGATTTGCTTATCAAGCAAAAAATAACTAACTTTGCACCCGCAAACCAAATTCAATATAGCCGAGTCACAGAGGTGACTCATCGCCGAAAATCGGCATTAATCCTTGACACAATGTTTCATCACACATTCTGTCATGCTATATGAGAGGATATAGTGCGGGATTAACATGTAGAATTTAAATTTTATTTAATGAAAAAAACATCGAAGCTGATGATGAGCATCATTGTTGTTCTCATATTTTCTACAGCTTTTATAGGTAGCGGAATTGCTCCGGCTCGCGGTTCGATTGCTCCGGCACTCAAACTCAACGACACTGAAAACATTATTGCTCCTGAAAGTTTTAAAGGGAAATATGTTTTGCTTAACTTTTGGTCAACAGCCGACGGTAAGTCTCGTCTCAAAGCGAA
>JAIDRE010000063.1:0-19245 GCA_029061925.1 Muribaculaceae bacterium | reverse complement strand
CAAAGCGAACGAACTCAACGCTGCAATCAATGAGTTAGACAAAAACGACAACAAGGGAAAAATTTCACTCGTATCTGTAAATTTTGACCGCAGCGAGAAACTTTTTCACGAAATTGTCAAACGTGATAACCTTGATACTCACTCACAATTCTATGCAGGCAAAGACGCTGAAAATATCCGTCACGCCTACAATCTGCACAAGGGATTAAATTCATTCCTTATTAATCCAAAAGGAAAAATCATCGCCGTTAATCCCGGCAGAGAAGATTTAAGCAGAATTTTAAATCAAAACTAATAAGGAAATCTGCCGCATCAATCCAAAAGGTTGATTCGACAGATTTCTTCTTTTTTCCCGACTTTTCTCTAAATCAAACAGCCTTATTATTCTGTTCGCTCAATTTTAATGGCTGTTTTTTTCACAATACCTTAAAATTTTAGTACCTTTGAAGTCGAAAACAATCAAATGCTTTCACTGTCAATAAAATCATTCAACAAATGAACGATTATCGCGAAGTAAGAATAAACGTATCGCCGTGTAGCGAAACCGTTACCGACATCCTTGCTCAGTTTTTGAGCGAAGCAGGATATGAAAGTTTCGTTGCAGATGAAAACGGTTTGACATCATATATCAAGAACGAGCTATATGATCCGGCTCCCGTCGCTGAAATCATAGAAAACTTTCCTATCGAGGATATAAAGATGGAGGTTTCTGACATCTTTGTCGAAGGTCGTGACTGGAATTCAGAATGGGAACAACACTATTTCAAGCCTATCATTGTCAACGGTCAATGTGTAATTCACAGTTCGTTTCATAAAGATATTCCCCAAGCAGAATATGACATTGTCATCGACCCCAAGATGGCATTCGGAACCGGACACCATCAGACCACATCATTAATAATCGAGCGTCTGCTCTCGATGAATCTCGATAAGAAATCAATTATCGATATGGGAACCGGCACCGGGATCCTCGCTATATTGGCAGCAATGAGAGGAGCCTCACCCATTACTGCAATCGAAATAGATCCGATGGCTCACGTCAATGCTGTTGAAAACGTCAAACTTAACGGTCACCCCGAGATTGACGTTGTGCTCGGAGACGCGTCGGCTCTATCAAACGTGCAATCTGCCGATATCCTGTTGGCAAATATAAACCGTAACATTATTGTCAGCGACATGGAATCATACTCAAAAGCTCTCAAAGCAGAGGGAACTATGATTTTGAGCGGTTTTTATGAAGAAGACATCCCAGTTGTCGCTAAAGTCGCCGAACAATACGGACTAAAACAAACCGACTATACAACCCACGATCGTTGGGCATCACTATCTCTCAAGAAATCATGAAGATATCTCGATTTTTATTTTCATTTCTTGCATTTGCCGCAATTTCAACAGCAAATGCCGCATCTCCAAAAGAAAACTACTTCACCAAAAAAGGTTTTGCATGGGGACTTGCCCTCAGTAGCTCTATCGACATGACAGCCAGCGGAATGTCGAGCATCGATATTGACGGGTATTTTGGATATAAAAACAGCTTTTTCCAAGCGATCGGGGTCGGCGCATCAATCAACATGGCTCTAAACAACAGCTCCCGTAGCTATCCCATTTATGCAATTATCCGCACATCTTTTTCAAACAAGCCCCAGCTTCTCTTTTTTGAAATGAGAGGTGGCGTCAGCCTCAACGACCTTTACAGTTATACTAAACAAACCGGACTATACCTTCATCCCGCGGTCGGCATCAGACTTGCGAGTGGTAAGAGCTGGTCGTCGCACTTTACTCTCGGCTACAAATTCATCAGTCGCAAAGACTTTAGCTATGACGAAGGCATCTTCCATTGCTCTGACCTCAGCATGGGAGTTGTTGGAATCGGTATTTCATTCTGATAAATCGTTCCAATTTTTATAAGAATAAAAAAAAGAGATGTATCGATGATACATCTCTTTTTTCGTTTGTATGTTTTCAATTAGCAATAGCGTGAGAAATCTGCATTACGCATATCACCTGTTTCTGAGAATGCAACGTGCATTGCAAACGCAGCCTGGAGTGAATGAGGTGTTTGACCGCCTTTACCGAGTTTGAGGTAATCCCAAAGGAGTTCCTTGTAGTAGGGATGAGCACAATTCTCGATAATGGCTTTAGCACGCTGTACAGGATCTTTTCCACGAAGGTCGGCAACACCTTGGTCAGTAACGAGTATGTCAACTGAGTGTTCTGAATGGTCGGGGTGAGCAACCATAGGAACGATGTTGCTGATCATGCCTTCTTTAGTGATTGAAGGACAAGAGAAGATTGAGATGTATGCGTTGCGGGTAAAGTCGCCTGAACCACCGATACCGTTCATCATGCGGGTACCGAGGACATGAGTTGAGTTAACACAGCCAAAAATATCGGCTTCGAGAGCTGTGTTCATTGCGATAACACCTAAGCGACGGATAACTTCGGGGTTATTTGAAATTTCAGCAGGACGCATCAGAATCTTGTCATGGAAGAAGTCGAGGTTGCTGAAGAGTTCTTCTTCGGTCTTGTCGCTGAATGTCATTGAGCAAGTGCTGGCAAATGTACATTTACCTTTCTTGAGAAGTTCAAGAACAGCATCTTGAATAACTTCGGTGTACATCATGAATGTAGGAAGCTCAGTGCTTTCGCCAAGGTCATAGAGAACAGCGTTAGCAACGTTACCTACACCTGATTGCAATGGAAGGAATTCTTTAGGAAGATTTCCTTTACGATATTCTGAAAGAAGGAATCCTACAACGTTAGAACCAATCTGTTTTGATACGGCATCGGGTTCGGTGAACGGTTTCACGCCGTCATAAGAGTTGGTTTTGATGATACCGATGACTTTCTTGGGATCAATTTTGAGAACAGGGCTGCCGATACGGTCGTTAGCGTGGAAAATGGGGATTTCTCGACGGTAAGGGGGATCGAGTGGAAGATAAATATCGTGCATGCCGAGAATTGATTTCGGAAGTTTCTCGTTGAGCTCGATAAAGATCTTATCAGCCATCATTGCATAGGTCGGAACGTTACCAACACCTGTACCAAGAATGATTTCGCCATCAGGAGTGATATCAGCCGCTTCGATTACAGCATAATCGATTTTGCCGTAATAGCCGTAACGGGTTTCCTGAGCCATCTCAGAAAGGTGACGGTCAAAGTAGTGAGCATCGTGACAGTTGATGCGTTTACGTAAATCAGGAGTGTTCTGATAAGGTGCGCGACGTCCCATTGTGTTTGTACGGGCAAGAATACCATCAACGTGGTCGTTGGTTGACGCACCGGTAAATACGTTTACTTTAAATTCTTCACCATTTTCATGAGCCTTTTCAGCTTTTTTAGCGACAGCTTCGAGGACTGCCTTAGGAGTACCGGGAGCGGTAAAACCTGACAATCCGAATGTGTCGTCATGCTTAATCATTTCAGCAGCTTCTTCTGCTGTGATAAAATTGAATGCCATTTCTTTAATTGGTCTATTTTATTAAGGTATATTTTATTCGATAGAAATGTTGTGATAAACTTATAGTTTTCGTAATTTTGCACAAAATTACAAAAATAAATGTGATTCTCAAAATATTATTAATATTTATCAGTTGAGAACACTAAAAATAGAGATTCTATTGATATGAATGACAATAACATACAACTAAACGGGTCTAAAAACCTGTTTATTGAGACATACGGTTGCCAGATGAACGTTGCCGACAGCGAAGTTGTTGCATCGGTAATGGGAATGGCTGGATATGACATCTGCGAGTCGATCAACGATGCAGATGCTATACTGCTAAACACTTGTTCTATCCGCGACAATGCCGAACAAAAAATTTTCAGCCGTCTCAACACGCTCAACGCCATGCGTCGCAAACGCGGTAAAAATCAGCCAAAAATGATTATCGGTGTGATTGGCTGTATGGCTGAACGTGTCAGACAAGATCTCATCGACAACTATGACGTTGATATTGTTGCCGGGCCTGACAACTACCTCGAACTACCCGAACTTTTTGCTGCAGCTGAGTCAGGCGAGAAAGCTATAAACACCGAACTCTCAACCACTCAAACCTATCGCGACATCATCCCCAGACGAATAGGTGCCAACGGCGTGAGCGGTTTTATCAGCATCATGCGCGGTTGCAATAACTTCTGCTCTTACTGCATCGTACCTTATACCCGTGGTCGTGAAAGAAGTCGTGAGCCGAAAAGCATTCTCAACGAACTTGCCGACCTCCAAAAACGTGGATTTAAAGAGGTTACCTTGCTCGGTCAAAATGTCAACAGTTACAATTTTGTTGATCAGGAGACCGGTAAAACAACCGGATTTGCCGAACTCCTTGAAATGGTTGCACTTGCCGCTCCCGAAATGAGAGTGCGCTTTACTACCTCTCACCCAAAGGATATGAGCGATGAAATCATCTCGGCAATCGCCCGCCACAACAATATCTGCAACCATATACACCTGCCTGTTCAATCCGGCTCAAACTCGGTGCTTACCGATATGAACCGAAAATACACCCGCGAACACTATCTTGAACGTATTGCCGCAATTCGCCGTCAAATTCCTGATTGTGTTATCACATCAGACCTATTTACAGGCTTTTATAATGAGTCGGAAGATGATTTTCAGCAAACTCTCGACCTTATGAAAGAGGCTGCGTTTGATGCGTCGTTCATGTTCAAATATTCTGAGCGTCCCGGCACTCTTGCATCCCGAACAATGAAAGACAATATTCCTGAAGATGTCAAAATTGACCGTCTGAACCGAATGATTGCACTTCAAAACACGCTTTCACTCGAATCAAACCGCAAGGATATCGGTCGCGAATTTAAAGTTCTTGTCGAAGGTCGCGCCAAACGTAGCGCCGATCAGATGGTTGGACGAACCGAAGGAAACAAAGCTGTCGTTTTCACTCGCGACAAGCAGGTGAAATCGGGTGATACAGTAACCGTAAAAATCACCGATGTATCGTCGGCAACCCTTATTGGCGAACTCGTTTAAAACAACAGAAATGAGCAGCTTGAAACTATCCCATAAACCCGGACCTATCGGCATATTCGATTCAGGATATGGCGGTCTGACAATTCTGCGTGAAATTCGTCAGCGACTCCCCCAGTTTGACTACATGTATCTTGGCGATAATGCACGTGCGCCCTACGGCAACCGTTCGTTTGAAATTGTCTATGAGTTTACTCTTCAAGCTGTTAAATATCTTTTTGAACAAGGTTGTCATTTGGTTATTCTTGCCTGCAATACGGCTTCGGCAAAAGCGTTGCGTACAATCCAGCAACATGACCTGCCGGTGATTGCACCCGACCGCCGTGTTCTCGGTGTAATCAGACCGACCGTTGAGCAACTTGGCAATCTTTCGCACAACGGCAATATCGGGCTCTTTGCCACACAAGGCACTATCACCTCGCAAAGCTACGACATGGAGATAGCCAAGCTGTTTCCCAACTTCAAACTGACAGGTGTAGCTTGCCCGATGTGGGTTCCGTTAATCGAGAACAACGAAGCCGACCGTCCGGGTGCCGACTACTTTGTCAAACAAGAGATTGATCGTCTGCTTGAAAAATCGCCGGTGGTTGACACCGTTATACTCGGCTGTACCCACTACCCTATTCTGTACAAAAAGATACGTCATTATCTGCCTGACAATATAAAAATTATCAGCCAGGGGCAGATTGTGGCAGAAAGTCTCGCCGACTACCTCAAACGTCACCCCGAGATAGAATCAAAGTGCTCACAAAACGGCACCTCAACTTTTTTGACAACCGAACAGCCCGAAAAATTTGCCGAAATGGCTACTCTATTCCTCGGCAATGACATCAAGGCTCACAAAATAACTTTTGACTGATGATTGAATACATTAAAGGCCCTATTGCCGACCTGACACCCACTGACGTAGTCATTGAAACCACATCGGGAGTCGCATATATAATGAGTATCAGCCTCTCGACATTCACTCCGCTTCAAGGACAAACCGAAGCTAAAATATTTGTCCACGAAGTTATCCGCGAGGATGCTCATCAATTGTTTGGATTCATTGATACTCGCGAGCGTGACCTCTTTCGTCTTTTGATTGGTGTATCAGGTGTTGGAGCCAATACTGCACGAATGATTTTGTCATCAATACCGCCTGCCGAACTCGAAGTTGTTATAACTTCGGGCGACAGCAAACGACTTAAAGCAGTCAAAGGCATAGGAGCCAAGACAGCCGAACGTGTGATCATCGACCTCAAAGACAAGGTTAAACCTGTCGGCGACGGCACTGCACCTACCCTTATGCCCTCGGTTGACAATAACGATGTTTTAGACCAGGCAGTTGCAGCCCTCGTAATGCTTGGATTCCCCAAACCCGCAAGTCAAAAAGCGGTCACAAAAATTCTTCAAGGTTCGCCCGACATCAAAGTCGAGCAAGCAATTAAGCTTGCACTCTCAATGCTGTAAAACTATTATCTGTATAAATTACAACAATCAATCTTCGCTTTCTAAATATCAGCGCATATTTTTATATATAACGGAAGTTATGTTTCCGATTAACATAATAATTTTGCAACAGGAAAGCGGTGGCTTTGTTGCGAATTATAAAAATTCTTTCTATATTTGCAGTGCAATTCAACGAGTAATCAATGAATTCACGACATAGCAATTAGCTTAGACTAATTACACGGCTTTAGTAAAATCTGGTAAATTTCACTTTTGAGTTCCGCGTAATAAGTCGAGAGACAGGTTGCACCCGTTCAGGGCGCCGACCGCTTTCCTCTTATTTGAACTCACGGTTTACCAGAGCCGACTAAAGCAAATAAGCGAAAGGGTGTCGCGCCTTTTTTTTATGCGATACCATAATAATGTTTGACAAGATTACACTAATTAAAAATTAAATAAATTATTATGGCAAAAAGTGATTTTAAATGTGACTTGTGTAACAAGGTTATATCAAGCGGTATTCTCGATTTTTTTGAAGTAACTGCTCCCCATAAATATAGTTGCCCGAAGTGCGGCACAATATGCGGGAAGCACATTAACCACCGTCGCCTCGCACTGGGTCTTTTAAGTCCTAAATGCGAGAAATGTGGTAGTAAAGTCTTGGTATATAAATTTGAAAAGGGCCGTTGGATTCAGTGCTGACACTGATATAAAAATAAAAACGGGGCAGCCGAAAACCTTATAGAGTAGGCAATAACACAAATCTTATTTATTATGAATATCGTACAAGTAAAAAATGGTAAAGTTGAACTTCGAAAAGACTCAGGCAGTCTAATCAGAACCTTTGGGAATGGCGATGCTGTCAACGCCTGCCTTAATGCCGATGGTTCTATGGTTCTTGTAACAACCAACAAAGGTAAAGTAGAGTTAAGAAAAGAAAGCGGCAGTTTAATCAGAACCTTTGGAAATAACAATGCCATTAATGCAGTCTTTTCCGGTAAAGATATTCTGGTTACAACTAATAATGGGAAATCCGAATTGAGAAAAGAATCAGGAAGCTTAATTAGAACCTTTTAATTTCAAGTTTCTGTTTCACATGAATAATAAAAACTTTGGATTTTGTGAGAATAAAGATATTTCTCACAAAATCCATAATTTAATTACTGACAATCTTTTAGGGAAAGAACAATTGTCGAAGATTGAACGTCGCTACGATGATATGCGTAATAACTTCTTTAGCTACCCTAAAGAGTTTGTAACCGAAGACAAGAGAGAATGGAAATTTAGCGATGACCTTAAACCTTTTGCGCCTAAGGGTCGAGGTTGTTATAGCGACACTACTGCCGTGCCTATCCCAATTACTCATCCTGATTTTATAGACCTAACAACTCGTACAGAAGAACAAGGACGCGGTGCTATAGGACTTGATTTACCAACTTGGTTCTATCAATCGTCTGAAGCGCCATTCATTATGATCGTTACTCAAGATCCTCTTAGAAGTGCTAAATGGTATGGAGATGAAGTCGATGAAAAATACATTTGCAATGATGCCGTTGTATCATCTCCATTCGGTTTACAGGACGCTCATCATCGAGAAAGAGGAACTGGAGGAAAACGTATGTGGCTCCTTGTACGTTCACTACTTGAACGAGGGTATAATGTTTACTTGACTGATTGCAGAAAGTTCTTTGTATATAACCATACCCAATCTGATAAGTACACGACTGCTGAGAAAATGGATATATACCGCAATATCCTTAAAAAGGAGATTGAGATTATCAATCCTAAACTGATTGTCACTCTTGGTCATAGCGCACATAAAAGTTGTCAAGAGTTACTTGGTGATAATAAACGTTTATCTGACTATATACCTCACTTCTCTGGAACAGCAGGACACAAAATAAAAGAATTTTTCGAGTTGGATAGTAAAACAAATATTAATGAGTTGGCAAATTTATATGCTGATTATATAGGACAATTGGTTGAGAAAAGTAAACAGGGCTAAATTGTTTCATTATTTCCAACGAAATTTTTTTTAGAGCGAAGATTAATTATCTATCGCTCTTTTTTATATTTTTATTTAATCAGAAATTGTATTGCCGATTAAAATCTTATCTTTGCAGTATAAAAATTAAAGGATCATGGTAGAACTTCTTTTAAAACGTTATCTTTGGCTCATTGATACGCTTAAGCGTAACGGTGAGATGACGTTTGATGAGATTGCTGATAGATGGAGCAAGTCATCTGTAAACGACAATGGTTCGGAGTTGTCAAAGCGCACATTCTATAACCATTGTCAGGCTGTGGCTCGTCATTTCGGTATTGATATAGAATGTCGTCGCGGTCGCGGACTGAATCTTTATCGTATTGTCAATCCAGAAGCCATTGAGAAGAATTCGTTGACCAAATGGGCTTTGGATAGTTTCTCTCTCGGTGAACTGCTGCTCGGAAATGCTTCGATAGCGGATAAGATTCTTTTGGAAGAGATACCTTCCGGACGTGAGTGGCTTGAACCTATACTTCAGGCTCTACAAAATAATCATAAGATATAACTCGAATATGAGAACTTCTTTGGCATGAAATTCTCCGGAGTTGCCAGTCCTCTTTGCGTCAAACTTTTCAAACGTAGATGGTATGTGCTTTGCGAAATAGAGAAAGATAGAAAGCGAATTTTTTCACTTGATCGAGTGAAAAATCTTTGTGTTACAAACGATATCTTCCACTATCCGAGGGGCTTTGTACCTGAAGACTATTTTAAAGATGCATTTGGCATCGTAACAGGCACAGGTGATAAAGTTGAAAACATAGTAATTCGCACATACGCCGAGTTGCCGGGCTATCTTCGATCGCTACCGATACATCACAGCCAACGAGAAATAAGCACCAACGCTGAATATACCGACTTTTCACTTCGCTTAAAACCATCTTTTGACTTCATTCAGGAATTACTCCTGCATCGCGACCAACTGGAAGTGTTGTCGCCTGAAACTCTTCGCAATGAAGTTTCAGTAATAATATCAAAAATGAAAAATCACTATGAATTAAAATAAAATGAAAGAATAAAATATGATTAGAAGTAGTGTAAAAGAATTAATGTGTGAAGATGCCCGACTCGAGCAACTGATGAATATTCCTATATCAGAAATTCTTCACTATAGGGATATGGCTGATTCCGTTGACTCTGAAGATGCTCTTCGCTTTCTCGCTGATAGGTTTATTGATAATTGTGGCGTAAGCCTTGGAATGCGGGGCTTTTATGATTATTGCGCAAGTTATTGGTTAATGAAACTTGACCTGGAAAATAATCCTGTGCTAAATAAGAAATACCACGAAGCTCAGACACTCGGACAAATTCTTCCCTATATATCACCTGATAAATATTACGATGGTTTACTTGATGAATTTGACTCCTGTTGTATGAGTGATCTTGAACTTAGGGATGATCTTATATATCAATTGGAACAAGAAGATGATGAGAAAATAAAAATTATTCTTTGTGCCGGAATATGTCATTGTCTCTCATGGGCAAATATAGGATTGAAATGGATTGATAACTATTCCAATGAAGCTATTGAGCAAGGTATTATTAATTTTCAAAATAAGGACTTAATTTGTTATCGCCACCATGATGACTTTCAAAGATTCTATCGATGGAACCACAGAAAAAATCCATCAAAGCCGGGTCATAGACATATTGTTGAAAATTGGCCCGCTGAGTTTACCGAGGAAGAGGTTGCTCATTTCGTTATTCTAAATGAACGACTTGTTGAATTGCAACATGAAGTGATGGCGCAGGTAAAGGTTATTACAGCCAATCTTCAGGAACAGATTGCAATAGGATTTCATCAATATGATACCTTCTGTATTGACGGTTATATCTATATTGAACCATACGAAGAAGACGAGGAAAATGAACTTCTAGAAACTCTATGTCAATTCGCAAAATATAACGTCATCGGTGCGAATGAGTACTTTACACCGGAGGACTTTATATTTGAGATTGATGATGAAAAACATTGGTATGCTAACTGGAGTGGAATCTTCCATCAGCTTGAAAAGTCTCATAGTCTGAAATTATGTCGTGCATTTCGTTATCTTTTCGAGGAAAATGAAATATTCACAATCGCAGACATAATGAAAATCAAACCCGAAATGCTTCTACCTCACGTTGAAATAAATATCTAAATAAGTCTTGTTTTATAAACAAAATAGATGAATTCACTATGAAGATTCTCACACCACGAAACAACAAGGATTACTATGACTACCTGACCGGTATTTATGGAATAGATGAAAAGGTCGTATTTGACCGTCGACAGTTTACAATTCTATCGCGATTAGATCATCCTATATTTTCTTACCAAAAGTCAGATAAAGATACGCCTAAGATTGAAGTGCCCATTTGGATGCGGAAAGACAAACGGATACCTGAATATAAGGGTAAAATATTTGAATGTCTTCTTGAAGTAGGATTAAAATGGTTCTTCTTCGAAGTGGAACGCTATCTTGAAAACGATACAGTGTGCTTAGATTGGATACTTGTAAAGACAATAGAGATTTCAAAGCGGCAAAGAGTGGGTTCATCTCCAATTTCGTTTTTTTCCTCATACGATTCTTACGGATATTATGGGTGGAATATCGGATTAACAAAAGATGAACGCTATCATAAAATTGAGGTCAAGGACGATGATACAATTTCCAACCCTATATTAACAGGTACTACAATACCGTCCATGATTCCGGCAGAAGAAATTTATAATCTTTTATGCGCCTATATTTCTTCATTAAACGAAGTTGAGATTGTAGATACTCGAACAGATATTCAAAAAGCCGAATCAGCCGGATTTGATAGAAAAACTTCATTCCGTAATATCAAATAATCGATGTCGAGAAGTAGGAAGAGCCAACCTGTAGTCTGGAACGCCGGACGAACAAATAAAATCGGGAAGCGTCAAGCTAACAAGCGTTTTCGTCGGATTGTGCATCAAAACATCGATTCAAGTTATCATATACCTTCTTATGTAAAGGAAATAACCGATTTTTGGTGTATGCCTGCCGATGGGAAATCCATATTAACGCCTGATAGTCAACACTATGCAAGGGCTTTAAGGAAATAATTTAAAAATTAAGCTTACGTTGCTTATCTCATTAGCGACAAATTAACGGTTAAGCCGTAGGAGGTGGTTGTAGTGGGGAATGTGTACATTGCAACGATTGGGGTGTTGATTTGGTGATCGACAAACAGTCCGACGGTGGCTAAGCGACTGAGGGCGTAATTGGCTGCGAGATTCATGGTTAAATTCCGTGCGCCGGATGTAGCCTGTGTATAAACGGTTTCGATTCGGCGGACAAGTGCCTGACTATTCTGGAACAAGAAATCACCGCTGACGGTCAAGTCATTTGAGAAGCTCGATTGACGTTTTCGATGACGATAAAATAGGTTTAGTCCAACAATCTTATAGCCGGCGCCAAATGCAAATCCTCGTTGGGTTGCCTCAACCACCTGCGAGGCTGCGGTGTTGAGTGTTAATGTTCGTCGGTCGCGATATTCGGCATTGAGCGATAAGTTATTATGCATTACCACCTTTAGACCGATGAGCGGAGCAAATCGTTCGCTAATTGCCACCGACATTATGTTGTATGGCGATGACGGAATCGGAGTTGCGCCGTCGGAAGACGGTATAAATCCTATATTACTACCAATCTCAACCCATTGAGGGAATGAGGAATATGAGCCGACCGAATATGTGCATTGATAGGCATGGTTCAAGACAACCGACTTGAATAACGCTCTAATTGGCTCGATAAAACTCAATCCATCGTATGTAATTGACCAGTTAGGAATTACGGCATTAAATTTAGGGAAGGGATTGAGTGTGACTTTAGTAACGTCAATTCCGGTATAAGCCGAGACGAAAGCCGGGATGAGAATATCTGATGAATTTCTGTTAAAGGTCGAAACTTCTGTCGAAAACTGATTACCGGCAACAGGATTGTCAACCATAAAACCGGCTGACGGATAGCGCATTCCGTGGTAATATTTCAACTGTCGTTGTTCTATCTCGCCAATATTTGACAACATTCTTTCAAACGCGCCACTTTTATATCCATTTTTGAATGATGAACTTGCTAACGAAGTCGCAATTGCCGATGTGGTCATTGTAAAAGCACCCGACATTAACGGCTGAAAATTATCTGAAGTGAACTGGATACTGCTGTTGCGGTTATCGGTTCGATTCATCACCAAACGAACTCTAAAACCTCTTATCGGCTCAAGGTTTAGCTCAAGATTGAGTTCATCGGTTGTTGACCATATTGCAGGTGTTGACATCCCGTTATCGGTCACGAGCCATCCACGACGTTTGGCTGTTTCGACATAGTTTTCAGACGTAAATCCGAAGGCAAAACCAAGCCCCGGAGACATAGCCCCATAACGCTGAGACTGTCCGAATATATTGCCGATATCATTGCGGAATAACGGCAACGACAGTCCCGACAGACGTCGCCATCTGACAGCAGCATGACGTGGTGACATCATCAGTAGGAGGGCGTAGTCCCTGACACTATTTTTCACCGAAAATTGATTATCCTCGACAGGTGTTATTTCAATATTAACGACCGAATCGGCTCTTGAATTAATTATCAGCTTATTGATACCGTCAGGCGACGATTGAAGTCTGATTTGATTTCCGCATCGGTCAAATGCCTTTAATCTGACATTACGGGTTCTTAAATTATGAACAACGGTTATAGTCGTATCGGGCAACAATTTTATGGCTCGGCGATAGGATCTCACCGGCTGACGCATCGTTCTTCGCGAATTTGCGCCAAAACGTCGCAAAACAGTCTTTAGCAAATGTGATTTATTATACAGGTCTTCAAACGACACTCGCCCGTCAATGCTCAATATAGCTTGGTTAAAGATATTGTTACCGATTTCTATATCGCGTAAACTTGCGCCGCGAACCCATCGGTAAGTAGCGTTATAGGTTACACCTGCTGTTATAAAATTCAATGCCTTTATTTGGGAAAACGGTAAGCGATATGACGCTGTCACGACCTGGTTATAACCCAACGGCTTACCCATCGAAAGCAGACTCTTGACAACAGTATCTTTCCACTGTTTATATTGGTCGGGAAATAATTTTCGGTTGACAGCACCGGGCGATTCATCAATCCGCGCAGTTGTCATCGACGTAAATGAAACCGACAATGAACGGGTTATATCCCATGTCAACGATAACTGTCTATCCCACAAAAAGTTCTTGTTAACCGAAACGGGCAACTTCAAGCCGGCACTTTCGGTTGATCTGACCTGCTGTTCATAATAATATCGCGAAATATCTGTTCTGAGTCCTATCGAAGTCGGGAAATAGTTTATCACCCAGTCTTTTAGGAAATTATTACGCGCGATTCGAGCAAACGGATGAACAGAATTAAAACCCGAGTTATATTGATAGACAAGCCCACCACGATATTCATTCACGTTTTCATATTCGGTTGTCGGATTATGACGAGACTGCTTGTTGAACGATAGATTTGCAGTAAAATTTGCCGGGTCCCATGGCTTTGGTCGGGCACTCGTTCGATTAAACCGCAGCCCCGACACACTAAAGTTTTGAGCATCAACGTTTTCAATCGCAAAATTCTTTATCGAATCGCGCATTGCCTTGTCCGGAGCCATATCGAGCGCATGTTTCAACTTAACGTCAGTATCTAACGGATTGTATTGTGGCGTTGTACGTTCTCTTGTCATCGAATAATAGACAGGAGCCTGAAGTTTAAGCGATTGAGGCAGGAAACGTCCGACATCGAGTTTCATCGCAAAGTTGTAAAAACTGTAGTCATCAAGGCGGCGGTTGGCAAGGGGCATATCAACGTCGCCAAAGCCTGCCGATTCGATGCGTCCGCCAAAATTGAAACTTGCGATATCGCTGACCGACAGATTCATATCAGCAGTTCCCGCCCATCCTCCATTAGAGTCATAGCCGGTTACGCGCAGTTCGTTAACCCAGACAATGCCGTCTTTAGTCATATCTGTATTGTTGCGCACTCCAATCATCATAACACGGATATCGCCGAGCGTCGGATTGCCGATAACCGTGATGATATTGTTTTTATTACCTGATGCAGGTTCGCTGTAAGACTTTAAAAATGAGAGGTTTGACGCACCGCTTGAGGTCAGCCGATTTCGAGCTTCTTTAACCTTAACAAAATCATTTAACGCGATCTCAACAAAATTGTGCTCAGGCCAAACAGCATACCTGTCAGCGATTATTTCGCCATTATAATGTCCCGGTTCGGTTAGCGCCAAAGGCACCTCATATTCGTAATAATTTTGTCGTAAATCTGACCCAAGTCTGATAAAAACCGAGAGCTGTCCGTCGGTCAAATCCGTTACGTTATCGATCAGGCTCTCACAGTGGGTAAACATCTGCAACGTCTTATAGTTACGCAAATCAAGCGACATCGTTTTGTAAACACCACGAGCATTCTTTGCCGGGAGTCCTACAACTTTCATCGACATTGACTGTTCATTTAGATAAACCGCTTGAGATTGCCCGTTATCGACCATTCGGTTCACACCCGGAGGCAATACATAATTGACCGGCTCACGTCCCGAATTTTCCTCAATATTAACGGTCGAAACATCGAGTTCACCCTCAGCCGGCACATCTCCTTTGTTGTCAATGTTATAATCGTAGGTGCGCCACTGCCCTCTTACCAACTCCAATGTGGCGAAACGAAGGTGGGTCGGACGGCTGAATCCGGTCAAAAAAATGCGTGCAAATCTGATTGATGAGAAATCGGGAATCGAGCCGACGATCTTTTCATAGTCGCTCAACGGAATTTTAAACTGAAACCACTCAACTTCAAGCGGTTCACCCGAACGAGTGGCGACAACCGATGTCTGCTTGTCGGTTATATAATTTTTGCCGACGACCAAATCTTCAGGTCGGATTGAAATGTGGTACTGATAATATCGTTCGTACTCATTGAGCGTGTTATCTAAGTTAATATCTTCGACATCAGGACTATTCTTAGAAGATTGATAACGCGGTTCGTTGGCATCGTCGGACGACAGGGAGTTACCCTCAACTCCATTGTATCGCTTGTAACGGTCTAAGATTCCGACCTTTTCGCGGTCATAATCATCGCCAAGATAAAAATGATAGTTGTCGCCTGCGGGGTCGTTTAATGGCGAAAACTTGTCTGACTCAAGTCGAGCAAGAGATTCGGGTGACAATTTTGACCTGTACCTGCTAAGATAGTCCTGATATGTTGAAAAGCCAAACTCATCGCTGTTTGCCAAGCCGTCAAGTCCGACATCCTGCCTGAGTCGTGAACTCGTCTCATTGTCAAAGGCATAGGTCAGCGAATTTTGCAGTGACACACGTCCCCAAGTAGTTGTTGCTAGGAATTGATCGTCGCCGTCGTATGGAATCCCATTCTCGTAACTTTTCATTCCGTCTTTGAGAATATCCTCACTAATATCGCCAAGATTGAAATATAAGTCGCCACCCGATCGATTCTCGTTGTCGGGATCAAGAAAAGGATTTAACAGCCAAAACTGAATGTATTCGACGTTTGCCTGACGAAAATCTGCCACATCCATTCTTGTCATAATTCCTCCCCAGCGTCGCTCGGGATTGAGTAGATTGCCCTCGGAATCAATATTTGTGTCATCAACATTATACGGACCGCGCTCAGTCGGATAAAACGATAAGTTAAGGGTTTGTATTGTCGATGATTCTCCGTAGGCGACATCTCGTCCCGGAAATATTTCTCGAGTAGTCACCTCTCGAACGTATGGATTGGATTGCTGCACAACGTCATTCCGTAGATAAGCCGGACAAATCGACGAGTTGCGATAGGTAAACAACCGATCGATATAATACCAGTTTAGCAACGCTCGGTTTTTTCCGTAATCGGGGTTATCGCTCAACGAAGCCTCGGGAAAAAGCGCATTGTGGCTATCGTCATATGGCGTAGATGCAAGTGACCATAACTGGGGCGACCTCAAATCAATTCCACTCTGTGCCGACTCGAAATCATCGATATATGACAAACCCTTCAACGAACCGGATTTCTGTGCAGACGGTATCAACCGGGCATATTCAGCCTTGACATTCAACATTGAGGGAACCGAAGCCGATACAGTCGGAATTGCATTCAAAGCCCTATCAAGCCATGATAAACGAGTGTTATATGCGACATTCAAGCCCGCAATTGTGTTGTTTATCAACTCGTTTCCAATATATACCTTGTCATTGAACGAGTTTTCCGAGAAGTGAACAAGCGTTCCACCGACATTTAATCCGTGAGCCAACTGATATTGCAAGTCGATAGCTGCGAGCGTTTTACGACGGGTTGTCAAAACCGATCGGTCTTCAAGTGTCACGTTTATATCTTGTCCAGAATCTGCGATTCCTTTATTGATGATTGTTACCGTCCCTAAGGCATAATCAACTATATAATCGCTGTTTTCGGTCAATTTGACGCCTCCGGCAGTCACGACTACCGACCCTCGTGGAATATTGCTTGCATTCAACCGAATAGTTGTTCCCGTCGATGCCGAGTACTCTCCGGAAAGCACGAATCGATTTTGCTCAGCATATTGACGTGCAACCACGAGTGTTGAATCATAAAGTTGCTGATAGATATAGCGATCAGCCAAACCTTCATCACCTATTTCATCTGCAAGATGCGACCCAAACGGTTCGACAACCGGAAACACAATCTTACCCTGTTCGCTCAACACCGTATATCCCTCTATAAAATCAAAAAAACCGTCTTGATTCATTTCGTTATTCTGATCAAGACGGTCGAGATTCATTAAACTTAACAATGTTTTTTTACTTAACTTAGGAACCGGGAGATAAGGAATTAAAGTCCCCGAAGAGTCGCTGAGATATTTTATATCGAGCCGAAAAGCATTTTTGTCAATCCCCGCACCTCCGACCGAATAGACATTTTTCATCATCAACCTCCACGTCGGTATGTGAGGACTTTGCGATGTCGGACGCAGCATCTTGACAAACAACGACTTTTCTGTATCTTGAATGTCGGTTGAGAACTCTCCTACCTGATAATTTTGACCGTTTAAAGTATATTCAAATGCCACACCGAGCGCCATATCAGCTGACAACGGCGAGTTTAGCGATATGTAACCAAGTGTCGGATTAAAATAATATTCTGAAGGAGCGAGCAAACGCGCACTCTCAATCTTTTCATAATCGCGTCCCCCGGTGACGCCATCTTCGCTCAGCGGTGCAAGTGCCTGTGTGACATTGCTTATATTTCTGGCATCGGGATAGTTAGCATTTATTTCTTGTATCAAGTTATTAGAACGATTATCGGGATTAGGAAAGTTTTGATTTGACGTCCATGGTCCCGTGTAGTTCTTCTGTTCTCCTATTCCGGCAAAAGCGACAATGTTACGGCTGTTGTTGTAGTTTGTTGTTTGATTGGTCACCCAAACTTCTATTCGCTTTATCTGAATTCCCGACGAAACGTATGGCAAACTTGATGCGAATTGATCATAGTTATCCCTGAAATAATGCGCGAGAAAAAAATTGGCATTCTCGTCATAATTATCTGCCTGAATAACAAACGGAACAGTCTGTACCCCTCCACGACTACTCGCCGACCGGGCAACCGAATTTTGTTGAGCGACCAAAGCCATTGCGGTCAATCGTCCGAACTGTAATTTGGTCTTAACACCAAATAACGAGGTCGTCCCTTTTATCAACGACGAACCTGTTGACAAACTCACGTTTCCCGCTTCAATCGACTTGACAATATCGTCCTCATCACCCTCAAAAGAGAGTCTTATATTCTTAGAATCAAAGTCAAATGCAGCGTCGGTATTATAATTCAATCCAAACTTCAGCTTACTTCCGACCGAAGCCGTAACATTAGCCTGAATGCGAGGGTCAAAATCAAAATAAGACTTACGTCGTGACTTTAGCGCCAATGCGGGATTGTTGGTCTTCGTTGTTGTAACACCTGTTTTCAGTACAACATTACCGCGTGCCGACAACTTGACTCCACCCTTGCCAAACACACGTTCAAGCGGTTTGACACGATAGTCTAAATTCAAAAAATCAAGAGGTGACCGAGTCGTGTCACGAAAATTGCGCATCGAAATTCGTCGCAGATTCCGCTGCATTGCCAGTCGATTTTGCCACGCATCATACTGAGCAGGAGATAAACGAAAGGGAACACCAAACGGCTGTTCCCCTATATACATTGTGATTACATATTGTCTTTCAGCAACATCAAAACTCGTCACCGCCCTGATGTTCGATGGCGTCTCAAGCATCCCGGCAATCGGGTCAGCCATCAGCTCCTCATAACTATTCGGAATAATCGCCATCCATTGAGCCGATCCACATAAAACAGCAACAAATAAAATCAAGACGGCAAGCACTCCCCTACGGGACATTCCACCCAATCTAACGATTCTATTTTCAGCCAATTTCATGTGACAAATTCTTAATTTTTGATGCGCAAAGGTAAGCATTATTTGTTAATTACAAGCAATAAATTTCATAAAATTTATGAACATTATTAACATTTTATTTAATTCCCACCGGATTTTCCGCCCTCTCATTTACTTTTTTTGCTAATATTGGCAGTTTTAGTAAATGCTTGGTCTTACTTCATTATCAATAATAAATTGACAAATTAAGCAACGAAATTTAAATTTTCACACAAATTTAAATTCTTGAGTTAAGACGTAACTCCATTTTCTTCTTTATTCTTTAATTATCTTAAATATTTATAAGGGAAAAAATCTGTTACATCAATATATTCATAAT
>JAIDRE010000062.1 GCA_029061925.1 Muribaculaceae bacterium | reverse complement strand
GTGAGCATTTCCATCGGGTTGTTCATTGCACCCTTCTGGAAATCGTCGCGGTTAACTTGCACGATTGAGCTTGAAAGTTCCTTTCGGCTTAATGAACCATAACCGACAACGACTACTTCGTCGAGAAGCTCGCTGTCTTCAGTCATTATAACGTCAATTTTTGTTTTGCCTTGAACGGGAACTTCAACCGCTTTAAAGCCTACATAGCTGAACACGAGAGTGCCGTCTGACGGAACGTCGCTCAGCGTATAACGTCCGTCAAAATCGGTCGCTATACCGTGGGTTGGGTTACCTTTTACTGAAACGCTGACACCAATCAAAACTTCCCCAGTAGGGTCGGAGACTGTGCCTGAAACATTGACGGTCTGCGCCGAGATGAACGGGGCAGCCATTAGAGCTATCATCCATAATGTGACGAGGGTGAGGGCTCGTAAATTCCATGGTCTTTTGTTCATTATTGGAATTGGTTTTAGTTGTGATATTGATTTAATTATAATATGTGTCAATTTTAGTGTAATAGATTTGGTGTGATTGAACACTGCAAATTTCACAATCCTTTGACACTTGGTCAATAGCATCAAATAAAAATCAAAACCAAATAAAGATTTAAAATGCTGATTTTCAAGGGGAATGGCATGGAGCTGCGCCCCGAAAAATCAAACTATTTTAACTTGAATCAAGACTATTTCAGCTCAAATCTCTGACATTATTCTCAAAATTGTCAGGGTCTGATGCACGTTTCTTGAGTCTTGAACGATAGGTATAGACTGTCGATGTCGAGCACCTGAGGAACTCAGCGATTTTGGCATTATCATCGATTCCGAGACGAATTAAAGCAAACAATCTTAACTCGGTGTTGAGCAATTCTCCCGATTTCAAAACAATTTGTTCATCGGGTTTGAGAAGTTGATTGAATTTCTCGACAAATGATGGGTAAATATTCAGAACAGCCTCGTCAAACCGTTGATAGAAGTTTTTCAACAACTGATCAGCCATCTCGGTTGATTCAAGTTTGTTTAATAAATCATTGCGGTTGCCTCCTTGAATTGCGATTTTTCTAAGGTTTTGCTGATAGTGTTTCAATGATGAAATAGTTGATGAGCAATATTCCATAAACAATACGGCATATTCATGAAGCTCGTTGTTCTTTGATTTCAGTTCGACGTTTGCCATGCGAAGTTGTTCTGAAACATTGCTGAGTTCGTTATTTGTGATGCTGATATTGTCTTTTGCACGTCTGAGACTCTTGATTTGTTTGAGAATCAAGATGAGTGTAGCCAACAGAATCAGCATCAAAACACAGCTTATCCATACCATTGTACGCAATTTGTTTGTCAATTCGGTTTGAATAGTCGTGTATGCTTCGTCAATGTCGGGGAACATTTTGATTGATTGGGCGTTGCGCATGATTGCCGAGTAGAAGTTTGCATCGGCGATGCTCTTTTTAAGATAGCGGTTGGCACGTTCGACATCACCGTTTTCAAACATCACATTTGCCATTTCACGGAACGACATATTTTCTTTGATAGCTCCGCGTGTATCGGATATCGCACTCAGAACCAGATATTTCTTATAGTCATCTTTAAATCCTGCCGTGTCATAGATAAAAGCAAGCGTAGATGCCAGGATTGAATATTCGCGAGATCCTGACGGATATTCTTCAAGATGTTTTAATATTGTTTTAATGGCAGCATCGGTCTCTCCGTTGCGAGCCATTTCGGTCATTACAAATGCAAGATGATTGAACGATTCCGGATTGACAACGTGGTTTAACGAATCGGTGTAAAGCGATCGCTGTTTCTCATACTCCAGAGCTGTTTGATGTTCGCTTGTGTATTCTGTAAGATATTGGTATAATGCGCAATATGTTGAATAATAGTTTTCTACCAGGTTGGCGGTTAACGAGTCGCGCGGAATCGCTTGTATCGAAGCGAAAGCGTCGGCAAATAATCCTGCGTGGGCATACACATCAGCCTTTTTGATTAACAGTCGGGTGTATTCGCCGGGTATCTCCTTGACCGCCGGACGTTTAAGATTGTAATTTATATAATACAACGTCGAGTCGGCATTATATGCATCAAATTCCTTTATTATATTATTAATGAGTTCGGTGCGGTGATTCGGGTCGGTTGATAGGTCATATTCGCGCTTAAGTTCGATTATTCTTTGATTCTTTTCGACTTCATATACGCTGCTTTTGTTGATTTCCTCGTCAAGCAATGTATAATATTCCTGCAACTCAGGTTTATCAACTTTTTTAGAGTGATTGCAAGAGCCAAACAATATCAACAGTATAACAAATACACCGTTCCTCATGGTTTTATGATTTATTAATCTATTATTCACACACTTAGACATAAAAGTTCTATATTCTCAATGTACATTTCGATACATTGACCCCGTAAAATTAATAATAAAACCAATATCTACCAAATCAATTTGGTAGTTTGGCGGATTTCATTCGGTAGTCTGGCTGAAAAATTATCAATTCAGAGCTTTTTTACCATTTCATTCCGAACTTTTCTATTTTTTCAAAAAAAACTGCCCCGATTCATAAAGAACAGGGGCAGCCTATTTTGAGTTAATTATCTGTTAGAATGTTAAATCTACTGTCTGATAAGCCATGTCTTGAACTTTGCCGTCTTTGTCATATGTGATGACAATAAACACATAAGTACCATCTGTCTTGTCAGAAACGGGGATATTGCAACTTTGAGATGCTGAGACTTCTTCAAAATTGATGGTGCCTTCTATAACGCCATCAGCGATTTCATCAACGTCGTCACCAAGGACTACGGCAACACGTGCATTTACAACATCACTACCAAGTTCCACATCAACGATGTAGAATTCATTGTTTTCAGTATCTACCTTACGACCTGCATACTCAATTTCGGCTGAGTAGTCGCTGAGTACGACACCGGGCATAATAATGCGAGTTGTTCCAGTGGCATTTACCTGTGCCATACCATCATCATCAATTGCAATAAGCGATTTTGGAGCCCAAGTAATAACTCCATTTTCCATAACACCAAATATACCGGCCTCTGCAATGTCATCAGCCGATTCACCTCTAGCAAGATAGTATCCTGCCATAGACCATACGCTCATTTCACCGTAGCCCCAATCACAACCTGTGTTTGATCTTTCAAGAATAACTCGCTCGGGATTGGTTGCGTCGATTGTCATATAATAGTCTTTAGATGTATCATAATCACCTGGCTCATTATAAGGGTAGGCCTTACCATAGGGGTTTACAAGACGGTAAAGACCGGGGGTCAAATCGTTTTCTTGAATTGCGACCTTATAGGTGACAGCTGGGACTCCGTTTAATCCTGCAACCATGTCATCGGTAAAGGTACACATTCCAAGAGTAGTCCAGGGAGAGGGTGAAACCGCCTTGAACGAGTAAGTTGAATAGCCATACTCGGTCGCCGGACTAACTGTAAGTGTGATGGTGTAATTAACATCTTGTTCAACTTTAGTTGGGTCATAGCTGACTTGAATAGTTGTAGTTAAATCGCTACCATTGAAAGTAGCTGTTGAAGGCACTGAGAACAGACCTGATTCATCTTCAGCGGCAATTGAAACTGTTGCATTTGATTGAGCTGAAGTACGGCTAACGATTACGGGGAACGAAGTTTTATTGATGTCAAATTCTATGGTTGAAACAGTTTCGCCAAAGAATGCACCCTCGCTCGGTTCGCCAACCGCATAATTATTGTCATCGCTACACGATGTCATTGCTACACCGACAAAAGAGAGCAACGCTAAGAGTGACGATTTAAAAATTTTCATTGTTGTAAATTTTATTCAGTTAATGAATAGATAATGAAGAGAGGAGAAAAGACTAATGTTTTATGAATTACTTCTGGGGGAGCGGTGATACACCGGGCTCGTTTGCCTCACTTACAGAGATAAGTTTGTTGGCTGTTGTTTCGCTCTGAGGAATAACATAGATGCGAATATTATCAGAAGCCGGAATTACGTAAGTTGTCGAAGCCGGGAAGTTATCATTTCGACGATCGATAGTCTTGTTAAGACGCTGGAGATCGAAATAGCTCAAACCTTCACCCCAGAATTCAACGCGACGACGGCTGTAAACAAGTTCCTGAATGTCTTCGGGTGAAGAAGCTGTTGTAGAGAATTCGGGATTACGATATTTTTTCTCGAAATCAGTGAGTACAGAAAGTGCTTCTGTTGTATTCCCGCTCATTGCCAGACCTTCGGCAAGGATATAGTACATTTCTTCGATACGCATCAAAGGAATATCACTGGCGTTGGTTGACTGGTTAAGAACACTCTGATATGAATCAAACTTGACATTCAGATAGGGATATATAGAGGCTCCCGAGCCACTTGTCCCATAGTTCTTGAGATAGGCGATTTGACGAGCTGTAAGAATCGGAGATTCAAAATTCTCATCAAGGAACCATCCTCGGCGAACATCGGTCAATGGGAGTGCTTCAACCATGTTTTGAGAACCGATTTTCCAAGCACCGACAGTTACATAACCATAGGCAAATGAACAGCTCATTGAGGGGAAGTTACAGATACCGGTTGTTACGACACGGTCGGTTTCTGCAACAGCCACACCCCACATCCAGTTATTGGCATTGATATCATTAAATCCGGGAACTGACGCCTGAGCGATTGTTAGCGGTGTGTGAGTTGAAGCGTCTATAGCCGACTTGGCATCTTTAGCGGCATCAGCATATTTGTGCATTGTAAGGTTTACACGAGCGCGCAAACCATAAAGCGCATCAAGATTAAGAAGACGTTTTGCTTTGCTTTCCATAAGCTGTTCTGCTGTCATACCGCTTTCTTCAGCCAATGTTACTGCTTCGTTAAGGTCGGCGAGTATTTGATCGTAAACTTCTTGAACAGAGTTACGGGCACATCCTTCAGTAGCTGCTGTAAGCTGATTATCTTCGGTAATAACCGGCACACCGGGAGCCGACTCATGACCGACATAGTTGAACTGATAGGTTTGAATCAGGTTCCAATAGCAGAACGCACGGAATCCAAGTGCCTGGGCACGGAAAAATTGAAGAGTCGGATTTTCAGTGTCGCTTGAAATTGTAGAAATTACAGCATTTGACGAGAAAATCATTTTATACATGATGCGCCACATCATGTTTGTCGGGATACCTGTATTTGTAGGAGATGTATAGCGGAACCAATAGTTGAAGTGGACACCATAGTTCACATCAGGTTGTAACATATCGTTACCCTGCATATCCATTCCGAGCATGATACCGGGATATCCGAAGTCAAAGTGAGCATCATATACCGAACCATACATATTGGCGGTGGCGGAAATACCGGTTACGCCGGCAAGAGCCATATCGGGATTTGCCTCAAGAACGTCTGCCTTCTGCTCTTCGGTAACATAGTAACCGAGATATTCAGTGTTAAGGTCGTTACAAGCTGTCATAGCGACACCCGCCAACACTGTAACAAATATTTTATTGATATTTTTCATTATCTTAATTTTTTAACCGTGAGACATTAGAACGAAACGCGGACACCGCCTGAAATTGTACGGATGGGAGAGTAGGTGGTGTTTTCTGAACCTACGAAGCCTTGACGGGGGTCGAGACCTTTACGTTTTGACCATAGGGCAACGTTTTCAGCCGCACCGTAAACGCGGAGTTCTTTCAAACCGATTTTTTTGATCATCTTGTCGGGGAAAGTATAACCGATTGTAACGTTGTTGAGTGAAACATAGTTGCTTGAAGTCAAGAAACGGGTTGATGTACGGGTAGCGTTATGATACCGGTCTTGATATGTCAAACGGGGAACGTCGGTATTGGTGTTTTCAGGAGTCCATGCTTTGAGAAGGTCTTTGTGCATTGCCTGGCCATAGGTTGTACGACCTTGGCTGTCAAGACCGTTTGACATGAAGTTCTGATAAGAATAGTCAAGGATTTTGCCACCGATTTGGTAAGCAAAACTTGCAGTCAAATCAAATCCATAGGCTTTGAGAGTTGTAGAGAAACCTCCATAAGCCTTTGGCATGATATTGTCTGTTACCTGACGGTTTTTATTATAAGCATCGTCATAGTCCTTTGTCAGGAATTCGCCTTGCTTGAATTTGGCATCTCCATTTTCATCGGTTCCGTCCGGAATTTTGTTTCCGTTTTCATCGAGAATATCACCAAAAGTCCAATACATTGCATCACCGCTTTCAGCATCGACTCCCCCCCATTTAACAAGGTAGAGATTATACATCGATTCACCTTCTTTGTAGTAGCGTGAACCATTGATCCACTCGCCTTTGTCATTAAGGATTGATTTTTCGAGTTTGAGAACCTTATTAGATGGCAGTGTTATGTTGAAGTTGATATCCCATGTAATGTCTCGGGTTTCGATTGGGCGGTAGTTAACTTCGAGCTCAAAGCCGTTGTTACGCATTGAACCAACATTCATCGGGATTGAAGAATAACCCAAAGAGGGACTTACTGGTACGTTGAACAGCATATCGCTGGTTTGACGGTTGAAGTATTCAACTGAACCTGATAGCATGCCATGGAAGAATGAGTAGTCAAAACCTACGTTAAATGCGTTTGATTTTTCCCATGTTATTTGACGGTTACCTTTGAAAGCAAGTGTACCGTCTGACCATACACCATCAGCTCCGGTTATACGATACTGGTCGGCATAGGCAAACCAATAGTATGAAGATGAACCGAGAACGTCGTTACCGTTCTGACCGAATGATGCACGGAATTTGAGCATGTCAACATTGGTGAAATCTTGCATGAATTTTTCTTTAGCAATATCCCAACCGATTGATGCTGACCAGAATGTACCCCAACGGCTTTCGGGAGCAAAACGTGATGAAGCACCACGGCGAACCGATGCCATGAAGTAGTAGCGGGTGTCGTAGTTATATTCTACACGACCGATGATACCGCGATGGCAAAGTGTGCGGGCGTTTCCATAACCGGTTTTGTTGTCAATGGTGTTATCAACAAAGAAGTTGTCAGGATTATAAAGGTTTTGACCACTTGCCTCGACAGTTTCAATATTATAGTCCTGGCTTTCATAACCCAGCATCACACCAAGATTATGAACATCGGCAAATGTGCGGTTATATTGAGCGATAGCCTGGATTGAGAGATTTCTGTAACGAGATGATTCTTGAATTGCCTGACCACCATAGTTGGCACTCTGACCAAACAAGTTATTCGCAAGGTAGTGAAGACGTGTGTTGTCAACACGATAACCGATAGTACCTGTTACGTTAAGCCCATCTATGGGTGTAACGGTTGCATACCATTTACCGTCAAGAATATCCATGAGGTAATCTTCTCGGTCATATACCAATGAACCGGCGGGGTTAGACATTGATGAGAATGCGCGAACATGACCGTTTGCCTGACCGTCACCATAATCATAAACTGGACGGTTGTAACGTTCTACCATCTGAAGTGAACCATCGGCATTACGAACATACATTGGATAAACCGGACCGATCAGGTTGGCAACATAGAAGACGTTACCTGAGGTGTCACCATCGCTGGTTTGGTTACCTGGATAACCTTGGTTAGCGTATGTATAAGAAAGGTTTGTTCCGATTTTAAGCCATTTTTTAGCTTGGTAATCTACCGATGCACGAGTTGAAAGACGTTTGAAGTGAGAGTTTGCAACGATACCACCGTCATCAAGGTATGCACCTGAGAGATAGTAGTTGATTTTATCAGAACCGCCTGAAATAGAAGCGTTATATTCCTGACGGAAACCGTTGTCGAGAGATTCTTTAAACCAGTCGTCGGCAATATAATAAAGTGTGCCGTCGCTGTAGCCGGGTGTTGCAGCAGGGTTAAATTTACCGTTTGCACCGATAATAGTCTGACCCTCGGGAGTAGTCCATGTCTGGTAACCGATTTGATTCCAAATCTCATTATTTGCTTTTGCATGAGCAGCTTCGGCTGTTAATCCTTCATAACCCATGTAGCCGTTAACCATACCTTGATAAGTAGTTTCGAGATATTGACGAGCATCGGTGATGAGATCGTAGCGGGGAAGTGAACGAGAGTTTGAGCCCCAACGAGCGTCAACAGTGATTTTAGCGTTACCCTTCGAACCTTTTTTAGTAGTGATGAGGATTACACCGTTTGCACCACGTTCACCATAAAGAGCGGTAGAAGCCGCGTCTTTAAGAACGGTCATCGACTCGATATCCTGAGTGTTGATTGATGAGATATCGCCCTCGTAAGGCATACCGTCGAGTACGTAGAGAGGTGTTGAAACAGCGTTGATTGATCCGACACCGCGGATGCGGATTGTAGGCGCAGTACCGGGCTGACCATTTGAACTTTGAACCTGAACACCTGACACTTTACCGGCAAGAGCTGAAGTTGCTGAAGAAACGAGAGCGTCTTCGAGCTGGTCGGCTTTAACAACTGAAGCCGAACCGGTATAGGCTGATTTTTTAGCTGTACCATAAGCGACAACCATAACTTCGTCAAGAAGGGTGGCGGGCTTTAGTGCAACATTTAGAACAGGAGCGACATCTACGCTCTGAGCTTCATAACCTACATAGGCAATGCGAAGCTTTTTAACTGACTGAGGAACTGAGAGCGAGAACTGACCGTTGATATCGGTGCTTACGCCGACATTAGTTCCTTCAGCCTGAACGGTGGCACCGATCAGCGGCTCTCCATCTTCAGCTGATGTGACAGTACCGGTAACTTTGATGTTCTGCGCCATTGCACATGCAACAGTAGTCACCACTGCCATAAGTAAAAGAAACAGCTTTTTCATACTTGATAACAATTAGACATATAATAAATGATTGATAAATAACTTTGATTTGTTAAACAGCACATTTTCAAGCAAATAGTCTTGCCGATTTCATAAATCTCTTACCAAGAGATATTTATTGGGTGGCAAAGGTATATATTATATCCCTAACACACAAATCTTTAACACCGTTCCATTTACATTTTTTTGCTAAAAATCACGCAAATTTACCATATTCTATTTAAAATCAAACAGTTATAAGATTTTAAAAAGTTGTAACTTATTTTATGTAATAAAAAAGTGTTAAAATCACACAAACTTCATTTATTTAACAACAAAAACTTATAAAGTCTAAGCAAATGAAAAGTAAGCCCAAAAAATTTATGTGATTTTAATTTTAAAGTGGCGCTTTTAGCTTTGCTGAGTGCTGTGTTAACTGCTTGTACCACATTGGGTG
>JAIDRE010000061.1 GCA_029061925.1 Muribaculaceae bacterium | reverse complement strand
GGTGCAAATTTACAGAATATTCTTGAAAAATAGAAATTTATCTATAAGATAAAATGAGCAGAGTCGATTCTTCGACTCTGCTCATTGATATGACGGATTGGGAATATTTAGAAAAGGAAGTTTATGCCAAGGTTGGCTTGGGCGTTGCTTGACAGAGGGATGCCTTGTTTGGCGAGTTTGCCGAGGGTATGATCCATGCCGAGGAACATATTGAACCCTTTGAGATGAAGATTGGCAAGCCAACCGAAGCTGAAGCCGAAGGTTCCTTCGGCGATGTTGGCTGAGGCAGAGAAGATGTCACAGGGGGCAATGTTGGCTGACAATCGGAAGTCGGTCCATGAATAGATGCCGGCGATGCGGGTGGTGTTGAGCAACCCGAATGTTAGTTTGTCATAGAGGGGCATGCGGTATTCGGCACCGATGTTGAATGTTGTACCAACGCCAGAGATGCGCGAGCCGGTATTGCCCATGTCGTTGAGCTGATAAACGGCGGCGAGGTTGTCAGACATGTGTTTCCACTCGTTGTCGAAGCTGTTTGGCTTTTTGTTATCGACGTTGAAGATGTAGTCTTCAGAGTTGAAGGTGTGTTCGCCGTCGGTTGATGCGTTCAGGCCGTTTGACCATCCAATGAATCCGAGGTCGAGGAGTGATGCACTGAGGGTTAGCTCGGGCATGAAGTCGGGGTTATAGACGGCTCCTAAATCAAATGCGATACCAAAGCCGTTAAGTCCGGCACCTTTGATGTCCATGCCTGAGACATATTCTTTGCCTGTTGATTTGTTGGTTGAAAGTTTGTAGTTGAGCCCTTTGACGTTGGCATTGATCTGACCATCAGAAGTGATTGACCAGTTGTCGGTGCCGAGAACAAGGTTGGCGTTGCGGAGTTGAGCGTCCATGCGGGCACCGCCAAGCAGAAGTTTCGCTGTTGCACCAACACGCCACTCGTCAGAGAGGTCGCGTGAGTGTCCAAAGGCGAGCTCGGCATAGGCGAGCGTGCGGGCATTGATATTTGAGATGTTATATTCTTTGTTTTCAATGCCTTCCTTGAGCATTGCAAATACCGATTTCGGCAGTTTGGCATCTACCACCGTGCGGGCTGTGATTGCCACGGTGTTGTAGCCATCCCAAGCCTCAAAACCGCCGGCAAGGAGATTGAGTTTGATATCGGCACCGATGCGGTTTACGTTTGAAAGGTTTGAAAGGGCTTGTTCGGCAGAGATTTCGGGGTTGAGGAATGTAGTTGTCTTTCCGTTGACATTGTATAAAATGCTTGTCAAGTGGAGGTTCCCGTTCATCGCTATGTTAACGTTTGCAAGACCGGGCATGCCGACAAAGTTAGTTGAATTATCCATTGCCGGGTTCATCTGGAAACGATAGGTGTAGTCCTCAACAAAGTATCCCGAGCGGGTTTGCTGGGCAAGAGCCGGGGCAATGGTTGAAAGCAGAAGTGCGATTGCGACGGTAAGTTGATTTATATAATTTTTCATTTCTAAACGGGCAAGGTTATTAAAGCTTTTTGTCAAAATATCCTGATACGACAGGGCGGAGGTTGGTCAGCGTAAGTTTCATGTCGGGGGTGAGTGGCTTAGACTCGACTGAAACTCCTGATGCCTCGAAGGTTATGCCGTCGAGATATTTGATTTCGCCGGTAATATAGATTTCAAGTTCTTGGTTCTCGGTGTTTGCTTTGATGGTTGCACCTTCGATGGTTACGCCTTGGATGGGGCGTCCGAATTTGTTCATCGGCTGACCGGTGAATTGCAGGTCGATGGGGAGGTTAGACGACACTGTGACATTAACTTTGAGAGATGTTATTGTCAGGTTCTCAAGGTCTTTGTTGCTCCAGCCCTGTTCGGTTTTAGAATATTTTATCGTTGAGCCAACTTCAAAATCGAGGGGAGCGATAAATTGATATGCACCTGAGATTTCACCGTAATCAATGCCAAGCGGGAAGTCTTTAACCGGTTGCTCGGGGATGTATGGCGCTGAAGTGGTACCACTCGAAAGTGAGACTATAAGGTATTCGGGAATTCCGTTGCCTGCTAAAATGTCGCCGAGGGTGCTGAACGGAACGTATGTCGGGTTATCAAAACCGACAGGCGAAGTGTTGACGGGTTGTGGCGAGAAACAGAATGTTTGACTCGGGTTTTCGCCGGTTGGTGCCTGGATGGTGAAATAGCCGGGATCGTCAATCGAGAATGTATCAAATACTTTGTCGCCACGGTCGATTTGGATTGATAAACCGCTAATGGCGTGGATTCCGAAACCTCGAAGTGGGTTGATGAGTCGCAGATAGATTTGGGGATTGACGAGCTTGAGGTCGGTTCCGCTTCCACGAAGCATGTCGGGGAGCGTAGAAAGGTCGATGCCCTTTATATCGAAACCTGTCAGCGTGTGAGATATAGATCCTGAAATAGATGTAACGGCTATATCAGAAATGTATGGTGCGGTTTCAATCGAGATAGGGTTTGGGATTGAATAATCGGCACCTTCCTTGAAGTCGCTTTTCTTAAGCACGAGTTTAGCCGACAACAGTTGTATCGAGTTGTCAAATCTTACGGCATGAGCATAGTTATCAAAAGTAATGTGGGCTTTTTGGGCGTCAAATGCACTGACACGGAAACGGATGTTGAAATTACCGGTTTCTGAAACGATTTGGGAAATTGTCATGAGTCCGGTTTCGCTATCATAGGTGGCATTCTCGGTGTTTCCTCCAAAAATGGTTAAGCCGGGGGGAAGCTGAATGACAACATCGTTGAGTTCGAGACGATTAACTTTGTCGAACAGCTCAAGAAATTTCAGGGCTACGATGAAGTCGCAGTCCGATTTTATTTCGGTTATTCCTCGGATGTCGTCGCTGATTTTTGGCGAAATGGTTTGCCATGCGACATAATGACCTTTAACATCGATTGTTACATCGGTTTTGTCGAGGATTAAAGGGTCGGAGATTCCGGACTCGTTTTCTTGGATAAGGGGTATAATCATAGGAGCCGGAATGGTGAATGGCTCGATGTTGATCTGGTCAGAAGTGAATTCGCCGTTGGTGACGATCGCATAGCGGTTGTCGGCGATTTGAATGTTGTCGCCTTCTCTGATTTCAAGCAGGTCGCTCATCATAATCGGGTCTAAATTAATCGGAATGACGAGGTCGTTAACCTGAATACGAGTGGTTGTATCGATATTTGCTAAATCATAATTGCTATCAATACAGCTTGCGAAAAGAAGCATTGACAGACCGCATATAGATGAGCAGATATTTCTAAATTTCATATTCGTAAAAATGGTTGGTTAAAGATTAAAACTCAAAGGTTTTAGTTAGTAGTTTGATTGGTAGTGCGTTGAATTTTGATAAAACGATGTAAAGATACGAAAAAAAAGCGAAATGACCGAATTTTCACTTAAAATTAAACGGAGTTTAACAAAATCAGGGGGGAGATTGGAACAGGTGAACGCTTTACAATTCATAATTCACAATTCTTTGCAAAGCAAAGCGACGAGGGCGATAACACAATGTATGATGCCTTCGGCATGTTTGTAGGGATGCTCCCCGGAGCATCCGGGTATTAATTTAGACAGGAGAACGGAAGGACTTGTGGAGACAACGACGATGAACCTTATATTTTCTGCAGTGGACGCAAAGACCTTGCGTCCCTACAACCAGCTGAGGGTCAAGCGGGTGCTCCGGGAAGCAGCCCTACTGGGGAGGGGATTTAGAATTTTTGGCGGAGGGTGGATAGGTCGAGAGTGAGTTGGTGTTTGAGTTGTTCGATTGAGGCGAATTTCATTTCGTCGCGGAGGCGGTCAATGAATTGGATTGTGAGGGTTTTGTCGTAGAGGTTACAGGTGAAGTTGTCGATGTAGGCTTCGATTGAGAGGGATTTGTCATTGGAGTCAAAGGTCGGGCGAACGCCGATGTTGACCATTGTTTTGTAGTCGGTTCCGTCGATGTTAATCTTGCCGGCATATACGCCTTTTGCGGGGATGATTTGGCTCTCAAACGATGGTGAGATATTGGCAGTTGGGAAACCGATTGTGTGACCAACGTTGCGACCATGTACCACTTTGCCTGTCAGCGAAAATTTACGTCCGAGAAGTTTTGATGCAGATGCCACATCTCCGTCATTGATTAGGCGACGGATGACTGATGAGCTAACTTTGTTATTATTGTCGGTGTATTCGGGAGTCTGTATTATCTCAATACCTGTTTCTTCGCCGATTTTTTGGAAGTCTTCAAATTTCAGGCTGCGATCGTTGCCAAAGCTGTTGTTGAAGCCCATTGCCAAATGAGTGACACCAAAATTGTCGCGAAGCAATTTAATAAATTGCTTCGCTGAAAGATTTTGCAGTTCAGGTGTGAAATCGAGCATCACGATGTCGTCAATTCCATTGTTGAGAATGAGGTCTAATTTTTGTTCGGGGGACGAAAGTAGTTTTGGGGTAACCTCGGGACGAACGATTGATAGAGGATGGTTTGTAAAGGTGATGACTTGAGTTGAAAGGTTACGACGGGCTGCTTCCTGACTGATGAAGTCAAGAAGAAACCGGTGCCCGGCATGGACTCCGTCAAACATTCCAACTGTTGCCAATACTCCCATAATCAATTGTTTTGTATGAATCGTTTAATGACCGCTGAAAATTCTTCGCCCGGATTGATTACTTCGGCGTTGAAACCGAGTTGGCGAGCGGCTTCGACATTTTTTTGAGAGTCATCGAGGAAGAGGGTTTCGGCTGGGACGATGTTGAGTTTTTTGATAGCGTAATCAAAGATTGCGGCATCGGGTTTGCACACTTTAGCCTCGAAAGATGTAACGGTGCCGTCAAAATAATGATTTAAATCGTGTCCGGCTTTTTTGAATTCGTCGGCTATGCGAGAATCCCACATGATAGGATTGGTATTTGACAGCATATAGATGTTAAAGCCTTCTTGTTTAAGCTGTTCAAGGTCGGAAAGACGCTTTGCGGGAATTCCGGTCAAAAAGTTGCAGAATGCGTTGTCGATTTCGTTGTCAGTGATTTTGACATTGGCACCTTCGCGGATGGCATTTCGAAATTCAGACGGAGAAATCAGTCCTTCTTCAAGTTTGAGGAACGGACCTTTTTGGGTATATTTGCCAAGGAGTTGGTCGGCATTTGTTATTCCGATTTTTTTGAGTGATTCAACAGCGTTGAGTCGTTGGATGTCCATGATGACACCGCCTAAGTCGAAAAGCAGATTTTTTATCATAGTTTTCTCATTATAGTCAATCCGTCGCGAAGGGGCAGTATGACTGTTTCAAAACGAGAGTCGGTCGAAATCGAGTCGTTAAATTTTTTAATACCTGATGTTTGAGGGTCTGTAGCCTCGGGGTCTAAGACTTTGCCGTCCCAAAGTGTATTGTCGGCAAAAATGTAGCCTCCTGGTTTTAATTTGGAATAGACGGCATCAAGATATTCTGAGTAGATGCGTTTGTTGGCATCAATGAATACAAGGTCATACTCGCCGGGCAGATTGGGGATGAGATGCAGCGCATCACCGACGTAGAGCGTAATTTTTTGACCATCGGGCGACTTGTCAAACCATTCTTGAGCAACTTCGGCAATTTCATCGTCAATTTCGATGGTGTCGATGTGGCAATCGGGCTCTATTCCCTCGGCAAAACAGAGGGCCGAGTAGCCGGTGAATGTTCCGAGTTCAAGAATTCTCGTGGGCTTAATCATTGAGGTCAGCATTTTTAGGATGCGTCCCTGAAGATGCCCCGAACACATACGTCCATAAAGGTGTTGGGCGTTGGTATGGCGATTGAGCTGTTTGAGAAGTCGAGGCTCGGGTGAGATATGGTCGAGTATGTAGTCGTCGATTTGCTGCTCCATCGTTTATTTTAGGAATGATTCGACCGCAAGTCGGTAGCTGTCAAGTCCAAAGCCGGCAATGACGCCTTTGCAAACGGGTGAAATCATTGAATGATGACGTATTTCTTCGCGTGAATGAACGTTTGAAATATGGACTTCGACAACCGGAACGTTGATTGCTGAAATCGCATCGGCGATTGCTAATGAGGTGTGAGTGTAGGCTCCGGCGTTGAGGATTATCCCGTCAAGGTCGCTGAAACCGACTTCATGGAGTTTGTCGATAATCGCGCCCTCGTGGTTGCTCTGAAAGTAGCTGAACGATACGGAATTATATTTTTTGTATAGTTCGTTAAGATAGGCGTCAATTGATTTGTCACCGTAGATGCCCGGTTCGCGACGACCAACGAGATTGAGGTTTGGTCCGTTAATGATTAATAGTTTCATAATCGAATGGAATTTAGTGCTTTACCTGAACAACCTGAGTTGGCGGAAGTTCGTTATTGCGACGGTCAACGGCTTCGGTCAATTCGCGGGCTGCATGGAGGAAAGCCTGGGCGGTTACGCTGTCGCCGGTTGCGACGGGTGTGCCATCGTCGCCGCCTTGTCTGATTGACATTACAACAGGAATTTGTCCGAGAAGTTCGACCCCAAGTTCTTTAGCGAGTTTTACGCCGCCATCCTGACCGAAGATGTAGTATTTTTCGTCGGGATGTTTTTCGGGGGTAAACCATGCCATATTTTCGATGAGTCCGAGAATGGGAACGTTGATGTTTTTGTCGCGGAACATTGCGATTCCACGGCGTGCGTCGGCGAGTGCAACTTCCTGAGGTGTAGAAACTACTACAGCACCGGTCATTGCAAGTGTCTGAACCAATGTCAGATGAATGTCACTCGTGCCGGGGGGCATGTCAATGAGGAAATAGTCGAGTTCGCCCCAATCGCCGTCGGTGATAAGCTGAGTTAATGCTCGTGACGCCATTCCACCGCGCCAAACCTGTGCGGAATTACGGTCAACGAGGAAGCCGATTGAAAGCATCTTGACTCCATAGCGTTCGTGAGGAATGATGAGGTTTTTGCCGTCAATCTCGTGGATGTATAGCTGTGCATCTTCAACACCAAACATTTTGGGAACAGATGGGCCGAAGACATCGGCATCAAGCAATCCGACTTTATAACCGAGACGAGCCAATGCGACGGCAAGGTTTGATGAAACGGTTGATTTGCCGACTCCACCTTTACCTGATGAGATACCGATGATGTTTTTGACGCCTTTGAGCGGATGTTCGGGCTCGGGTTTGTTTTCGGGAGCGCGAGTGATAACGTTAATGTTGCCTTTGATGTCAACATCCTCGCCAACGTAGGTGAGAATAGCAGTCTCGGCAGCCTTAACGATAGATTTTATGAATGGATCGGTAGGGCGGTCAAAGATTAATGAGAATGAAACTTTTTTGTCATCGATTCGGATGTCATCTTCAACCATGCCGCTTTCAACGATATTTTTGCCGGTACCGGGGTAGCGGACAGTTGAAAGAGCGTCGGTGATTTGTTTTGGGTAGAGGTGTTCTATCATGATTTTGGTGTCACTTTGGGTGCGCATAATTCAGGACACTGGAGTTCGCCACGCGAAAAACTGCGATAGGTGTCGGGTTCGATTTCATAGGGCGGTTCTTCAAGCTCGGAATCATGAGCAAGCGGGAATGCAATATATTTTATTGTCAAACCACGGCTGAGCCATTGTTGTTCATAAAACGTTTTTATGCCGAGAATATCGTCATATTGACCTGCCGGTGCGCCATAAAGGTTGTCGGTCTGGTGAATAGGTTTAATATTGTTGTGCTCGGCTAAAAGGCGCGTATAGGTGTAGAGAAACGGGCTGTCGGTTTTTAAATGGACAATTCCGTTATCGTTCATCACCTTTTTATATAGTTCGAGAAATCGTGTACCTGTCAGGCGTTTGCGCTCTTTTTTCATCTGAGGGTCGGGAAATGTAATCCAGATTTCAGAAACTTCTCCCGGCTCAAAAAAAGCCTGGAGAAGTTCGATATCTGTTCTGAGAAATGCGGCATTTGTTATGTTGTCGCGATTCATTTCCTTGGCTCCGGTCCACATACGGGCTCCTTTAACGTCAATTCCGATGAAGTTTTTGTCGGGGAAACGGCGTGCCATTCCAACGGTGTATTCGCCTTTGCCACACCCGAGTTCAAGGACAATCGGGTTGTCGTTTTTGAATATGTCGGAATGCCATTTGCCTTTTATCGGGCATTTGCCATCGGTCAGGAGTGCAAACGGATATTGAAACACTCGGTCGAATGTTTCCATTTCGCTGAATTTCTTGAGCTTGTTTTTACCCATTGTGGACTCTTAGAGGTAATGTTTGACTGATTGTTAAGAAATGAGGTCTTTACCGGTCATTTCTTTGGGCTGGGGAAGTCCCATGATGTGAAGAAGCGTTGGAGCAACATCGGCAAGAATACCGTTGGCAACCTTAGCGTCTTTGTTTTCAGTTACATAAACACATGGCACGGGGTTGAGCGAGTGAGCAGTGTTGGGAGTGCCGTCGGCATTGATTGCGTTGTCGGCATTACCGTGGTCGGCAATGATGATGACTTCGTAATCGTTTTTCTTAGCGGCTTCAACGGTGTCCATAACACACTCGTCAATAGTTACAACAGCTTTTTCGATAGCTTTGTAGATACCGGTGTGACCAACCATGTCGCCGTTGGCATAGTTAACAACGATGAAGTCATATTTTTTAGAGTTGATTGCTTCAACGAGTTTGTCTTTAACCTCGTAGGCGCTCATCTCGGGTTTGAGGTCGTAGGTTGCAACTTTGGGCGAAGGAACAAGGATGCGTTCTTCACCTTCGTAGGGATTTTCACGACCTCCGTTAAAGAAGAATGTTACGTGGGCATACTTCTCAGTTTCAGCGATATGGAGCTGTTTTTTGTTGAGCGAAGAAAGGTATTCGCCAAGTGTATTTTCGACATTTTCTTTGTCAAAGAGGATATGAACACCAGTAAATGAAGAATCGTAGGGAGTCATACAGTAGTACTGGAGTCCGGGGATTACTTTCATTCCTTCTTCGGGCATATCGTGCTGAGTCAAAACAACGGTCAACTCTTTAGCGCGGTCGTTACGGTAGTTGAAGAAAATGACAACATCGTCGGGTTTGATTGTACCGTCAACTGTTGAGTTGTTGATAGGTTTGATGAATTCGTCGGTAACGTCGTTATCATAGCTTTCTTGCATAACCTTGACCATGTCGGTTGCTTGTTCGCCTTTGCCGTCAACAAGAAGGTCGTATGCAACTTTAACGCGATCCCAACGTTTGTCACGGTCCATTGCATAGAAACGGCCGATGATTGAAGCGATAGTTCCGGCAGATGTCTTGCAGTGTTCGGTCAAGCGTTCGATGAAACCTTTACCACTGCGGGGGTCGGTGTCACGACCGTCCATGAAGCAGTGGATGAATACTTTGTCAAGTTCATATTTTTTTGCGATGTCGCAAAGTGCAAAAAGATGATCGAGTGAAGAGTGAACACCGCCGTCTGAGGTCAAACCCATGAAGTGGATTGCTTTGCCATGTTCTTTAGCGTATGAAAATGCGTTTTTGATTTCGGGATTTTCAAGGATAGAGCCGTCTTTGATTGACTTGTTGATTTTAACAAGGTCTTGATAAAGCACGCGACCTGCACCGATATTGAGGTGTCCAACTTCCGAGTTACCCATTTGTCCGTCGGGGAGACCAACGTTTTCGCCACTTGCCTGAAGTTCAGAGTGAGGATAAGTTGCCATGAGATAGTCCCAATATGGGGTGGGAGTTGAATAGATTGCGTCACTTTCTGACCGGTTGCCAATGCCCCAGCCATCGAGAATCATAAGTAGAGCTTTTTTAGCCATGATTATATATTTACCTTAGTTAATTGATTTTTGTGAGTGCAAAGTTACAAAATTATTTTGTATCTATGTTGATAAAACATGGCTTAAAATTTCGGCTGGTTCTTAAATTTTATGTACTTTTGCATCAAATTACAGCCGATGTTAAGTCTGCGATTAATAAAATACCTAATTCTCGTTGTTGTCGTGTCGTTATTGACAGGATGTAGCTCGACACGCCATGTGCCCGACGGGAAGTATCTGCTTGATCGCGCGACTATTACGGTTGACGGTGATAGGGAAAATGTAAAGCCCGATCAACTTGCTAATTATCTCAGACAAACGCCTAACCATAAGATATTAGGTTTTGCCAAACTTCAGTTGGCGACGTATAACCTTTCGGGGCAGGATTCGACAAAATGGTATAACCGCTGGGTTAGAAAAATCGGTCAGCCGCCGGTTATTTATGATGCTGAATTAACTAATCAGTCAGTAAGGCAGTTACGCCAGGCTCTGATTAATAAAGGATATAACGATGTGAAGGTAAAGGCTATTTCTACACCCAAAACCGGAAAGAAAAAAATGAGCGTAAACTATATCGTTTCGACCGGTAATCCTCATGTCGTATCGACAATTGATTATCAGATTGAAGATGATGCGCTGAAATCGTTGATAATGGCGGATTCAGCACTCTTTACGATTCAGAAAGGTAACTTTTTTGACCGCAATGCTCTCGATGCCGAAAGAACTTTGATTACCGAGCGACTTCGCGAAAAAGGTTATTATGCTTTCACAAAGGAATATATTACGTTTATCGCTGACACAACCGAAAAGTCAAAGCAAGTTGAGCTGACAATGGTAGTTCGACCTCCTGTGGCGAAAGTAAATGTTGGTGAAACTATGGTCGATTCGGTCGGCTCGCACGAACGTTATATGGTTAGAAAAGTGTATATTGTTACCGACTATGATGCGGCTCGTGTTGGTAACGACTTCAAGGCGATGACGGTTGACTCGGTTGAGTATCACGGCCTGACAATTTTATATGGTGACGACCGCTATCTCAGACCATCAATCCTTGAGGAAAAGTGTTTTATTGAACCAAACAAACTATATAATTCCGCTCGTGTTGACCGCACATACGAGGCTTTGGGTCGATTATCAATCCTAAAATATATCAATATTTCGCTTGTGCCGGCAGGAACTTTGGATGGTAACCCCGCGCTCGATGCGTACATCTTGCTTTCGAGGGCAAAGAAACAGGGTATTACCTTTGAGCTTGAAGGAACCAACTCGGAGGGCGACCTCGGGTTTGGTATCGGATTGACCTATCTCCACCGAAACCTTTGGAAAGGCTCTGAAATGCTAACAACTAAATTCCGTACGTCATACGAAAGTATTTCGGGCAATTTTGAGGGCTTGATTAACAATCGCTATACTGAATATGCAGGGGAAATCGGTTTGACGTTCCCTAAATTTCAAGCTCCGTTCCTCTCAAAACAGTTTAAACAGAAAATTTTAGCGTCGAGTGAGGTTGCTCTTTCATTGAACTATCAGGAACGACCAGAATATACGCGTGTTATCGCCGGAGCCGGTTGGAAATATAAATGGTCGAACCGCAGCAACACCATCCGTCGTACGTTTGATTTGATCGATGTAAACTTTGTCTATCTACCACGCTCAACCATCGACTTTATTGATGAAATTGCACCACAAAACCCGCTGTTGAGATATAGTTATGAAGACCACTTCATCATGAGAATGGGTTATACATATTATCGCACGAATCGACGTATGGCATCGCCGACAATCTCGGCATCGGTCAACCGTCAGGCTCACATTTATTCTTTCCGCTGGGCATCGGAGATTGCCGGAAACTTTCTTTATGCTATTTCACTAATCGATGGCGCTAAGAAGCACGACGGTGCATATAAAATCTTCGGAATTCAGTTTGCTCAATATTTCAAAACTGAGGGAGACTATAACTGGACCCGTAATTTCGATTCGCGAAATTCGATTGCACTCCATGCCGGACTCGGGGTGGGGGTGCCGTATGGCAACTCAAGTATGATTCCGTTTGAAAAACGATTCTATGCCGGTGGTGCTAACGGTGTGCGCGGGTGGAATGTCCGCACGCTCGGACCGGGGAGCTATGATGCACGAAACTCGGTTGTTGACTTCATTAACCAGTGTGGTGACATTCGTTTTGATATGAGTTTTGAATATCGAGCCAAACTTTTCTGGGTGTTCGAGGCTGCATTGTTTGTCGATGCCGGAAATATTTGGACAATTCGCAACTATGTCAATCAGCCGGGCGGTTTGTTTACCGGGTCGTTCTATAAAGAGATTGCACTTGGATATGGTGCCGGAATACGTATGGACTTCACCTACTTCCTTCTGCGTCTTGACTTGGGATTGAAGGCTCACAATCCTGCTCGCAATCAGGAACCGTGGCCTATCATTCATCCCAAATGGGGACGTGATGCAACATTCCATTTTGCGGTCGGATATCCTTTCTAAGAAAAATATTAAAACAGAATATAATGAAAAAACTTGTTATATTTGACCTTGACGGCACGTTGCTCAATACGATTGATGACCTCGGCGAGGCGACTAACTACGCATTGAGTGCAACCGGATTCCCAACTCATGCCATTTCCACTTATCCTTATATGGTCGGTAATGGGATTTCGAAATTGATTGAACGTGCATTGCCCGATGAGGCTCGTGACCCCGAAACTGTTGCACGGGTTAGGGAATTCTTCACCGATTATTATAATACTCACATGACCGATAATACGATACCATACGATGGTATCAATCAGTTGTTATCTGAATTGACCGATAGGGGAGTGAAAGTCGCTGTTGCCTCTAACAAATATCAAGCTGCTGTCGAGATGCTCATTCGGCATTATTTCAGTGATATAACATGGTCGGCTGTTGAAGGCCAGAAGACAGGTGTTCCTGTTAAACCCGACCCCTCGATTGTGTTCGAAATTTTGACGAAATGTCCTACTCCTAAAAGGGATGTCCTCTATGTAGGGGATTCGAGTGTCGATATCGAAACCGCTCGTCGTGCGTGTGTCGCATCGTGTGGCGTGACATGGGGATTCCGTCCGGTTGAAGAATTGAAAGATGCTTACGCTGAAAACATCGTTGACCGTCCACTTGAAATTCTCGACATCGTTGAACGATATTAATTATGTATCATAATGGCAAAATCTGAATACGCTGAAAAAAATAGAGAATGGCTTCGCCAAAAGGCGACCGAGTCGGGGGTTGAAACCTTAGACAAAGGCGTACTTATCAAACGGCTTAAAAAGGGGGGCGGTGCTATAACGCCAAATCGTAATAGTGTGGTTACCGTGCATTATGTCGGCAAGACCATAAATGGCAAGACTTTTGACAGTAGCCATGGCGGTACGCCCCCCGCATTTCGGTTAAGAGATCTCGTGCCTGGATGGATAATTGCTCTTCAAAAGATGACTGTCGGCGAAAAGGCTGAAATTTATATCCCCGCCGAGCAGGGCTATGGACGTTTTAGCCAGCCGGGAATACCCGGCGGCTCAACTTTGATTTTTGAAATAGAATTGTTGGCTGTAAATTAATTGGTTATTTACTGTTTAAGTCTGATTACTCTGACGCCGAGCAGCGAGCGGTTGTTCTTCATAAATTCATCGAAAGGTACGCTTGTTACTTCGACTTTGCCGTGTGAGCTTGATGCGTGAAGAAGGTACGGCTCGCCATCTTTCTTGATGATTATTCCGAGATGGGTGACGTCAAGATTTTTCATTGAAGTTACTAATGCTACAACGTCTCCCGATTGGAACGCATCTTTAGTTTCCTTTTTTCTTAAATCAACGGTCTTGATGTAGGGGAATTGGTGGCTGTAATAGCCCAATTCTACATTTTTCATGCGTTCATAGTTAAGAGAATCGCTTTTTAATGATTGATATTTATCGCGATTTTCTGTCATGAACGACAGTGTTTTTGTGATGTTATGGTAAAACGGGAAGCGATTTGTAACTTCTTGAAGATTACCACGATGTGAGTTGTCAACAATCCAGTCGCTGATGTAGTGAAGTCGAGATGGATACCCGTTTAGTTCACCATTGCGATATCTGATTCTTTCGAGGTTATATACAAAGTCGCGCCACGATGTGCGACCTTCTTCTGCTGTGTAGGCCAAAGCAAGTACGGTCTCAACAAATGTAGTGCAGTCGAGCTCGTCGATGTTAACGGTAACAAGTTCCGTGTCGCCTTCAAGAGTGTGTGCAACGTATGGTGTGCCCTCAAAGCTGAGTGCCATCGCTTTAACTTTTTCACCGGGAGTTTTAACCTTTTGGCATTTGATTAGAAGCTCGTTGATGCGGGTTGTGTCTTCACTTTCGTTGTGAAATCTAACTTTTTGTTGAGCCGAACAGAAAATTCCGGTTGTTCCGATTAAAAATATTGCGGTAGAAAATATGGGGCGAAATATGCTATACATTTATTATATATATTATAGTGAAAACTTAAATACACCGCTAAATTACATAATTTATTTATTTTCGACAAATTTATACTAGTATAATCGAACGTTGGGCGTGTTAATTTTGCGACAATGCAAAATAGAGCGATAAATTGTGAAAATTATTTAGCTGAATGATAAAAGGTTATATGTAAAATGTCGATTTTTATTCAAAAATAGTGTTTAAAAAATTTGGCAGATTGTGTAAAAGTGAGTAACTTTGCACTCGCTTTTCGGATAGAGGTCTGAGGTAGCGCGAAGGAATAAAGAAAATCGGATAAAAATTTGGTCAATTCAAAAATAGTCCGTAACTTTGCAAAGTTTTCGACAAAATCCGAAAGCATCCCGAGAACATTGAAAGATTTACAATAGACAAGAGTAGTACAAGAGTCATAAAAACTCGA
>JAIDRE010000060.1 GCA_029061925.1 Muribaculaceae bacterium | reverse complement strand
CCGAAAAGCTTAATGTAACCGGAGTTACGATGCAGGCTCTTAAAGCTAACGGCAAGGTAGAAAAAAATATTACCAAAGCACGTCAAATTGTTGTAACCTTCTCTATTCCTCAAAACAACTCAACTCCCGTGGGTGAAAAAGAAATTTATATGCGATTGATCTCGCCCGAAGGCGATCTCCTTGGTAATGGTGGTGTCTTCAACTTTGAAGGTCAGCAGGTTAAATGCTCTGCTCGCAAATCAATCGAATATGCCGGCGAGGAGATTGGCGGAATCAAGATTTATTGGGATGTTAACGCAACTCTTAACCCCGGAACATACACTGTAGAATTGTTCTGCGACAATTACCGCATCGCGTCTCGCACTTTTGAGATGAGAAAATAAACGTCGTTGCCGATGTCTGATTTCATTTCTCACATTATTCAGGAAGTCAACAGTATAGAGGTGACGACAGCGTCATCACTATACAAGTTGGTATTGAGCCTGTTGCTTGGCAGTATCGTAGGTTTTGAACGTAAACGTAAAGGTCAGTCGGCTGGTGTAAGAACCTTTGCACTCATTTCTATGGGTGCGACACTTGCAATGATATTGTCAATTTATGTTCCTCAGGAATATCTCGGATTAAAGAACGGCGACCCGGGACGAATTGCGGCACAAGTATTGTCGGGTATCGGTTTCTTGGGTGCAGGCGCGATAATACAGATGAAAGGGTCGGTGCGCGGACTGACGACCGCCGCAGGGATTTGGATGGTTGCTACCATCGGACTGGCTGTTGGTGTCGGGCTTTATGTCCTTTCATTCATCGCAACACTCTTGATAATGTTTATTCTTGTTATCATCGAGAACATCGAACATAAAATCAATGTCGGTTCGTCATCTCGAATCATACGAATCAAGGTTGATGAGATTGTTGAAGACATCAATGAATATCGAAACATATTGGCAAAATATAATATTCCGCTCGTAAACGTATTTGTTGATTACAACTATGCCGAGCGGTCAACGAGTCTCAATCTTGTTGTACTCGTTAAAGATGCGACAAACTATATTGCTGTCTTTAAAGATTTGAGCAGTGTTCATTCGACACGCTCAATCACTCTTGCCAATCAAATAAGTATCTGATAACTATCCAATTCTGATTTCAATGATATTAGCAAACGTATCAACTGAAGCCGTATCGACCATGAACGTAGAGAGCTTGATCGAAGACCTCTCGTTCATTCTTTTGCTCGGCGCAATTGTAACTATTCTGTTTAAAAAAATCAAACAGCCGGTCGTGCTTGGATACATTGTCGCCGGCTTTTTAGCAAGTCCAAACTTCGAGCCATTGCCATCGGTGACTACCGAAGCTAATATTGAATTCTGGGCGCAGATCGGTATAGTTGTACTTCTTTTTTCGCTCGGTTTGGAGTTCAGTTTCAAGAAGTTGATGAATGTCGGCGGGTCGGCAGTCGTTACGTCGTTGATAATCGTAATCGGAATGATGACAACCGGTTATCTTATTGGACATTTGATGGGATTTACCAACATTAACAGCTTGTTTTTGGGCGGTATGTTGTCAATGTCATCAACGACCATTATCATTAAGGCATTTAATGACTTAGGATTACAAACAAAGAAATTTGCATCATTAGTATTCGCAGTCCTTATTATCGAGGACCTTTTTGCTGTCTTGATGATGGTGATATTGTCGTCAATTGCTATCAATAACAGTGTTGAGGGCGGAGAGATGCTGATGAGTGTCGGTAAACTCGTGTTCTTTCTCTGTATCTGGTTTCTGGTGGGTGTTTATATCCTTCCTTCACTGCTCAATAAATTCCGTAAATTCCTTAATAATGAGAGCCTTCTGATTGTTTCAATGGGCTTGTGTCTTGGAATGTCGGTGTTCTCGGTTATGTGTGGATTCTCACTTGCGCTCGGAGCGTTTGTGATGGGCTCGATATTGGCAGGAACAAGCTATGCCGAAAAAATCGAACATGTTACAATGCCGGTTAAAGACCTGTTTGGTTCTGTCTTTTTTATTTCTGTCGGGATGATGGTGCAACCCGATATTATTGTTGAATATTGGCAACCTATTTTGATTTTGTCAGGCGTCGTAATCGTTGGAATGATTGTGTTTGGTACTGCCGGTATGCTTGTGACCGGACAAACCTTAAGAGTTGCTCTTGAATCAGGTTTCTCGCTCACTCAAATCGGTGAGTTTGCGTTTATTATCGCATCATTGGGTATGTCGCTCGGCGTGCTTGAACCGACAATCTATCCGATTGTAGTTGCCGTGTCGGTAATCACCACATTTACAACACCATATTTCATCAGGCTTGCCGACCCGACATATTACCTGTTAGAGAAGATTATGCCACGTCGTCTGCGAGTGATAATGGAAAAATATTCAACTTCGGCATCAACATCTGTCGCAGAGCGTAACAATCACGTTTGGAGTACGTTGATTAAACGATATCTGTGGCGCATAATGCTTTACACCATAATTCTGATTGCGATAACGCTTGTTGCAACCGGTTATGTAGAGCCGTTTATTGACAAGTTCATTCCGAAATGGAGCAAGTTGATTACGTCGGTTCTTGCGTTGACCGCAATGGCTCCTTTCCTGCTTGCATTGTCATTGCCGATTTCTCACAAGGCTGAACGTCAGCTGCTTGCCGAACGTCACCACAACTACCATGCACCGCTTATGGTGATGTCAATATTCCGCTTGATTTTAGTGTTGGCTTTCGTTGTATATCTCTTAACTTCAATTTATTCGTTGTCAATCGGTTTAATTGGTGGCGTAATTATCTCGTTCCTTATTTTGTTTGTGTTCTCGCGCCGCATCAGAACTCGTATGAGTAAGATTGAAACAACCTTCATCAATAACTTGAACGAACGCGACTTGCGTAAGACAGGCAAAAATAACAACGTAGTCAGCGACCTTCACCTTGCTTATATGCACGTTGGATATGGCTGTCCGTTTGTTGGCGAACGATTAATGGATTCGCCCTTGAGATCGGGTTACGGTGTTTCGGTTGTAAACATTCAGCGCGGTAACGAGTCAATTCCTATTCCGACAGGTGACACTCGTTTGTTCCCTGGTGATAATATCGGTGTAATCGGTACTGATGATCAGATTCAGGCACTCATTGATGTAGTTGAAAAAGATGAGAAGTTCTCTGATTCAAAATTCCCCGATTTCAAAATCGTCACGATTGAATTGACCGAAAACTCTCCGCTTGTTGGCCGTAGTATTATGGATGCCGATATTCGACGCAACTATCAGGCTCACGTTGTAGCAATACGTCGTGGCGAAGAATTTGTAAGTGATTTGCTTTGCGAGGCAATGAGAGTTGGCGATGTGCTTTGGACTGTTGGCTCAAAAGAGTCGATCGCTAAGATGACCGGCGAAAAATAATGCCGATTAACTACATATATCGTTGATTACCAGTCCGGCAAGCATAAACCCGAATATGGCTGTGGTGTGAGCCATTGTGCCGTTTATCTGAGCTTTTTTTACTTTGACATTGTCAAGATCGGCTGTGTCGGTTGAGCCTTGTGATTGTTCGGCTTCAATCGGCTGGGATCCTCTGTTTTGGTATAATTCAGGGGAGTATATACACTTGAATTTCTTTGCAGGAAAAATTCCCGATGATTTAAATTTGCGACGTAACGCAGCAGCCAACGGACATCCCTGAACCTTCCAAAATTCGGCTACATCAATAGCTGTGGCATCCATTTTCAAGGCGGCGCCCATTGATGAAAACAGTTTTGGACGATTACATCGTGTGGCATTTATTATGAGCAACGCTTTGTCGCGGAGAGAGTCTATGGCATCTAAAACATAGTCATATTCTTCGAGGTTAAACTCACAGGCAGTCGCTTCGGTATAGAATTGACGTATGGCGACAATGTCACAGTCGGGGTTGATTTGTCTGAGATGCTCCGCCATGACTTCAACTTTTATGTCTCCAACCGTTGCGGTTGTAGCCGGGAGCTGACGATTAATATTTGTCTCCTCGACACGGTCAAAATCTACAAGTGTGATATGTCCGAAGCCTGATCTCACAAGGCTTTCGGCTGCCCAGCTGCCAACGCCGCCCACTCCAAAGATTATAACACGAGCCGATGCAATTCGTTGCATAGCATCGTTGCCTACTAAGAGTTCAACTCGATTGAATTTTTCCTGTGCCATTGAAATATTAAAAAAGAGGTATGCTCGTAAACATACCTCTTTTATTTATAATGAGTTATATGTTAATTACATTTTGATGAATTTGCGCACTTCCATAAGGATGTTTTGTGCGGTAAATCCAAATTTCTCGTCAAGCACTTTGTAAGGGGCTGATGCGCCGAAGTGGTCAAGACCATAGACATATCCGTTTGCGCCTACAAGTGAACGAAGTGTAGAGGGGAGTCCTGCGGTGAGACCGAATGCCGGTGTTTTAGCAGGGATTACGCTTTCGCGATATTCAGCATCTTGAGCGTTGAAAAGACCGATTGACGGTACCGAAACAACTCGGCACGGAATGTTTTCAGCTTCAAGAAGTACGGCTACTTCGCAAAGAAGTGAAACTTCCGATCCGTTAGCAACCAAAGTTACTTTTGAGCTTGGATTGTCAAGCAGAACGTAACCGCCGTGACGCATACCTTCGGCTTCGCGATAGCGGTCACCGGTGGGTGAGGGGAGGTCTTTGAGATCTTGGCGCGACAAAATCAAAGCGGTTGGGGTATCTTTGTTTTCCATTGCCATTTCCCATGCGATTGTCGTTTCGGCTGAGTCGGCGGGACGGATAGCGAGGAGTGACGGTTTGCCATTGAAGTTTTTAAGTTCTTCGAGAAGGCGGATTTGAGCTTCTTGTTCAACCGGCTCGTGTGTCGGACCGTCTTCACCGACGCGGAAAGCATCGTGAGTCCATACATATTTAACCGGAAGTTGCATCAACGCTGCCATACGCACCGCCGGTTTCATATAATCGCTGAATACAAAGAATGTTCCGCATGCAGCTTCCATACCGCCGTGAAGGATAATACCGTTCATTACGGCTGCCATTGTGAGTTCGGCAACACCGGCGTGGAGGAATGCTCCGGAGAAATCTCCGTGGGTGATAGCTCCGGTTTTCTTGAGGAATGCATCGGTCTTGTCAGAGTTGGCAAGATCGGCACTCGATACAATCATATTTTTAACCTTTTCACCAAGAACCGACAACACGTTTGCCGAAGCTGTACGTGTGGCAATATCGGCTTTATGAACGATAGAAGCATAGTCAATTTCGGGAAGTTTACCGGCAATGAAATCGGCAAGCTGAGCGGCTGCTTCGGGATTTTCGGCTGCCCATTTGTTGAATTGAGCACGGCGTTCGGCAACGATTTTACGGAGCTCGTCGGCACGTTTTTTATATAGGTCGGCAACTTCGGGACGTATAACCCATGGATTTTCGGGATTGCCACCAAGATTGGCAACAGTAGCGGGGTAGTCGGCACCCGATTTGCTGAGGGGTTGACCGTGAGTACTGCATTGACCTTCAAAGTTTTTACCGTCGGCAGTAACACAGCCTTTACCCATAATTGTGTTACCGATTATGAGAGTAGGACGTTCTTTTTCATTTTGAGCAGCGCGGATAGCGTCAGCGATAGCGTCGGGATTGCATCCGTCAATCTCCATTACATTCCAGCCCCATGCGCGATATTTTGCGGCATAGTCCTCGGTGGTTACTGAATCGACATCGGTTGAGAGCTGAACTTTGTTTGAATCAAAGAACATTATCAGGTTGTGGAGACCGAGGTATCCGGCAAGACGGCCTGCACCTTGTGAAATTTCTTCCTGAATACCGCCATCCGAGATAAATGCGTAGGTCTTATGAGCTACAACATCGCCAAAGCGGGCTTGGAAAAAGCGTTCGGCGATAGCTGCCCCGACAGCCATTGTGTGACCCTGACCAAGAGGCCCTGACGTGTTTTCGATTCCGCGGGCAACGTTGAGTTCGGGGTGTCCCGGAGTTACGCTACCCCAAGATCGGAATTGCTGGAGTTCCTCGATTGAGAAACGACCTGTAAGCGCCAACACGCTGTAAAGCATTGGCGACATATGACCGGGGTCGAGGAAGAAACGGTCACGGCAAAACCATGATGCGTCATCAGGGTCATAGACAAGGAACGACGAATAGAGAACGTTTACAAAGTCGGCTCCACCCATCGACCCGCCGGGGTGTCCTGATTTAGCTTTTTCAACCATTGAAGCCGCGAGAACACGGATATTGTCAGCTGCCGAATTCATCAGCTTTTGATCGTTATTCATAAAAGAACGTTTAGGGTTTCAAAAAGTATCGAATACGATATGTCATGATTACATTTCATACCGATGCGAAATTACAACAAAAGTTTTGTTCTGGCAAATTTAAAATCGTTTGATTATCGACATGTATATAAAATAGCAAAGGCGGACTCTTTTTATAAAGAATCCGCCGGCTATAATTTTACCAAGCGAGCATTATTTGCTGGCGATAGAGTCAGAAACGGTCAAGCGAGCGCGACCTTTTGCGCGGCGACGAGCAAGTACTTTGCGACCATCGGCAGTTGCCATTCTTTCGCGGAAACCGTGCTTGTTAACTCTCTTTCTGTTAGAAGGTTGAAATGTTCTTTTCATTGCCGTTATATATTTCGTTATTGATTTACTATTTTACGGACTGCAAAGGTAGGAATAAATTTTTAAATATGCAATCAAAATAGAAAATAACAGTCCTTTTTCATTTTATTTAATGACAAATCGAATGTATTTTGTAGAAAATAGACAGACAATTGGTATTGCTTATAATGACTTCTTTAATATTATTGCTTGTGCTTTATCGTATTCGAGATTTGGCATTTGTGCACCAATCGGTGCTCCAATATAAGTCGGGTCACAAACAATAAATTCACGACCGCCGATTATCATTGCATCACCTTTAACTTCTTCATCAAAGCAAACAGCAGTTGCTAAGTGACCGGGGTAGTAAATCAAAGCAACATCAAGTCCAAGCAGATCTCGTATTAGACGAGAAAATAAAATCGATCTATCTTCACAATCACAATAAGGATAATATAAAGTCTCCTCTGCGAAAAAAGCTCTGTCGTGTCCCCACACCTTATCATCATATTCATAAACAAAGCCTGTTTGAACCCAATTCAGCAAAATTTCTGCAGCCTGTAGCTTGTTCATCCCAGCTATATATTGGCGTAGAGTTGGATATATCTTGTTTTTCGTTTTCTTCGCTAAAGGTGTGTTGGCATACATTGCCCATCTTGTCATTGGGTTGCCGTCAAGATTTGATGTCGGATATGTATTATAGAAATCTATAAGCTTTTGAGGGACAGAACTAACAATGGTTATGTCATTATTCCTTCCGGATGTCATTGTTCGCTCTTGTGACATATTGCCCCCTAACAATTGTTCTTTATCGATATTCAATGATAGGGGCGTTTCGCTCTCAAAGACTGCATTGCAAATGCTGATTGAGTTGGAAGGCTCACCAAATGGGTAGAAAAATACACCGTCAACATCAAAATATCCTTTATTGTAAATTTGATGTTTGCTGCCATATAACATCATTAGTCTATCACCATCTACAGCCAATCTCATTTGATAGCCTGATTGACAATAGAGAAACGAAGTTAATAATGTTGACTCATTAGGATTATTAGAAAAAGCTTTGCCTACCTCTGCCAAAAAAAGAAGATAAGCCCAGTCTGATAGATTATATCTTATGCGAGCTTCAAGACAATCTCTTATTGTGTTGTTAATTTCGTCGGTGCAAAGGGTTTCCCAACCATCAGCAATAGATTGAGGTTGAACGTTATTTAATTTCAGTTTCAAATCTTTTGGAAATCTTACTTTTGCAGGAATACCATAGAAATCAAAAGATAGAGCATTTTCAACAACAACCGGTTGCTCATAGATTGGTTCAATAGGTTTAGGCTGAGGCTCAGAGATTGGTACCGGAATCTCTTCGGGATTAACGACGACAGGATTTGTCTCGTTATCCTTTTCGTAGGGCTTGGGAGGGATTGGCGTAACATTTGGAACCGGAATCGGTTTTTCTCCGGAATATTGAGCCCATGCATCTTTCAAAAACTGAATGTACTTCTGATTACAGTTATCTCGAAATGAATTATATTCTTGATGTACTTCCTTTTTGAAGTTGGAATATATATCAGATAAATTTTGAGACCAAGATCTAATGGGTACTACTAAATATATAATCAGTCTCTGATCCACATCTGACGCTGC
>JAIDRE010000006.1 GCA_029061925.1 Muribaculaceae bacterium | reverse complement strand
ATATTATGCTTAATTTTGCCGAGTAGTCCTACAATAAAACCTTTTCAACACATTTAGCTTTAGAAATGGAGCAACCCAAACAGGAAATTCTCGACAAGCGATACCTTCGCATGGCGCGTATATGGTCAGAAAATTCATACTGCCAACGACGTAAAGTCGGAGCAATAATCGTCAAAGATTCAATGATAATATCTGACGGTTATAATGGTACACCTGCCGGATTTGAAAACGTCTGTGAAGATGAAGCCGGCGTTACCAAGCCCTATGTTTTGCATGCTGAAGCCAATGCAATAACCAAAGTAGCACGAAGCAATAATTCAAGCCAAGGCGCAACACTCTATGTCACAGCATCGCCCTGCGTTGAATGTGCCAAACTAATCATTCAATCGGGCGTTAAGCGCGTGGTTTTCAATGAGCTATATCGCATTTGCGACGGCATCGACCTTTTAAAACGTGCCGGTGTTGAGTGTGTACATATCGAATCAGTAGACTAAATTCATATATGAAACAAAATAAATCACTTTTGAAATGGTTCCCGGTGATAGCCGCCGTTTTCTTTATTTGCGGTATGCTTGCCGGAGGACTCCTTAAACGAACAAACGGATTTTCTTCATCGACCAAGAAATTTGCGACAATAATGAATCTCATCGAGAGCGAATATGTCGATAAAGTAAATCTTGACAGTCTTCTTGAAGAAACATTACCCGAACTTTTTTCAAACCTCGACCCTCACTCATTCTATATACCGAGCAACAAACTGCAAGGCGTTAACGAAGAACTCGAAGGCTCGTTTGACGGTGTTGGTATTCAGTTTATGATAAACAATGACTCAATCACCGTTATTGAAGTCATTTCGGGTGGTCCGTCTGAGAAAGTCGGACTAATGCCTGGAGACCGTATCGTAACGATTGACGGCGAATCGGTTGCCGGAAAAGGAATTACTAATGAAGATGTCTTGAAAAAACTCAGAGGTGAAGAGGGAACCCGCGTTGCTCTCGGCATCAAACGTGCTACATCAAAGAAAATTCTCAACTATGATGTTACGCGCGGTATGGTTCCTGTGTCATCAATCGATGCATCTTATATGATTAATGATTCGACCGGATTTATCAGAGTGAAACGTTTTAATCGCACAACATACAATGAATTCATTCAGTCACTCATCAAATTGAGAGCCGAGGGCGTGAAAAACTATATCATCGACTTGCGTGGAAATACCGGTGGATTTATGGATGTTGCAATATTGATGGCTAATGAATTCCTTGAACCGAGATCGGTTATTGTAGCTAAGAAAGGTCGCTATAAATCAAATGATGAGGTGTTCCTCAGCGATGGTAGCGGAACATTTAAAGATGCCGGAGTCACAGTGTTGATTGACGAATACTCGGCAAGTTCAAGCGAAATTTTTGCCGGAGCGATCCAAGATAATGACCGTGGTTTGATTATCGGACGCCGTTCATTTGGTAAAGGTCTCATTCAGCGTCAAGCCGACCTTCCAGACAGTAGTGCCGTCCGTCTTACCATTGCAAGATATTATACCCCATCGGGACGTTGTATCCAGAAAGATTATACTGATGCAGTTGGCTATCGCAATGACATTTACGAACGTTACACTCACGGCGAGGCCTTCTCAGCCGACTCAGTTAAACTCAACTTGGGCGACCAATACACAACCGCTCACGGACGTACAGTCTATGGCGGCGGAGGCATCATGCCCGACATCTATGTGCCTGTCGATACATCGGGTATTACCAACTACTATATCAATGTAGTTAATGCCGGACTGCTTCAAAGATTTGCATTTGAGTATTGCGACATGAACCGTCAATCGCTCACCGAGGCTGAAGATATTGAAAAAGTACTCCCCTCTGACGAGATTTTGCTCCGTTCATTTGTCAACTATGCGGCACAAAACGGAATCCCTGCCCGCTGGTATTACATCAACATTTCGCACGACTTAATTGTTAATCAATTGAAGGCTTTGATTATCCGCGACATCAAAGGTCAAAATGGATATTTCCGTGTGATAAACCGTTCTGACATAGGTGTTAAACGTGCCCTTGAAGAGATTTCGTCAGGAAACACAGCCTTCCCGATATTACCCGAGGAGGGAACGACCAAAATTCAAATCAGCAAATGAAAAAAGATGACATCCGCCGCGCAATCCGTGCAAAAAAAGCGCTTCTCTCAGCAGCTGACAAAATAAATGCAGCACGCCGAGTTTTTGAACGCCTTGAACAATCGGCAGCGTTCCAACTTGCCGACCATATTCTGATGTATCACTCTCTGCCCGATGAATTATCGACTCACGAATTTATCGACCGATGGGCAGGCCGAAAACATTTTTTTCTACCGAGAGTAAACGGTTTAAATCTTGAGATTTTGCCCTACGATAAATCTCGATTGCAAACCGGAGCATTCTTGATTGAAGAACCCGACGGAGATGATACGGTTGATGTTCACGAAATAGAACTAATCGTTGTTCCGGCAGTAGCATACGACCGCAACGGGAACCGTGTTGGTCGCGGAAAAGGATATTACGACCGACTGTTGGCTGAAAGCCGGGCAACTAAAGTAGGTGTCGGATATGACTTCCAGCTTGTCGATGATATTGAAGCCGAGCCCCACGACGTAGCTGTGGATGTGGTGATTACCGAATCAAATCATATCATCATTCGTCGTCGCTAAACGAAATTATCACAACCTGTTTTGTGTTTTCATCAACCCGAAACAGGTTACTTTGTCTAAAGCCGGCAACCCAAACAATCTCGTTGTTACGGGTCACGACAATCGAACTGCGTTTTACGCGGTCATCAGCTTTTGAATCATTGAAAATATCACTAAGTTTTTTTGACTTTCCATTCATGCCAAACGGCTTGATGCGATCGCCCTGTTGCCATGGTCTGACTTCCCATTTGGGGTCATTATCGAGGATAGACACATCAAAAGTTGCTTGACCGGCATTAGTCAACGGCTTAAAATCAGCGACATCGGTTATCGTCATTTTTAATTTACGGAGTGGTTCTGTCTCATTAAATTTTGATATTCTAAGAATACCACGCGAAATAACCGCCTCATATTCATTAGACATAAACTTTGCGCCCGAGGTCACGTTATTTATGATATCAGTTGCCTGATTGCGATTAAATCCAAAGGGTTCAAGCAGGCGATATAACAATGCCGATGGAGTTTTATGAGTTCGTTTCAACTCATTAATATCAATAGTATTGTCACTTGTCAAGTAACGGATACGCCATTCATTGACAGCATCATTAAATAAATTCAGATCGTCTGACAAATTAGAGATTGATGCCGCCAAACGTTCACAGGCATCAGGAAATTGTGACACAATGGCAGGGATGATAACATTACGTACTTTATTACGTCGATACTCGGTTTCGTTATTAGTATGATCTATTACATATCCCAAACGTCTCATCGACAAGTAGTTCATAATCTCATCACGAGAACACTCAATTAAGGGGCTTACACGACGATTGCCTTTCGGATTAATACCCGACACGCCACGCAAGCCGGTTGTACGCAACAAGTTGAGTAGTAAAGTCTCAATATTGTCATCTCGGTGATGTCCGGTTGCCAATGCCTGTGCATCATATTTTTCCACAAGAATATCAAACCATCCATATCTAAGTTCGCGACAAGCCATTTCAACAGATTCTCCGGTCTGACGGCGTCGAGCCTCAACGTCAAACATTATTATTTCCAAGGGGATATTCTTGCTGCCGCACAACGACCTGACAAAATCTTCATCACGCCGGCTCTCCTCACCTCTTAAATTGAAGTTGCAGTGAGCGGCAACCACATTATAGCCAAGTCGAACGAGCGAATCAAGAAGAGCAACAGAGTCGGGACCGCCACTCAAAGCGACTATGACATGACCCTTTTCAGGGGTAAGAAGACCATATTTTTTGATGGTTGTCTCAACTTTTTCAAGGAAATTACTCTTCATTGCAATAAAAATAGAATATGATAATGCAAAAGTACATAGAAATTTTGTAATTTTGTAGCCTGACAACAGAATATCATATAATGCAAGAGAAAATTCAACAATTAACAGCCGAGATAGAGAACCTTCGCGCCTCAGCGGCAGCCGAAGTAGAAGCTCTACGCATTAAATACCTCAGTAAGAAAGGTCTTATTTCAGCCCTTTTCAATGACTTCAGAGACCTCAGTGTTGAACAGAAAAAAGAGTTGGGCAGCTCGCTTAACAAGCTGAAAGACTTTGCAACCGCTAAAATTCAGGCACTCCGCGACAGCGTTGAGTTGGCTGAAGATACAACAGCAGGCATTGACCTTACCCGTACTCCAACACCTGTAAAACTCGGAACTCGTCACCCGCTCTCGCTCGTTCGTGAGGAGATCATCGACATTTTCCGCCGCCTTGGCTTCACTATTGCCGAAGGTCCTGAAATCGAAGATGACTGGCATGTTTTCTCAGCTCTTAACTTTGCGGCTGACCACCCCGCCCGTGATATGCAAGATACATTCTTTATTCAGCGTAATCCCGACGTGTTGTTGCGTACTCACACCTCATCGGTTCAGTCTCGCGCAATGGTTAGCTCTGAACCTCCGATCCGCATCATCTGCCCCGGACGCGTTTATCGTAACGAAGCAATTTCAGCGCGTGCCCACTGCTTCTTCCACCAAGCTGAAGCCCTATATGTTGACAAAAACGTATCGTTTGCCGACCTCAAGCAAACACTTCTATATTTTGCCCGCGAAATGTTTGGATCTGACACCAAAATCAGACTCCGTCCGAGCTACTTCCCATTCACCGAACCGTCAGCCGAAATGGATATCTCTTGTAACCTTTGTGGTGGCAAAGGATGTTCGTTCTGCAAGCACACCGGATGGGTTGAAATTCTCGGTTGCGGTATGGTTGACCCCAACGTTCTCGATGCATGCGGCATAGACAGCAAAGTATATTCAGGTTTCGCGCTCGGAATGGGTATCGAACGTATCACCAACCTCAAATATCAGGTTAACGACCTTCGTCTCTTCTCAGAAAACGACATTCGTTTCCTTGATGAATTCAAGTCGGCCCACTAATTAACAAACGTCGGAGTCTTCAATGACAAAAAAAGAACGTTACGACTTCACACTCAAATATCTTGCCGAGGCAATTCCCGACGCAAAGACCGAACTGCACTATGAATCGCCCTACCAACTTTTGGTAGCGGTCATTTTGTCGGCTCAATGCACCGACAAGCGTGTCAATATGATTACACCGGCTTTATTTGAGGCGTTTCCTACCCCAGAATCGCTCGCAGCATCAACGCCCGAAGCCGTTTTTGAATTTATCAAATCGGTTTCATATCCCAACAACAAGGCAAAGTCACTTGTCGGGATGGCGCGTGCGCTCGTCGAACGATTCAACGGTCAGGTTCCCGATACGATGGACGAACTGCTGACAATCCCGGGAGTCGGTCGCAAAACCGCCAATGTTATTCTTTCTGTTGTCTTTAACAAGGCGGCTATGGCAGTCGATACCCATGTTTTTCGTGTCAGTGAACGCATCGGTCTGACCACCAATAGTCGTAATCCGCTTCAAACCGAACGTGAATTAATGAAAAATATTCCGGCAGAACTTATTCCGCAAGCTCACCACTGGCTCATTCTTCACGGACGATATACCTGCAAGGCACGTCGCCCCGATTGTATGGAATGTGGATTGCGTCCGGTTTGTCGTTTCTACAATAAAAATACAGATAAAAGCTCCAACATAGAATAAATGGACTCACTTTTCCTTTTCATTATCGAAGTAATCGGTACGATAGCGTTTGCCATATCAGGTATCCGCCTTGCTGCCGCAAAAGAATTTGACTGGTTTGGAGCTTATACAATCGGACTTGTGACAGCAATCGGTGGCGGTACGCTTCGCGATGTGCTTCTTGACATCCCTGTATTCTGGATGAGTACGCCACTTTACCTGTTGGTGACTGCGCTATCGTTTGCGATCGTAGTCATTTTCAGACGCACACTTGTTCGATTCAACCAAACGCTTTTTTTATTTGACGCTGTAGGTCTGGCACTTTTCGTTGTCATAGGAATACAAAAAACACTTGCCGTTGGTTACCCGATGTGGGTTGCTATTGCAATGGGTATGATAACAGGCTCATTCGGTGGAGTTTTGCGTGACATTCTCATCAACGAAGAACCTCTATTCTTCCGTAAGGATATCTATGCAACAGCTTGTATTGCAGGAGGAATTCTCTATTGGGTTTGTATGTTATTAGGATTCACTGCGGTTGTTCAACAAAGTGTGTGCGGTTTTACCGTTATATTGCTCCGCTTCTTTGCACTTCACTACAACTGGGCTCTCCCCGTCTTGAAATATGACCATCGCACGGGAGAAGATATTTAGTCGCGATGAAAAAAATCACTTTCCGTTAATCATCTGTTCAAAGAAGTGCCACATAGCCACTCCGGTCGAAACCGACACATTTAATGAGTGTTTTGTGCCGACCTGCGGAATCTCAATGCAAAAATCTGAACTATCAACAATTGCCTGGTCAACTCCGTTGACTTCATGACCGGCAACAATGGCATATTTCTTTCCTTGCTCAACTTTGAAGTCTTGTAAAGCGACACTGTCAACAGCCTGCTCAAGCGCACATATTATATAACCTTCGGCGCGCAATGAAGCTAACGCATTGTCGGTTGAGTCGAAATATTGCCATTCTACTGAATCTTCTGCTCCCAATGCGGTTTTGTGAATTTCGGGAGATGGTGGGGTTGCCGTGATACCGCACAGACAAATTTTAGCGATACCAAAGGCATCGGATGTACGAAATATAGAGCCAATATTATTGAGGCTACGCACATTGTCGAGCACAACAGCAAGTGGATTTTTTTCTTTTGCCTTGTACTGCTCGACAGTATCGCGATTCAAATCCCAAATGGTTTTCTTTTTCACTGCAGAATGATTCTTCAATTATGTTTCAATCTGCAAATTTACAAAAAATAATTTTATCTACGGGTATTTGCACCCGGACGTTGTCCGTTTGAATTGCTATTTTCGCCACGATTACCATTTATTCCACCATTAGTATAGACAGGTACATTGTCGGGCAACGTTACGGGGCGGTTGGGCTTACTGACAACAGGACGATTAGGACGAACTACCGAACCGGGGCCGGGGTAAAAATTAGGACGCGACGGTGGTAACGGACTATATAGAGGACCCAAGATTGACGGGGTGAATACCGGTGCGGGCGTATATATAGGGTCGGGAGCAAATACGGGACCTGAAACATAGTCAAACGGTCCGTCAGAAACATCTAAGAATGCACCCATACATGAGGTGGCTGTCATTGCCATAAAAACAGCTGAAACACCTAATATCAATTTAGATTTTTTCATTTTTATATGATTTAATTGTTTTCACATCCCCCATTGTTGTAGGGTTTCTTC
>JAIDRE010000059.1 GCA_029061925.1 Muribaculaceae bacterium | reverse complement strand
GGTCTTGTGATAGTCGAGGTGGTCGCGGGTGAGGTTCGTGAACACTCCGCCGGCAAATGTGAGTCCGGCAATGCGATGCTGGTGGGCGGCGTGAGAGCTGATTTCCATTGCGGCATATTCACATCCGGCATCAACCATACGAGCGAGAAGTGAGTTCAGTACGATGGGGTCGGGAGTGGTGTGCGTAGCTGGAACTGCTTCGTAGTCAATATAGTTCTTGACGGTTGAGAGGAGTCCGGCTTTGAATCCCATGAGATGAGCCATCTCATAGATGAGGGTGGCGGTTGTGGTTTTACCGTTAGTACCGGTAACACCGATGAGTTTCAGTTTTGACGAGGGGTTGTCAAACCATTGTGATGAAATTTCGCCAAGCGCAATTGCCGAATTTTCAACTTTGAGGTAGGCAACTTTGGGGTCGAGCTTTTTAGGTAGCTCTTCGACAACGACTGCCGCTGCCCCACGGGCAACAACGTCATCGACAAATGAGTGACCGTCAACGTTGACGCCCTTGACGGCAATAAAGAGCGCCCCTTCGACATCTTTGCGCGAGTCGCTTACAATATCTTTGATTTTAAGGTCGTTGGTGTTACCTTCACGACTTAAAACACTGATTGTTGAGGTAATTTGGCTTAGAAGTTTCATATATCGTTTAAATCAGTTTTATTGTTACGGTGCTACCGGCTTTGCTGACTGTTCCGCCGGCAGGAGATTGAGAGTTGACATATCCGCGTCCCGAGAAGCTGACGTTGAAGCCGGCTGATTCGATTGCCGAAACGGCTTCTCTGAGTCCGAGTCCCGAAACATCGGGTACGATTCCTTTTGAAAAGGTGACGAGCGGAGTTGACGGGTCGCCTTTGACGCCAGAAATAGAGCTGATAAGGCTGTATGTGTCGGGCTTGGTTGTGCGATAGACGTGGGGAGTCTTGCCTTGTGGCGGTTGGTCGGTGTGATAGTCGCTTGAGTTGCCGAGCATACCGCGAGAATACATCTTCATTGCGGTGTTCTTGACAACTTCACCGCTTGTCGCGGCTGCACTCATGAGTTTTTGACGCGGACGGCAGGTCAGCACGATGCAAGAATATTTGGGGTCTTCGAGGGGGAAGAATCCGCAGAATGCCAAGCGTCTGGCAGCAGTGTTATATTTTCTTGTCTCGGGGTCAACCATGTAGCAGGTTCCGGTCTTGCCACCGATTGAAACCATGTCGTTTTTGAGTCGGCGGGCTGTTCCGTGAGAGCCTTCGACAACGAGACCGAGCATGCGCTGGAGCTTGAGTGCGTTCTCTTCTGAGCAGATGCGTTCTCTGACGTAGGTGACGGGAAGGATTGAGTCGACCTCTTCACCGATAAGGCGAGAGTATAGGCGGGGACGCACAAATTTACCGTTGTTGGCGATTGCGTTATAAATTGCAAGGGTGTAGAGCGGCGGAATCATTGTTGCATAGCCATAGCACATACGCGACAATGAAAGGCGGCTCGGTTTTTTCTCGACAACGGGGCGACGTTCGCCGGCGATACCGGTGTGCATCGGTTCAAAGAAGCCGATACGTTCCAACTCGTCATAGAATTTTGAGGGATGAGAGTGGAAAATCGAGTTGTTGCGGGTCATGACTTTTGTCATGCCGATGTTGCTTGATTGTTCGATGATTCCCTCTACGGTCAGTGCTGAGTTGTAGTGAGAGTCGGTGATTGGCTTGCCGTTTGCATAGGCATAGCTGTTACCGATCTGGAGGACTTCGTTAACGTTGCTGACAAGTCCGTTTTCAAGAGCCAGAAGCATTGAAATCGGTTTGACTACCGAGCCTGGTTCAAAGCCGAGCACGGCACGGTTCATACCTTCGATATAATGACCTGTCTTCTTGCTCTTTTCAAGGTTTGAGATGGCTTTAATGTCGCCGGTGGCAACCTCCATCAACACTGCCACGCCCCAGTCGGCATCACATTCTTCGAGAACTCGGTTGAGCTCGTTCTCGACGATGTCCTGCATATTGATGTCGATGGTTGTCACGATGTTATAACCAGGCACGGCGGCGGTGTCAATCCAGTCGTCGATGCGGCGGGTGAGGTTGATTTTCTTTGATACACCGGGTTTGCCATAAAGGAGTGAATCGAGCGCACATTCAAGACCTGAGATGCCGTGGATTTCGCTACTCTTCTTTGTTTGACCGACACCACCGATTGAACGACGCGCCATGTCGCCGTATGGGTGTTCGCGTTTTACCTTTGAGTCAACAACAAAGCCGTTCAGGTTTGAGTTTCTGAGTCTAAAGAACGGAATTGTTCTGATTTTCTGTAGGTCGGTATAAGAGAGATTGTCGATTACGCGATAGCCGCGCGTACGTTTATTCTCGGGTTTCTTAACAGGTTTTGAGAGGGAGTCAATCCACTGTTTGCGGGTGGCACGGCCGGGGAAGAATTTTACCAGCGAGTCAGCCATCATCGGGATTGAGTCGATATATGCCTGGGTTTTAAATCGTTCAGATCTGAAATCGAGACGGACGGTGTAGAATCGTAAATTTGTGGCGAGTACACTGCCGTCAGAGGCGAGGATGTCGCCACGTTCGGGGTAGATTATGTTTGATTTTGAAAGTTCTTTTTCGGCGCGTGCGTTCCACTTGTCGGCATTGACGATGGTGGTATTGAAAAGATTGCGCACAACACACCCTGCTAATAGAAACACGCATCCTGAAATGAGCATATAGCGTGCGAGGATAAATTTCTTCTTTGATTTCTTTTTCGCCATGTCTTAGTACTTGATTTGAAAAGGTGGTCGTTCTTGAATGTGTAGATTAAGATGCATAGAATCAACAAGTTCCTGCATACCTGTTTCGCGGGTGCGGCTCATGTAGCGGCTACGCTCGCGGATTCGCTCGGTTTTGACAACTTCGAGTTGGCGGGTGAGCGATTGGATTGTTTCCATGCGTGTTTGACAGTTGTATCGGTTGGTGATGAAGACGAGCAACATTATCATCACGCAAAGAATTTTACCCCAGTTATGGACAAAGACGTCAGACGACAAAAGACGCCCATGAATGGCTCGGAAGAACCATGAGAACGGACCGTTGTCTTTATTTTTTACATTCTTTGCCATTATAGTTGATTGGTTTATTGGAAAATGATTGGTTTATCAGATTAGTGTTGATTAAATTTTTTCAGCTACGCGAAGTTTTGCGCTTCGTGAACGCGGGTTGCGTTCGATTTCTTCGTCGGAAGGAACAATCGGCTTGCCTCCGAGCGGCTTAAAGGGGGAGAGGTTGCGACCGTAGAAGTCTTTTTCGGCTTTCCCTTCAAGGTTGCCTGTCTTCATAAAGTTTTTGACCAGGCGGTCTTCGAGCGAATGATATGTTATGATTGCGAGTCGTCCTCCCGGCTTCAGTACTTTGGCGGTTGCCAAAAGGAATCGTCTCAAAACGTCTATTTCGTCATTGACAACGATTCGGAGTGCCTGGAAAATGCATGCGAGTTCTTTTTTTGTCTGACGTTTGTCGAGAAGCGGAGTCACTATGTCAACAAGTTGGCTTATTGTCTCGATCGGTTTTTGAGAGCGCGTCTTGATGATTTCGCGGGCGATTTTTCGTGAGGTTTTCAGTTCGCCATAGAGATAGAATATCTCGGCAAGGCGTTCTTCATCGCTCTCGTTGATGAGCTTCGCGGCGGTGAGCGAGGCGTTGCGGTTCATTCTCATGTCGAGCGGACCTTCAAAGCGGAAGGAGAAACCGCGGTCGGCATCGTCGAAGTGGTGGAACGAAACGCCGAGGTCAGCAAGAATTCCGTCAACATCATCAGTGTGACCGTAGAAGCGCATGAAGTTGGGCAGAAATCTGAAGTTTGAATAGACAACGGTCAGTCGCGGGTCGGTGAAAGCACGGTCGATTGCATCGCGGTCCTGATCAAACGAGTAGAGATGACCCTCGGGCGAGAGTTGGTCAACGATGGCACGCGAGTGTCCGCCACCACCGAAAGTGGCGTCGACGTATATTCCGTTAGGCTTGATATTCAGAGAGTTAATAGACTCCTGAAGTAGTGCCGGTATGTGATATACTTGTTCGTCCATCGTGTTAATTATTTCACCTGTTGGTTTTACGTTGTAAAATTAGCTATTTTTTCTGAGATAATTTACATATCTAAATTCTTTTTTAGAAAAAAAGTTATCAACATTTAGCTTTTCGGGATAAGCTGTGCCGGTATTAAAGTTGTTTTAAATTGCGTGTTAAGTTGTGTAATTAAGGAAAACGGAGACCAAAAAAGTATTTCGGTCTCCGTTTTTATATGGTTTACAAATGTAAATTTCAGAGTTGCTCGATGAGCTCTTTCATACCTTCGGATGCTCCTTTTCTGATGACAGTAACACGCGAAGGAACAACTGCGGGATTGGGGTCGATGTAGAATAGCCGGGCGTTCGGCGAAGCAAAATTGAGAAGAGATGCTGCCGGATAAACTACCAATGACGTACCGATAACGACAATTATATCAGCTTGTTGGACGATTTTGACAGCCGGTTCAATCATTGGAACAGCTTCTTGGAAAAACACGATGTGGGGGCGCACGTGGTGTCCGTCAATCACAGTGTCGGGAGTTGTTTCGATTGCATCGGGTTTGAGTTCATAGACCTTTGATTCATCGTCAAGGGCTCTTACTTTCATCAGCTCGCCATGGAGGTGAATAATCTTATTGCTGCCTGCGCGTTCGTGCAGATTGTCAACGTTTTGGGTGATGACATAAACATCATAATCTTTTTCGAGTTGAGAAACCAGTCGATGACCTTCGTTGGGTTCGGCTTTAAGAAGGTCGGCACGTCGCATGTTATAGAATTTGTGTACTAATTCGGGATTGCGAGCAAAGCCGTCAGCACTGGCTACATCCATAACGGGATAATTTTCCCACAAGCCATTTGAGTCGCGAAACGTTTTGATTCCGCTCTCGGCACTCATTCCGGCTCCGGTGAGAAACACCAGTTTCTGTTTCTTGCTTTCCATAATTGTTTTTATTTAATTTCGTCGGCAGTTACTTCAAATGACGCCGATTGCTGGTCGGTGTGCCAGAACTGGCAGTCGAGTGTGGCATCGGCATTAATCATATTGGTTATGAATTGGTTACCGGCTTTTGCATGTTTGAGATAGGGAACAAACGCAGCTTTGAGCATAACGCTGTTGACCTTGGCAGCCTCGGCTACGGCTTTGTTTTCGATGTCACATTTCAAGACAACTTTATTGTCGTCGGTGTCATAGGAAACCGACATGATTGTCACGCCGGGAGCAACGTTTTGAGGGAGAGTCGATGCGTATTCTTCGACGCTCTTTTTGAGTTGGACCTTTTCTTTTGACAGACACGAGGTTAGCGAGGTGATTGCTAAAATCACTACAATGATAACCGAGAGCTGTTTTAAGACATTATTTCTTTTCATCATAGTAGAAGTCTAATGCGTTTTTGGCTGCGATAAATGAGCTGAGTCGGTTTTCAAGCACATCGGTTTCAAGTCGTTCGAGCAATGCTTTGACTTCAGGGTTGTTATAGAAGTTTGAACGAAGCTGGGTGTCGATTGATTCAAACATCCAGTAACGCGCCTGCTGACGACGTTTGTGTTCAAAATATCCGTTAGAGGTTACAAAGTCAAAGTAGCGATCAATCATAGCCCAAACTTCTTCAATGCCGAGTTCATAATAACCTGAGTAGGTGAGGACTTCGGGCATCCATCCCGATGTTGTCGGCGGGAAAAGATGAAGGGCACTTCTAAACTGAGCCTGGGCAAGTCGGGCACGGTCAATATTGTCGCCGTCAGCTTTGTTAATAACAATTCCGTCAGCCATTTCCATGATACCGCGTTTGATGCCCTGCAATTCGTCACCAGTGCCGGCAAGCTGAATGAGCAGGAAGAAATCGACCATTGAGTGAACGGCGGTCTCAGATTGTCCGACACCGACAGTTTCGACAAATATATTGTCAAAGCCGGCTGCCTCGCAAAGCACGATTGTCTCGCGGGTCTTACGGGCTACACCACCGAGCGAACCGGCTGATGGAGAAGGGCGAATGAAAGCGTCGGGATGAACAGATAGTTTTTCCATGCGGGTTTTGTCGCCGAGAATACTACCTTTAGTGCGCTCGCTCGATGGATCAATAGCGAGCACGGCAAGTTTGCCCCCTTTTTTGAGGACGTGCAAGCCGAAAACATCAATCGATGTTGATTTTCCGGCACCGGGAACACCTGTGATGCCGATGCGTCGAGAGTTGCCTGAGTAGGGAAGACATTTTTCAATAACTTCCTGAGCAATAGCCTGGTGGTCGGGGTTGATGCTCTCAACCAAAGTGACTGCACGGCTGAGAGTGGTCATGTCACCTTTGAGAATGAGTTCGACCATCTCACCCGGCGAGGGGAGCGGTTTGCGTTTGAACTTTTTGAGATAGGGATTGACCGACGGCGGTTGAACCACGCCTGAATTAACGGTCAGACCGATATATTGAGAGTCGTTTTCGGGATGTTCCATGATTGGGTGAGTTTTAAGAGGTGTTGGTTTAAGATATTTAGTTTTGAAGTTCGGCTAAGATTCTGAACGATGCGGTCGGGTTTTCGGGGTCATTAGAAATGACAATAACTTTTGCGTTGATTGTCTTACCGGTGTAAGCCATCGGGTTGATAGCGACCTCAATCTGAGTCGTTTTACCCTTTTTGATTTCGGTTTTGTTAATCTTGACGGTAATTCCGGAATCAGAGGTATAGACACGTCTGATTTTAAGAGGATTAATGCCGAAGTTCTTTACGGTTACCGATTCGAGTATCGGAGCTGAATTTCGACTGATTGTTTTCAGGTCAATGTTTTCGGGAATAATACCGATTACGGGTGCCTTTTCGCGTTGAGCGACGGTCATCTTTCCAAAGCCCTCGGTGACAACGGCGACAGTCGAAATGTTGACGTTATTACCATGTTGCAACTGGTTGGGAATCAAAGTTATGTTGCCGTCAACAATGCCATAGAGCGAAGTCAAATCTGAAGCAAATGTAAATGCAAATGTAGCATAATCGCCCGGCGCAACAGCACGATTGCCGCTGACCGATATATATTTGGGGAGGTTTTCCCAACCAACCGAAACAGTTTCGCGCGATGTGTTGTAAACGTCAAAATAGGCGGTGGCGGTGTGTCCTTTTTCAACCTCGCCAAACGGTATGACGGTTGTTCTGAGTCGCAACGGACCTGCCGCAACCGGGAATTTTGAACGCATCGTGTTTGATGAACCGATTACAACACCCTTGATTGTTAAAGTAGATTTGGTAGGGTTGCCGTTAGTCTCGATTGTGATATTTTTTTCAAAGCGTCCGGGGCGACCTATGGGGTTAAACGAAATGGTAACATATCCCGATTGACCCGGCAAAATCTGGTCTTTGGTATAAAATGGAGTTGTGCAACCACAGGTTGCACGTGCGGCTGTGATTACAAGCGGCTTGTTACCGTCGTTTACAAATGTCATACGACAGGTTACACGACCGTTGTTCTCGTCAAACGCTCCAAAATCGTGGACGGTTTTGTCCCATTTGATATGAGGACCTGCAAATATTGAAAATGCTGATAGACAGAGAATAAGTGCTAATGAAAGACGTTTCATTTACTTGGGGGTTGAGGGTATGACGTTGCCTTTGATGATGAGTTTAAGGCGTTTGTGATTTTTATCGTTGGTTTTGACAGTTACTTCTTTGAAAAATTCGCCGGGGCGACCTACGGGGTTGTAAGTGACAGAAATTTTGCTTGTTTCACCCGGTTTAATCGGCTTTTGAGAGTACTTTGGGGTTGTACAGCCACAAGTTGCTTTTGCCGATGTGATAACAAGTGGACCATCGCCGGTGTTTTTGAATGTGAAAGTCGCTGTCACCAAGCCGTTAGCCTCTTTGATATTGCCAAAATCGTGTTTCTCCGAGTCAAATTTGATTGTCGGTTCGCCGGCGATCATTGCGGCTATACAGGTGATAAAAAGACAGATTACGGTTAGGAGTCTCTTTTTCATATTGTTGCTTAAGTTAAGTCTTCTAATATAACGCTTTCTTGTTTTATTTGTTTTGTTTTCCGGCGAGCATTCCGCAGGCAGCGTCGATGTCTTCGCCACGCGACGCTCTTATTGTTGCGGTTATTCCCGAGTCGTTAAGGAGGTCGCGGAACCGAATCATCGTCTCATTGTCAGACGGTTGCATCGGATCGTCGGGTGTTAATGCGTGGTAACGAATCAGGTTTACTCGGCAATCGAGTCCGTGAAGAATACGGGCGAGTGCTCGTGCGTGACGTGAATCATCGTTGATGCCGTTCCACATTATATATTCAAATGACAATCGGCGCTGGTGGCTGAAGTCATATTGTTTTAACAGGTCGAGAACATCGTTGAGCGGGTAGGCTTTTTCGACGGGCATGATGTCGGCGCGACGTCCAGGGAACGGGGTGTGAAGCGACAATGCGATATGCACTTTGGTTTTGTCGAGTATCTGACGCATTCCGTCGAGTTTGCCAACCGATGAAACGGTGATGCGTCGCGGACTCCATGCCAATCCCCATTTCTCGGTCAGGATTTCGAGTGCGGGAAGAACGGCTTCGAGATTGTCGGCAGGTTCGCCCATTCCCATGAAAACGATATTGGTCAACGATTCGCTTTCAGGTATCGAGAGTATCTGATTGATGATTTCGCCAGCTGTAAGGCTACCTTGGAAACCTCCGCGCCCGGTGGCGCAGAACTGGCAGTTCATCTTGCATCCGGCTTGAGACGACACGCAAAGTGTAGCACGGTCGCGGTCGGGAATATAGACCGCTTCAATCGGTCGCCCGGGTCGAGCTTCAAACAGATATTTTTTTGTGCCGTCAGCCGAAGTTGCGCAATGGATTGGAGCTTTGCGTCCAATCTCGTATTTCTCAGCGAGTTTCTCTCGCGCGGCTTTTGATAAATCGGTCATCTCGTTGATTGATGTAACCCTTTTTTCATAGAGCCATCGCGCCATCTGCTTGGCAGCAAACGGTTTCAGCCCGACTTCGGGAGCAACTCCCTTGAGTTGGTCGAGGGTCATGCCGAGCAATGGGATTTTTTTGTCTGGATTACTCATATAATATATAAACGAGATGGGTTAATTTGCAAATATAATATTAATATGTGTATTAAATATTGATATTGGTCAATATTTTAATATAAATTTCGATTGCTTCACGTATCTCATTAATTAATATATACTCGTCGGGAGTGTGAGAACGTGACGATTGTCCGGGACCGGCTTTGACTTTTTGCCATGGCATTAATGCTCCGTCGCTCAAGGTAGGTGAGCCGAACGGTTCAAGTCCGAGCATCTCAAACCGCTTGACAATCGGGTGGTCGGCAGAGATTGATGAGGGATTTAGTCGGGTTGAACGGGGCACAACATCAATTTCTTCGCCGGCGACATCTTTCAGTATTTCGAGTGCTTCGAGGTTTGAGTAGGCATCGGTCGTGCGGACGTCAACGGTGAATTGGCAGGTGTCGGGAACGATGTTGTGTTTTGTTCCGCCGTTGATTATTGTAGTACTGACCTTGACGGGCCCGAGAGTCGGAGACTCTTTCTCAAAAGTGAAGTCGCGAAGTCGGTTGATAGCGTCGATAGCTTTGTATATGGCATTGACTCCCTCGTTTCGGGCGGCGTGTCCGGCAACTCCGTGGGCTGTGCAGTCGAGCACCATAAGCCCTTTTTCAGCTATTGCGGGTCTCATTCCGGTTGGTTCACCGACAATAGCGCAATCGACTTTTGGTAGAATCGGCAAAACGGCAGTCAAGCCCTCTTTGCCACTCACTTCTTCCTCGGCTGAGGCTACAAAAATCAGGTTGTAGCTTCTTGGAGAGGCAACTAAACAGCGGAATGCCGCCAATAGAGAGACCAAAGAAGCTCCGGCATCGTTGCTGCCGAGTCCGTAGAGTTTTCCGTCTTCTTCAAGGGATGGGATGAACGGGTCGCGAGTCCAGCCGGCGGCTGCGGGAACGGTGTCGATATGTGAGTTTAACAGGAGAGTTTTGCGGGTGGCATCATACGTCGGGTCGGCGATATAGATGTTGTTCCCGATGCGTTGCGGAGTAACCCCGGGGATATTTTTGACAATGAAGTCATACACAATGTCAGCCGCAGCACTTTCGCTACGGCTGACCGATGGGGTTGCGATCAGCTCTTTAAGCAGATCTATTGCATCATAAAACAATTGATCATTCATCAGACAATTGATTGATGATTATGGAGCTAAACGCTATTTTGTTAGCGACGTTTATTGTTTTTTTGCTGCTGGGCGCGTGCTTCAGCGAGCTGTTTGCGCTGTGCTTCTTCGAGACGGGCAAGCCATCCGTTCTTTTTGTGAGGTTTGGCGGCGTTCTCCATCATTTTTGCTCTTACTTTTTTCTCGTCAACAAAATGACGGAAAATGTAGGTTTGAAGGATGGTGATGAGGAGCGACAAGAAGTAGTAGTAGCTCAAGCCGGCAGCATAGTCGTTGAAGATGAAGAGGAACATGACGGGCATGAGATACATCATCCATTTCATCATTGCCATTTGGTCGCTACCTGCCTGATTTTGCATATTGATGCGTGTATAGACGATGTTGACAGCAGTCATCATAAGACAGAAGAGTGAAACGTGGTTACCATACCAGGGGATAGTGAATGGCAAGGTGAAAATCACATCGGGAGCTGCAAGGTTGTGAGCCCAAAGGAATGATTCACCGCGGAGTTCGATACAAGAGGGGAAGAACCAGAACATCGCAATCAAGATAGGCATCTGAAGCAACATCGGCAAGCAGCCCGACATCGGGTTGGCACCTGCGCGAGAGTAGAGCTCCATAGTTTTTGAGTTTCGCTTCATTGCGTTTTCCTGACCGGGATATTTCTCATTGATAGCTTTGATATCGGGAGCAAGCACTCTCATTCTTGCCTGTGAGATAAGACTCTTGTAGGTGAGCGGGAAGAGGATGATCTTGATGAAGATTGTCAAGATGAGAATGATGATACCGTAGTTTGAGATAAAGCCGTTGAGGAATGTAAACACAGGAATAATAATCAATGTGTTGATCCAACGGATGATAGGCCAACCGAGCGGAATTAAGCGGGTAAGTTGAAGCCCCTCTTTAGTGTCGAGTGTGTCATCAAGCGATGCCAAAAGGGGATAGAGGTTAGGGCCGATGAATATATCAAATGCAACCGGAGTCTCGGCGGTCGGGTTGTATTCGAGAACGGTTGATGCGTTCATCTGTTTCAGGAACATAGGGTCGTTCTTGAGAACCTGCTGATGCACTTCGGCAGTAGCAAATGATGAGCGGGAAATGAACGCGGTTGAGAAGAACTGATCTTTGAAAGCAATCCATTTTACGGGTTGAGAAAGTTCTTCGGTTTTGTCGGCTGAATAGTTGAGGTCGTCGGGTGAATCGCCCACATATTTATAATAGATAGCACTTTTCTGTTCTTCAAATGTGCGACCGGCTTCATTGCGCGCCATTTTCACGCCGAAATCAAAGTCGATTGTGGCGGTGCTGGGCGAAATAATTGATTCCATGTTTTTCTGAACAACTTCCATGCCAAGGATGTAGCTGCCCTGGCGGAGGGTGTATCTGATGCCCCACATGGCATCGTTGCCGAGGTCAAGTTTCATCAACACAGTAGAGTCGCTTTCGACAATTGGAGTGAAATAGAACTTGTCGGTGTCGAGGCGCTGTTGCTGGGTTGTAACAAACTTGAAGTTGAATGTTGAAGTCTCGGGGGTGAACATCACAACATTGGTGGTGTCATCGTTCAGGAAGTTGTCATAGTCGAGGAGGGTGGCACGGCTCGGGCGACCACCGAGAGTTGAAAATTCGATGGCGATAAGATCGTTGGCAAGTCCAACGGTGTTTTCAGAACCGCTGAGATAGCGTGCAAATGTACTATAACGTCCGGCATTTTCGAGAGCTGCACGGAGGTTTTTAACAGCAGCTTTTGACTGAGCCAAAGTGAGATCGCCAAAGTTGTTGGCAAGCAGGTCGTTGATTTCGATTGAGCTGCCGGCAGCTGAAACTGTTCCGCTGACGTTTTGACCATCGATTGTGATGTTGACATTAGCATCGGCAAATGATACGGTGCCATTTACAGAATCGGTAGTGCCGATTTGTTTGATTGTCGGAATCAACGAGGCTCGTTCTGTTGCCGAAATCGAGTCGGGTTGAGATGCTATTCTAGCTGCTTCTTCAGCTTCGATACGGGCTTGTTCAGCCATTTGTTCTTGCTCGGCGCGTTGTGCTGCGAGTTGTTCTTCTGATGGTTTGTTGAGCCACATAAAGCCAAAAACAACGCATGCCATCATTACAAGGCCGAGTAGTGTATTTTTATCCATATCTAATTTATATTCTGTGATTTATTTCTTGGTTTGTTATTGATAGTCGGTTTATTTCTTATCAGTGTGACGTTCGTTCTTATATTCTTTGGCAGCCGCAACAAAGCTTACGAACAGCGGGTTGGGGTTGAGGACTGTGCTTGAATACTCAGGGTGGTATTGAGTACCGATGAACCAGCGGTGGTCGGGGAGTTCAACGATTTCAACAAGGTGAGTCGAGGGGTTTTCGCCAACACATTTCATACCGGCTTCCTCAAATTGAGAACGATATTCGTTGTTAAATTCAAAGCGGTGACGGTGGCGTTCTGAGACTTTAGTCTTGCCATAGGCTTTGGCTGCCTTTGAGTCAGGTTGCAACTCGCAGTCGTAAGCACCGAGTCGCATTGTTCCGCCCAGGTTTGAAATTGATTTCTGTTCCTCCATAAGGTCGATGACGTTATATGGAGTTTTGGGATTCATTTCGGTTGAGTTGGCATCGGTCAGTCCGAGTACGTCACGGGCAAACTCGATTACCATACATTGCATTCCGAGGCAAATTCCGAGGGTCGGTATGTTTTTTTCGCGACACCATTTGAGTGCGACAAACTTGCCTTCGATTCCACGCTGACCAAAGCCGGGGGCGATGACTACAGCGTCGAGGTCGCCGAGCATTTTATCAACGTTGCTCTCGTTAACTTTTTCAGAGTGGATGAATCGCAGGTCGAGACGCAGGTCGTTGTAGGTTGCTGCCTGGAAAAGCGATTCGTTGATTGACTTATAGGCGTCTTGAAGTTCGACGTATTTACCGACGAGTCCGATTGTGATTTTTTTCTCGGCTTTCTCCATCTTTTCGAGGAAGTGGAGCCAGGGAGCCATGTGGGGTTCGCCTTCGACGGGCACTCCGGTTTTACGTAGAACTAATTCGTCGAAATGCTGTTCGTGCATCTTTAGGGGTACCTCGTAAATGGTCGGTACATCAACCGATTGAATAACAGCATCGGGCGCAACGTTGCAGAAAAGTGCGATTTTGCGACGCATTTCTGCCGGAATATCTTTTTCGGTTCTCAGAACGAGGATGTCGGGTTGGATACCCACTTCCTGAAGCTGTTTAACCGAGTGTTGGGTCGGCTTGGTTTTAAGCTCTTTTGCGGCACGTATATAGGGGACATAAGTCAGGTGGATGCAGACGCAGTTATTGCCGAGTTCCCAGCGTAACTGTCTTACACTTTCGATGAACGGGAGCGATTCGATGTCGCCTACGGTTCCGCCGATTTCGGTGATTATGAAGTCGAAGTTGCCGGTTTTGCCGAGCTTTTTGATGTTGAGTTTGATTTCGTCAGTGATATGAGGAACAATCTGGACTGTCTTGCCGAGATAGTCGCCACGGCGTTCTTTGTCAATTACGCTTTGGTAGATGCGACCTGTTGTTACGTTGTTGGCGCGGGTTGTGTGGATGTCGGTGAATCGTTCGTAGTGACCGAGGTCAAGGTCGGCTTCGTGTCCATCGACTGTGACATAACATTCGCCGTGCTCGTATGGGTTGAGCGTTCCGGGGTCAATGTTGATGTAAGGGTCATATTTTTGGATGGTAACCCTATAACCACGTGCTTTCAACAAGCAAGCGAGCGACGATGAAATGATGCCTTTCCCTAAAGAGGAAACGACTCCGCCTGTGACAAAGATATATTTTGTTTCCACTGAACAATTTTTTTATTAAGTCGCAAAGTTACGATTTTTTTTTGAAATAAAAGGCTCCATATTCATAATATTTGAGTAACTTTGCAAGTGATGACAAATGTTTTTTTGTCGCCAATCATTTTACATATATCAAAATGAATAAAATCATTGAAAAACAGCATTTCTCTGAAAATGTAGTCAAGCTTGTTGTTGAGGCTCCATTGATTGCTCGCTCGCGTCGTCCGGGACACTTTGTTATTGTCATCAGTGGCGAAAGGGGTGAACGTATTCCTCTCACAATCGCTGATTCTGATATAAATAAAGGTACGATAACTCTTGTGGTTCAGGCTGTCGGAGATTCGACACGTCAGATTTGTGCTCTTGAAGCGGGTGAATATCTGACCGATGTTGTCGGCCCGCTTGGTCAGGCTACCAAGATTGCCAAATATGGAACAGTTGTATGTGCAGGCGGTGGCGTCGGTGTGGCTCCGTTGCTCCCGATTATCAAGGCGATGAAAGAAGCCGGTAACCGTGTTGTATCGGTATTGGCAGCCCGCACCAAAGACTTGATTATTCTGGAAGATGAAGTTGCTCGATATTCTGACGAGGTTATTATTATGACCGATGACGGCTCGTATGGTCAGAAAGGATTGGTGACAGCCGGTGTGGAGAATGTGATTAACCGCGAAAATGTTGATTTGGTTGTTACTATTGGTCCGGCAATTATGATGAAGTTCGTGTCAGAGCTTACGAAAAAATATAATGTGCCGACAATGTGCTCGCTCAATACGATTATGGTTGACGGTACCGGCATGTGTGGCGCTTGTCGTGTGACTGTCGATGGTAAAACACGCTTTGTTTGTGTTGACGGTCCGGAGTTCGATGCCCACAAGGTAGATTTTGATGAAATGATGATGCGTATGCGCGCCTACAACCCGGTAAAAAAATAATTTGTCATGTCAAAAAATACTATATCTCCACGCGACGCCCAATGGCGTGAGGAATTGCGCAAGTCGATGACTGCAAAAGAGCGCACCTCGATTCCGCGTGCCCGAATGAACGAATTAGATCCCGAATATCGTGTGACCTGCAACGAGGAGGTCAACCAAGGATTGTCGGCTGAGCAGGCTCATCTTGAGTCGCGCCGTTGTCTCGATTGTCCCGACCCTCAATGTGTGCAAGGCTGTCCGGTGTCAATCAATATTCCCGGATTTATAAAGAATATCGAACGTGGCGAAGTCGCTCAGGCGGCTGCCGTGTTGAAAGAGACCAGCGCGCTCCCGGCTGTTTGTGGTCGAGTTTGCCCGCAGGAACGTCAGTGTGAGTCAAAGTGTATCTATAATAAGATGAAGAAAGAGCCGGTTGCAATCGGCTATCTCGAACGCTTTGCCGCTGATTATCTCCAGCATTTGCCCGATGCTCCGCTTCAGCCTGCCGATGCTCCCAACGGATTCAAGGTTGCCGTAGCCGGCTCAGGTCCTGCCGGACTTTCGTTTGCCGGCGATATGATAAAGAAAGGATATGAAGTGACTGTTTATGAGGCTCTCCATGAAATTGGCGGTGTGCTGAAATACGGCATCCCCGAATTCAGATTGCCCAACTCGGTTGTTGACGTTGAAATCGAATCGCTCAAAAAGTTGGGCGTTAAATTTGTAAAAGATTGTGTGATAGGCAAAACTATATCATACGATGATTTGCTGAACGAAGGTTATGATGCGATGTTTATTGCATCGGGAGCAGGACTTCCACGATTTATGGGTATCCCGGGTGAGAATCTTATCGGTGTGATGTCGAGCAATGAGTATTTGACACGCATCAACCTTATGGGTGCCGGCAAGCCCGGTTGGGTAACCCCGGTTTTGACTGGCAAACGTGTCGCTGTCATTGGTGGTGGTAACACGGCGATGGACTCTGTTCGTACGGCTCGCCGTATGGGTGCAACAGATGCGATGATTATCTATCGCCGCAGTCTTGAAGAGATGCCTGCGCGTGCCGAAGAAATACATCACGCTCAGCAAGAGGGAGTTAAATTTATGACATTGCATAATCCCATCGAGTTTATCGGTGATGAGAACGGACGTGTTTGCGCAATGAAACTTCAGAAAATGGAGCTTGGTGAGCCTGACGAATCGGGTCGCCGTTCGCCTGTGGCAATTCCCGGAGCAATCGAAGAAGTTGAGGCTGATGTTGTAATCGTCAGTGTCGGGGTGTCGCCTAATCCGCTGATTCCTAATTCGATTGCCGGACTTGATATTACCCGTCGCGGAACAATCGCTGTTAATGACGAAACACTTCAATCGTCAATGCCGTTGCTATATGCCGGCGGTGATATTGTTCGTGGTGGCGCAACGGTGATTCTCGCGATGGGAGACGGACGACGTGCGGCTACTGCAATGGACGTGATGCTCCAATCAAGAAATAAATGATACATTAAATATACTTATCATGACTGACAAACTTACTATTGAAGAGGTTTACAAGGCAAAAAATGTGCTCAAAGATGTTGCGCGCAACACCCGCCTTGTTCCGACTAAAATTTGTGAAGACGCCGAGATTTATCTCAAACCTGAATGTCTTCAGCACACCGGTTCGTTTAAACTTCGTGGTGCGTATTATAAAATTTCACAACTCACTCCCGCCGAAAAAGAACGTGGCGTAATCGCCTGTTCAGCAGGTAATCATGCCCAGGGTGTAGCACTCGGTGCAACCCGCAACGGCATCAAGTCGCTCATCTGTCTGCCTGCTGGAGCTCCTATCTCAAAGGTCGAAGCGACTAAAAGTTATGGCGCCGAGGTGTGCCTTGTTCCCGGTGTTTATGACGATGCTTATGCCAAGGCGATTGAGTTGCGCGACAAGCATGGCTATACATTTGTACATCCCTTTGATGACCCGTTGGTAATAGCAGGTCAGGGCACAATCGGATTGGAAATTCTTGAGGAAATGCCCGATGTTGAAGAAATCGTAGTTCCTATTGGTGGAGGTGGTCTCATCTCAGGCTTAGCATTCGCTGTCAAGACATTGCGCCCCGACGTAAAAATCTATGGTGTTCAGGCTGAGGGTGCTCCCTCGATGGCTGAATCAATGAAAAAACACAGCAAAGTGCATCTCGATTCAGTTTCAACAATAGCCGACGGTATCGCGGTTAAAGAACCGGGAGTAAATACGTTTGACCTGGTTAGCCGATATGTCGATGAAGTCGTAACAGTCAGTGAAGACGAAATTGCTGCTGCAATTCTATATCTCATTGAGAAACAAAAACTTGTTTCAGAAGGTGCCGGAGCCGTGTCGGTTGCCGCTGTCATGGCAGGTAAAATCCCCGTAAAAGGTAAAAAAGTGGTATGCCTTGTGTCGGGTGGTAACATTGATGTTAATACACTTAACCGTGTAATTACCCGTGGATTAACAGTCGGAGGTCGTCTCTTGAACCTCACAATTGACCTTGCCGACAAACCCGGACAGCTTTCAGGTGTATGTAACATAATTGCTGAATTGGGTGGCAACGTGGTTTCAATTAATCATGAGCGCATCGGAGACACTAATCATGGCATCAATGACTGTATCATCCGCGTTGAGCTTGAAACCCGAAATCACGAACATATCAAACAGATTAAACAAACACTCTTCGAAAAAGGCTATAAGATTTTAGCCTGACGAAAATGGGCTCTGCGAGTGTTTGTAGGCACTTGATAACTTCGGTTGTCAAGTGCTTTTTTATATGCAATAAAAAAACGCCCTTCGATTGAAGGACGTTTTTGTAGTTATATTGCTAAGATTGATTAGCCGTTAACTTTTTTCATGTGAGCGATGAGGTCGAGAACTTTGTTAGAGTAACCGATTTCATTGTCGTACCATGAGATAACTTTAACGAAAGTGTCAGTCAAATAAACACCTGCGTTAGCGTCGAAGATTGAAGTGAGGGGGCAACCGAGGAAGTCGCTTGATACAACTGCATCTTCAGTGTAACCGAGTACACCTTTGAGTTCGCCTTCAGCAGCTTCTTTCATAGCAGCGCAGATAGCTTCTTTAGTAGCGGGTTTAGCGAGGTTAGCGGTAAGGTCAACAACTGAAACGTCGAGGGTGGGGACGCGCATTGAGATACCGGTAAGTTTGCCGTTGAGTTCGGGAATGACTTTGCCTACAGCTTTAGCAGCACCTGTAGTTGAGGGGATAATGTTGCCAGAAGCAGCACGACCACCGCGCCAGTCTTTCATTGAAGGACCGTCAACAGTTTTCTGAGTAGCAGTAGTAGAGTGAACTGTAGTCATAAGACCGTTGATGATACCGAATTTATCGTTAAGAACTTTAGCGATAGGAGCGAGACAGTTAGTAGTACAAGAAGCGTTAGAAACGAACTGCTGTCCTGCGTAGGTTTTTTCGTTTACACCACATACAAACATGGGGGTGTCATCTTTAGAAGGAGCTGACATAACAACGTATTTAGCACCTGCTTCGATGTGAGCCTGAGCTTTTTCTTTAGTAAGGAAAAGACCGGTTGATTCAACAACATATTCTGCACCTACAGCGCCCCAAGCGATTTCAGCGGGGTTTTTGCATGCAGTAACACGGATGTGTTTGCCGTTAACGATAAGTTCGCTTTTCTCCATGTCAAAATCAACTGTGCCGTCAAAACGACCGTGCATTGTATCATATTTGAGCATGTAAGCCATGTAATCAACGGGAAGAAGGTCGTTGATAGCTACTACTTCGATGTCATCGCGTTTGGTAGAAGCGCGGAAAACGAAACGTCCGATACGGCCAAAGCCGTTAATACCAATTTTTGTCATACTAAATAAAAATTATAATGTTTGTTGTATAATATTTTTTCAATCTAATGTTTTCAATATTTGCATGTTTGCAAACATTTTGAAAGGGTCTTTAATTTTGAACGTGCAAATTTACAAATTTTTTTTCATGCAGTATATATAATTCATGAAAATTTTCTTTAATTTTTTTATTTATTCTGTATTATGCATAAAATCTGTCGTCCAAAATCGTTGATTTGGTTGAAAAATACTATTTTACAACTATAATTTATCTGTTGGTATTCAAATGGTTTTAATGACTTTTGCGGGGATACCTCCGACAATCGTACGTGGTGCTACATCTTTATTCACGACTGCTCCGGCTGCAATAATGGCTCCTTCGCCGATTGTGACGCCTTGCAAAATGGTCACATTGGCACCAATCCATACTTTGTTGCCAATCTTTACGGGCGCAGCAACCATATCGGCTCGCCGGTCGGGATCCATAACGTGGTTGAGGGTCGCAATGACACAGTTATGACCAATCAGAACGTCGTCGCCGATTGTTATTCCACCTTGGTCCTGGAATTTACATCCCGCGTTGATAAAGACGCGTTTACCTATTTTGATGTTTTTGCCACAGTCGGTATAAAACGGCGGGAAAAGTCCGAAACTTTCGTGAATCTTCGTTCCGGTAAGTTCTGACATTAAGGCTATAATCTCGTGGTGGTTGTGATAGACGTTATTGATTTCCATCGTAATACGGATAGCCTCCTGGCTCAACTCGTGCATTTTGGCATGTACAGGACTACCGCCGGGAATCACATCCCCCGAGTTCATTATTTCGAGAAATTCGGCTGTTGTCATTTGAGATATTCTTTATAGAAAGCGGCGATTTCGTCAAAAGGAATAATGTCAATTTGGTCGTAGAGGTCGCAGTGATTTGCACCATTGATGGTTAACATTTGCTTGTTGTCACCTTTCAGTTTTGCAAATGTATCTTTACCAAAGTAGTATGAGTGAGCCTGGTCACCATGTACAATCAACACGGCATTGTCCAGTTCGTCGGCATATTCAAAGAATTTGAAGTTGACAAAAGGGAGTGCCGAAGTTGCATTCCAGCCATCGGTTGAGTTACCTGAACGCGGATGGAAGCCACGGGGAGTTTTATAGTATGCGAAATAATCTTTTACAAACTGAGGAGCATCATCGGGAAGCGGATCAACCACACCACCGGCACGAGTGTATTGACCTTTGCGATAATCTTCAGTGCGCTGATTTGCCATGGTCTGGCGTTTGGCATTGCGTTGCTCTTTTGTGTTTTCAGAATCGAAATATCCGTTAGCGGTCACGCGGGTCATATCATACATTGTAGATGCTACAGTCGCTTTGATGCGAGGGTCGTTGATAGCGGCTTCAATGGCGATGCCACCCCATCCACACACACCGAGAATACCGATTTTATTAGCATCAACATTGGGCTGAACCGAAAGGAAGTCAACGGCAGCCGAGAAGTCTTCGGTGTTTATATCGGGCGAGGCAACTCGACGTGGCTGACCACCACTTTCGCCGGTAAATGAAGGGTCAAAGGCAATTGTCAGATATCCGCGCTCGGCGAGCTGTTGAGCATACAAACCGCTTGACTGCTCTTTTACTGCACCAAAAGGACCGCTGACCGCGATTGCGGGGAGTTTGCCTTTTGCGCCTTTCGGGGTGTACATGTCGGCGGCAAGTGTGATGCCATAACGATTTACAAAAGTGATCTTTTTATGATCGACTTTGTTACTTTTGGGGAAAACTTTGTCCCATTCCTGGGTGAGATTTAGCTGCTCAACGGGAGCAACCGATTGATTTGTATTAGGATTGTTCATAGTTTGAGAGTTTGATGACAATATTGATGCAATCAGAATTACAGAGCTTAAAATTGATTTCTTCATATTATTTTGTGTTTGAGTTTTCGGCATTATTTATCAATTGCAAATTTAAGCCAAGTTTTTGACTAAAATATACCAGAATTTTGGTAAAACATACCAAAATTTATGATAACAAGATTTTGAGGTTGCCCGAATAAAGAAAATGTTTGGTCGGTTTAAAACGAAAGACCGACAAAGTTTGTTTTTATAAAAGCTAAGAAGTAACTTTGCATTGTAAAACTCGTTTTACTCATTAAATAATATACGTTTCAATCTCAGAAATATGTCAGGTTCATCGACTCAACAAAAAATTGGTCTCGACCAATCGCTGACCCAACGACTTTTGCCGTTGCAGGTTAGGGTGGGTCGTATGCTTGAGATGAACTCTATTGAGATTGAGGAAGAGGTCAAGCGTGCGCTCGAAGAACTTCCGGCGCTTGAGGTTGCCGACGCAGAATCAAACAACGATCCCGAGGAACGTTTTGATGAGACTTCAGAGCAGATGCAGCTTGCCGACTTCGGGGGCGACGAGGAGATTCCGTCAACCTTTTCATACGCCCGCCGATCACCCGACAATGATGCAATCGAGGCGTCACCGGGAAGTTTTGCGCCTGCTGGCGAGAACACGATGATTGATTCGTTAATGAGACAGATTAATGAACATAATTTGTCGCCCGACGATATTCTGATTGCACAGTATATCATTGGTAACATTGACGATAACGGTTATATGAGCCGCGACCTGAGGTCAATCGGCGATGATATAGCAATTCAAGCTGGTATAGATGTTGACGAGAAACATCTCAAAGAGATAAGAGATGTTGTCCGCTCGCTCGAACCAGCCGGAATCGGTGCGGTCGATCTGCGAGACTGCCTTCTGTTGCAGTTACGCCGTAAACCGAGTAGCCCGATTGTTGATATTGCAATCGAAATGATTTCTGATTACTTTGACCTGTTTTCTAAGAAACATTTTGAACGCATCGCTTCGATGATGGGTGTTTCGCCCGAGCAGGTCAAGGAGGCAATGAACATCATCCGTCAGCTCAACCCCAAACCGGGTAGTTTGTTTGAGCAGACTCCGCTCCAGGAAAATTCTACAATCATCATACCCGACTTTCAGGTCGAGACCGATGGTCAACATATCAATCTGACACTCCTTAATAATATCCCTGAACTGTGTATTGATGCCACTTTTGACGAGGAATCGGCAATAAAGACCGGACAACAGTTGTCGCGCGCCGAAAAAGATGCTTCGACCTTTATAAAACGACATCGTGATGAGGCGCGGGAGTTTATCAAGATATTGCGAACCCGCCAGGAAACGTTGTTCAAGGTGATGAGTGCGATTGTCAACATACAGCGTGACTTTTTCCTGACCGATGACCCGAATCAAATCAAGCCGATGATATTAAAAGATGTGTCGTCGGTGACCGGACTCGACCTGTCGGTCATCTCGCGCGCCTCGGCTTCGAAATATGTGGCAACTCAACACGGTGTTTATCCGTTGAAAATGTTTTTCAACGAATCGACCGGCGGACAGGACAGTGAAACGTCGTCTCACTCGGTTGGCGTGGCATTGAAAAAGCTGATTGATAATGAAGACAAACATCGTCCTTTGAGCGACGAGGCGTTGACGTCGATGATGAATGAACAAGGCTTTGAACTGGCGCGACGAACCGTCTCAAAATATCGCGAGAAACTCGGAATTCCTGTCGCTCGATTAAGAAAAGAAATGTAAAAATTATAAATTCAAATATATATATGGAAAAGACTGCTCGAATTATATCAGCCATATTTAACCCGCTGTTGATACCGACCTACACGATAGCGGTGGTTATGTTTGCGACTATCTTGTGTATCGTTACGCCGGGAACAAAATTCGGGGTTATCGGAATGACATTCCTGATTACGGCGTTTATTCCGGCTCTCGCAATTTTTGTGCTTTACAAGCTCAAAATTGTTTCAGACTCGGGTTTGAATGAACGCAAGGAACGCCTGATACCCTACCTGATATCAGCGGCATGCTACGTTGGTGCGTCATTCTATTTTTCATCAATCCATGCGCCAATGTGGCTCATCATGTTTATGGTTGGTGCAACAGTCGCAACGATTATCTGTGCGGTTGTAAGCCTTTGGTGGAAAATCAGTGCTCACGCCACGTCAGTTTCAGGTATGGCAACATTCATTTTCTATCTGATTTATTATCAGTTGAATGTATTTGATATAAGCTGGTTGCTATATGTTACTATCTTTGCAGCCGGACTAACCGAAACCACCCGATTGATATTAAGCCGACACACTGAGGCTCAATTACTTGCCGGCACTGTTAACGGTGTCGCTTGTATTGCGCTTGCAATGACAATCGGCATGCACTTAGCTCATTAAATTATAATATAAGATATGAAACCACTCGTTAGCATTATTATGGGAAGCACGTCTGACCTTCCCATCTTGAAAAAAGCTGCTGATTTTCTCGACTCGATGGAGGTTCCTTTTGAAATGAACGCTCTGTCGGCTCACCGCACTCCTCACGAAGTTGAACAGTTTGCAACCGAGGCTGAGGGTCGCGGATTGAAAGTGATAATTGCTGCCGCAGGTATGGCTGCAGCTCTCCCCGGTGTAATCGCCGCAATGACTCCGCTCCCTGTTATCGGTGTGCCCATCAACTCAACTCTCGAAGGTCGCGATGCACTCCTTTCGATTGTTCAGATGCCTCCGGGTATCGCAGTGGCAACCGTCGGAATCAACGGTGCTCTCAATGCCGCGGTGCTTGCCACTCAGATGCTTGCGTTGACCGACCCTGCTATCGCCAAACGATTTGCCGAATATCGCAGCCGTCTTTCTGATAAAATCGTAAAAGCTAACAACGAGCTGAAAGAAGTAAAATATAAATTCAAAACCAATTGATAAAATAACTTCATTCCTTGAAGACTCTATTTAACTACAAGCGTCGCCAGGCCGACAAAGTCAACATCGGGAATACCCCGCTCGGCACAGGTTATCCAATCAGAATACAGTCAATGACCAACACATCGACCAATGATGTTGAGGGTTCGGTGGCTCAAGCCAAACGAATGATTGATGCCGGAGCCGAATATGTCCGTCTGACAGCTCAGGGTGTCCGCGAAGCTGAAAGCTTGGGCGAGATAAACCGCCGTTTGAAAGCTGACGGATATGATGTGCCGTTGGTTGCCGATATACATTTCAACCCTAAAGCCGCATACGCATCGGCTATAAATGTCGAGAAAGTGAGAATCAATCCCGGCAACTTTGTTGACCCGGGTCGCACTTTCAAAAAAATAGACTATACTGATGATGAATATCGTGCGGAGATTCAGCGTATCAACGAGGCGGTTGCGCCTTTCTTGAAGCTTTGTAAAGAAAACGGCACGGCTGTCAGAATCGGTGTAAATCACGGTTCGCTGTCTGACCGCATCATGTCGCGATATGGAAACACTCCGGCGGGTATGGCTGAGAGCGCAATGGAGTTTTTGAGGGTGTGTAAGGCTGAAGGTTTTGACAATGTTGTGGTGTCGATGAAGGCATCAAACACGGTTGTGATGACCGAGTCGGTTCGCCGTCTTGTCAAGGCAATGGCTGACGAGAATATGCACTATCCGATTCACCTTGGCGTAACCGAAGCAGGTGACGGTGAAGATGGACGCATCAAGTCGGCTGTCGGTATCGGTGCATTGTTGGCTGACGGCATCGGTGACACAATCCGTGTGTCGCTCAGTGAGGCTCCCGAAGCCGAACTGCCCGTTGCTCGTGAACTTGTCGATTATATAACAAAGCGCGAAAATTCGCCCGACATCGAAGGCTTTTGGTTTGAAGGTTATGACCCGATTGCACCCGGACGAGTGTTGACCGAAGCGTTTGATAATCTGGGCGGAGATAATCCGACTCGTGTTGCTGTCGCCGAAGACATCAAACCTAAACTATATGACCCTGACCGCACCCCTGAGGTTTCACTTGCCGGGAAAAATTGGCAGGTCGTTGACTGCGCCGAGGTGCCTGATGTTGAATCGTTAAAGGCTGAAAAGTCGCCTGTTATATTGACTTCACACGGAGTTGACCCTGTTGGAGAGATAAAACGAGCAATCCACGCTTTGATGAATGCCGGAATTAAACGGCCGATAATCATCAGTTTGAATTACAACGGATTGGATGACGACAAAGTTGCTCTGAGAGCTGCCGCCGACATGGGTGCACTGTTGCTGGCAGGATTTGGAGACGGAATTAAGATTGAAGCCGACAAGTTGTCGCCGAGACGTATCGCAGATATTGCTTACGGAATCCTTCAAGCAGCCCGTCGTCGATTTACAAAAACCGAGTATATTTCATGTCCCGGTTGTGGTCGTACTCTTTTTGACTTGCAATCGACTGTCAAGGAGATAAAGCAGGCGACGGGACATCTTAAAGGTTTGAAAATCGGGGTAATGGGCTGTATCGTAAACGGACCGGGCGAAATGGCTGATGCCGATTACGGTTATGTTGGAGCAGCTGCCGGACACGTCAGCTTATACAAAGGAAAAGAATGTGTTGAAAAAAATATACCATCTGCCGAGGCTCTTCCGCGTTTGGTTGAACTGCTCAAGGCCGATGGGGTATGGACTGAACCCAAATGAATGTAAACGAAACAATAGTAACTACGCTTTCAAACGGACTGAAGGTCGTTTGTCGTCAGGTTGAGACTCAGGCTGAATATTGCGGTGTGTTTATTAATGCGGGCAGTCGTGACGAAATCAAGCCGCGACAGTTTGGTACAGCCCATTTTATCGAGCATACGATTTTTAAAAGTACGCTCTATCATCCCGCTTCATACGTTTTGAATCGTATGGAGGAGACCGGTGGAGAGCTGATCGCTTACACGACAAAGGAGGAGACTGCCGTCTATTCGATATTCCCTGAAGGACATCTTGACCGTGCGGTCGAACTGATTGCCGAATTGATAACCTCGGCTGCATTCAAGCCCGACGAGCTTGACAATGAGCGGGAGGTGGTGCTGGAAGAAGTCTTAAGTTATAGAGATAATCCTGCCGAGGCTGTCTATGACGATTTTGACGAATTGTTCTTTAAGGATAATCCGTTGGCTCACAATATACTTGGCACGACTAAATCGATAAAAAATTTCACCACAAAGAGTTGCGCCGCATTTCGTGACCGCTTTTATGTGGCGTCAAACATGGTGTTCTTTTATCTCGGACCCAAACCTCCGTTTCAGGTTGTGAAAACAGTGACCCGTGAGATGTCGGGAATACCGACAGTAACACAACCTGTGTCCGAACGTGTCGCGCCGGCGATTGTCAAGCCGTTTGACAGGGTTATCAGGATAGGCTCGCACCAATCTCATAACCTGTTAGGTGCGCCTATATGCAATAGAAATTCTGATGAACGGTTTGCGTTCAGCCTGCTTGCCAATATGCTTGCCGGTCCGGGTATGAACTCGTTGTTGAATGTGGCTCTCCGCGAGAAAAACGGATTGGTCTATACTGTCGAAGCATCCCCCTCATTCTATAGCGATTGCGGTCAGATGACAATATATTATGGCTGTGACAAAAAAGACTCGGCTCGTTGTCGTGACCTGATTTTTCAGGAGATTGAGCGAGTGGCTGCGAAAAAGTTGAGCGAAGATGAGTTGCAGAGATTTAAAACTCAGTTTATCGGGCAGGCAATAGTCGGACGTGATAATTACGAGCAAGAAGCGCTCTCTCTCGGTCGCCGTCTGTTGTTCGGTTTCAAGCCGGCTTCGCCAAATGATATCGTGCATAAAATCGAGCCAATTACTGCTGATGAGCTTGCGGCGTGTGCCGAAAAACTTTTGCCGCCGTTTACTTCACGTTTGAGAATGGAATAATAACAGATAAAATATATAAATATGAGCAATCAAATGAAGGTATATTGCAAAAATATCGAAGAATATATTGATTTTGCAGGTGGAGAAACTGTTGGCGAAATATATGGTCAGATTTCATCACGTCTTAATTTTGTGCCGTTTTGCTGCAAGGTGAACAACAAGACTGAAGATTTGAATTTTCAGCTGTTTTCCCCCAAGGTTGTGGAATTTTTGCATCCGTCAAACGAATCGGCTCGCCGAGTGTATATCCATTCATTGTGTATGCTCTTATATCATGCGCTCTCAGAACTTTATCCTGGCGAGCGACTTGTGATCGAACACTCGCTTTCGCGTGGATACTACTGCCGATTGATTGGCGATGTTAAGCCGTCTGAGGAAATGGCTGAACGCCTGAAAGCTAAGATGAAAGAACTTGTTGATCGAAAACTGCCGTTTGAGCGTAAAGAGCGACTTCGCAAAGATGTAATCGATATTTTCAAGAAACAACAGCTCGACGATAAGGTACGTTTGCTCGAAACCGTTCACGACCTTTATGAGGTGTATTATCGTTTGGACGGCATCTGCGACTCATATTATGGTCCGTTAGTACCTTCGACCGAATATCTTGAAGTGTTTGATCTACAGGTGTATGAAGATGGCATGCTTTTGCTTGGCCCCGACCCGGCAAAACTGTCGCAACCTCAACAGCCGTTACCTCAGCCAAAGATGTTTCGTGCGTTTCAGGAACATCTTCAGTTTAATAAGATTATCGGTGTCGATAATGTCGGTGAACTCAATGAGGCGGTAGAACATCGTCGCACTGCCGACCTGATTAATGTGGCTGAAGCTCTGCATGACAAGAAAATTGCATCAATCGCTGATGAAATTACATCGCGCTACCACGAAGGCGGTGCACGTATCGTTTTGGTCGCCGGTCCGTCATCATCGGGTAAGACCACCACAACAAAACGTTTGGCTATCTACTTGATGGCAAATTTGTTGGTGCCAAAAATGATTTCGCTTGACAACTATTTTGTTGACCGCACACGGACCCCTCGCGATGAGACCGGGGATTATGATTATGAATCGCTCTATGCGCTTGACCTTGAGGCATTCAACAAAGACCTGAACGATCTGCTCGAAGGAAAAGAGGTGTCGCTCCCGACCTATAACTTCGAGACCGGAACACGAATGTATAAAGGAGACAAAATAAAGCTGGGCGACAACACCGTTCTATTGATCGAAGGTATTCACGGGCTTAATCCTCAGCTGACTGCATCTATTGAGGAGAAAATGAAATATCGTGTTTATGTGTCGGCATTGACAACGCTTTCGATTGACGACCACAACTGGATTCCGACAACCGACAACCGCCTTTTGCGTCGCATAATCCGTGACTACAAATATCGCGGCACCTCGGCAATCGAGACAATCCGCCGTTGGCCCAGTGTCAGACGCGGTGAAGAAAAATGGATTTTCCCGTTCCAGGAAAATGCCGATTCGACGTTCAACTCATCCCTCATTTTTGAGTTAGGTGTCATCAAAGACTACGCCATGAACGTTCTTCGCGATGTTCCTCACGATGCCCCCGAATACAGCGAAGCTTACCGCCTGATGAAATTCCTCAGCTTCTTCACCTCAATAGGAGAGCGTCTAATACCACCAACCAGTCTCCTCCGCGAATTTTTAGGTGGCAGTTCATTCCATTATTAAAAATATTAATGACCAAGAACGCCCTTCAACTGAAGGGCGTTCTTTTATTCTTTAGTGGCGCGGAGTATTTCGCGTTTACCGTTTGGTGGACCGGGGAGGCGCTCGGTGGTGAAGCCAATGGTGTTGAGGAGACGGCGGATGGCGCCTTTGGCGCAATAGGTTGTGAGGATGGCGCCGGGATTCATGGCGTGGTACAGTTTACGGAAGATTGATTCATCCCACATTTCGGGCTGTTTTTCGGGGGCGAAGGCATCGAAATAGACGATGTCGAGATGTTTGGGGAGCTCCATTGACAATAGGTTATCCTCTATTTTATGAAGTGTAAAGTAGGGGTTGATTTGGATTGAATGTTGCCACGGTACCCGGTTTACTGCTTGATATATTTCCTTGAATTGGTCGTGAAATGACTCGGCGTAAAGTTGTGTGGCATCGTTTGATAATGGATATAGCTCGACTGAAAAGTAATCGGTAGTTGTTTGTGACTCGAGGGAGGCTTGTGCTGTGAGGGCTGCGTTCAATCCGGTGCCAAATCCGACTTCAAAGACTCTGATTATGTTTGAGGTTTGGTTAGCCTGTCTCCATCCCGAATCAATATAGACGTGTTGGCTCTCGGCAAGAGCGCCTTTGACTGAATGGTAATGCTCGTCAAGGTCTTCGCGATAGAATGTCGGGGAGCCGTCGGCTGTTGTCTGGATAATCACCTTCATGGTGCAAAGTCAGCCTATTTCAGCACGCGATGTTTGTCGATATAAGCATCGCGGAGCAAGATTGAAAGGACATATAAAACGTCTTCCAATGAAATTTCAACCTTTTTTGAGATGAGTTCAGATGCATAAAGGTCGAGGGTCGGACTGAAGTATATCGCATATTTCAGGTCGATAAAACGGTCATCGTCTGAAGCGATGCGCAAGGCTGCCATGCTGCACATCTCTACATCTAACGCCGATTTTGGATTGAATTTTTCGACTTCGCCGATTAACCAGTTTTTGTTTGAGTGAAAGAAATCGTCGAGTCCAAATTTGTCGGTGATGATTTTGCCGTTGCGGTTTAGTCTTTTTGGAGCGGTGGCTTCGGGTGAGGGTGCAACCTTTGTTGTCAGAGTGATGTCATCGGCTATTGTGTGCTGATTTCTGACAGTCAACAGTTGGGGCATCAGCTGTTGGTAAAGGCGTAGCTGCTCTTTGACTTCGTTTAGCGAATTAGAGATTCGGTCGATGTTTTCAGAAGTCTTTTTGCTGATTGTATTGCCTGAATCAGAAGCAGTTCCGTTGCCCGAGCACAGTTTGGCAATCAACCAAATCAGAAACACCAGAACAACAAGTCCGATGATGATATTAGTGACCGGCTGAGGCTGACTATTATAGAAATTTGAGATAGCTTCGCTCATAAAACTTTTAAGTTAAAAGACTAAAGTCGGTGCAAAGGTAGTAATTTAGCGCCTATTAACAAAGATATTGCTAATAAAATGATGAATTATGCGTACTTAATCCATCCAAAATAGGTGCAAAATTATGTGTTTTTAAAACGCTTTGTAGGTACACTTCATTTTTAATGAAGTATTTTTAATTTGGTTTTGTCAGAAATTTATTGTAAATTTGTGACAAAATAATTGGCAAAAACGAATGCAATCTATTGAAAATAAGATATTAACAAATATGGCTAAACGCGGAAGGGGTACAATTGTATTTCCGCAGGATTTCGCTTCATATGGCACGCTTAATGCAGTTCATAAGGCTTTCGGACGGCTTGTTGCGTCCAAACAATTGCTTCGGGTGGCGCAAGGTGTCTATTGTTATCCAAAAATTGATAAGGTTTTGGGATTGGGTATTCTTTATCCCACAATTGAGGACATTGCAGCCGCTATTGCAAGGCGTGACAAAGCTACGATTGTTCCTACAGGAGCGTATGCGCTTAATAAGCTTGGATTATCAACCCAGTTGCCGATGAATGTGGTGTATTTGACAGATGGTTCTCCGCGTAAAGTAAAGTTAGAGGGTAGTAGGGGAATACAGTTCAAGCATACTGCTAAAAAAAATCTGGCCTTCCGGAATGAAATCGCCATGCTTCTCACTTTTGCTCTGCGCGAAATCGGAGAAAATAATATTAACGATAGCCAACTTGCACATATCCGCAATATAGTTAAAACCATACCGTTTGAAACAATAAAAAAGGATTTTGCCTTGATTCCGGCATGGATCCGTAAGATTATACTCGATTCCTATGAATAAATTTCTGACACTTACCGAGACTCAAAGAAGAACTGTTTTTGAGCAGACGGCCGCAAAGATAAAACTTCCGGTGGCTGCAATTGAGAAAGATTTTTGGGTAACGGAAATACTCAATATTCTTTTCTCTCTACCATACGCTGAAAAGATGGTGTTCAAAGGTGGTACATCACTGAGCAAAGTTTGGGGAGTCATACTACGGTTCTCTGAAGATATTGACATTGCCATAGATCGCAGTATGTTCGGAATTGATGGTAATGTAACCAAGAAGGAGTTAAAGAAATTGCGTAAAGTGTCGTCTGTATTTGTTCGTGATACTTTCGCCAATGATCTGAAAATGGCGGTAGAACAAGCAGGATTAAGTGGATTTGTGACGATTAAAGCTGACCCCGATGGTGAAGGAGATGCGACATATCCAGAACCTCGGCAGATTCATATTATCTATAAGTCAGTATTTCCCTCTGGAGCTAATCCATATCTCCGTGATGAGGTTCTGCTGGAAGTTGGAGCCCGGTCTCTTTTCGAACCGACAGCCAAAACAAAGGTTGAATCTTTTGTATCTGGGATGTTTCCACATCTTACATCAAATGACAACGAAGTTCAGATTGTTGTGGCTGTTGCAGAAAAGACATTTCTTGAAAAGGTATTCCTGCTTCATGAGTTATTCACAACTGATGGTTGCCGGAATGCCAATCGTAAATCACGACACTTGTATGATATATACAAGATGTATGAGGCTGGAATCGCTAACAAAGCTATTCAAGATGATGAACTGTGGGAAACCATTCGTCATCATCGGGAAGTATTTACTTCAATACGCGATGTTAACTACACACCGGACGTTCGCAAACGTATTACCCTCACTCCTCCTGAAAGTGTCATAGCAGAATGGGAAAACGATTATGATACAATGGTCATGAATATGATATACGAAGATAATGTACCCTCGTTTGCAGATATACTCGGGGTTGTAGCAAAGATAGAAAATAAGTTTAGAGATAATTAAAAGATAAAGGTAGTAATTTAGCGCCTATTAACAAAGATATTGCTAATAAAATGAGTATTATTGCAGTTGTTGAGGTTATTTTTGTAACTTTGCAATTGAAATGACCAAGAATGAACTTGTAGCAAAGCTGCACGACATAGAATGGGAAGATTTTGAAGTCAAGGCTGCAAAATCTGAGTTACCGAAGAATATCTGGGAAAGCGTCAGCGCATTCTCGAATACCTCCGGCGGATGGATTGTACTCGGAGTGAAGCAGACCGGCAAGACATTTGAGATACAAGGGGTGGATAACATTGAGAAACTTGAACAGGATTTTCTTGGCACTCTGCGATCAGAGAAGTTTAACCAAAGATTGGCAGTAACTTCTAAGCAATACGACATTGACGGCAAGAAACTTCTTGCTTTTTATGTACCGGAGGTTGATTTAAAACCGGTATATTATGGTAGCCCTATCAACACATTCATCAGAATGGGTAGCGGAGACCAAAGGGCAACTGAAGGTGAGATACGCGCCATGTTTCGTGATCAATCCTTTGGAAAGAAAACCGAGGAGACTATTCCCGATACGAGTATTGATATGCTTAATCTCAATACATTAAAAAGTTATAGATTCGCACTTAGTCAGACGCAAAATCTTGTCAATCTCCGCGAGGTGGATGATGCTGAATTCTGCGAGCAGGTCAACATCACGCGAAATGGTTTGCTAACCTATGCCGGACTTCTGATGTTCGGCAAAGCTCCCTATGTCTTACGCTATGTGCCGACATTCTGTGTTGACTATATCGAAATCCCCGGTCCAACTATTGAACAGGCAGAAGTTAGATACACATATCGAATACCAGAACAAGACAATATATGGGATTCAGTCCAAATTATTTTGCGACGATTTCGTACACTTGTTGATGCACCAATCCATATTAAAGAAGATGGATTTGCGACAACAGATGAGAGCCAATATAATGTTCTCAGAGAGGCACTTGCAAATATGGTTATGCACGGCGACCACTTCGATTCGTTGCGCTCCTGTATCCGCGTTTATACCGATCATATAGAGTTTATGAACGGAGGATGCTTCCCGCTCCCTGTAAAAGACATTATTGGAAAAGTTTACTCCAAGCTCCGCAATCCGACTATTGCGAAACTGTTCAGATTTGTCGGTATCGCTGAAAATGCCGGTTACGGAATGAATAAACTTGCAAGCTGGGAGTCACTTACAGGGACACGCCCGTCAGTTGATAGTGACCGGACAAAAGCCATAGTCTCTTTCCCTCTGAAATCAGCTATCCAAAGAAAAACAGAAAATAGTGATGATGCTAAAAATGTCCCTGTAAATGTCCCTGTAAATGTCCCTGTAAATGTCCCTGTAAATCTAACCGAGACACAGCGACAAGTTCTTGCTCGAATTAAAGAGAATCACAATATAACTCATCGAGAAATAGCAGAACAATTATCTATAACAGACAAAACCGCAAAACGAGCAACTATGGCTCTCCGCCAATTAGGTATGATAGCACGCGAAGGGAGTGATAAAAATGGGCATTGGGTTGTTGTAAAAGATTAAACTTACTTATTACCAGTCCTTAATATATTTTAATCAAAAAGTTTCCCCAAATAGATGGATTATTCAATTTTTATACCATAAGAGCGTATTGTCGCATAACAATGCTCTTTGAATTCTTGCGCAATTCCTTCACGGCGTAATTCCGCTTCTTTTCGTTGTTCCTCATTGAGATCCTGAGATAATGCCATAGCCTCGTTGAATAATTTAGTACATTCAACAGCCTTGTCTATTGCATCACTTGAAATTTTAGAGACACAAATAGACTTATCTAAAATTGCCATTACATAATCATACTCTGCTTTATACGAGCCAGAGAGGAAGGATTTAATGATTATTTGTTCTTCCTTTGAGGTTGATTTGGAAAGTTGATTTATCAAAGGGCGTATATCATTGGAATTCATAATCTTTTTCTATGTTTATAAGTTGACCTAAAATTTAATTATATTATATTTAGAGGTGGCAATCCTAACCTGTTCCGGACAACCGATAATGCAAGCACATCAACACGTTGGAAAAATTGTTCTGCTTCGTGTCCTTTAATGGATTTGTGGGGAGTACGGGTCTTCTGATTTTCGTAGTGTCTCGTCTCTTTTCTTTGATTTGATATTTCAAATAATTTCCTTATCGTTGTGTCAATGAAAAAAGGCTGAAGTTCCGGAAAATATTGTGAGATCCTTTTATCATTATGGGGATGAGATTTAGATGGAGGATATAAGAAGTTTATCATATCAAGAACTTTACTCATAATAAGGAAACATGAGCGCTCATCTGATTCAACAGCACTATTATGAAGAGCTATCAGATCCTTTATTTCCTCATCAAGTGCATCGTAGTTGTTAAGTGCTATTTGTAATTCTGGCAACGCAGAAGTAGGCATATTGGCGTTATTGGGAAATACAGTTATACTAATGTGTGACGAACGAGTTTCCATTAAGAAAGAGTCTATTTCGTCTATGTTGGCATTCCACCCATTAGGTAATTCTCTAATATCAATACCACGTGTACACCGATATGTTATTTGCTTATGTGGAGAATTTAGTGACATGCCTACCGCATACTTTAGAAGCATGGTTAGCTTTTCTATAAATGCGGAAGTTTGGACTGCTATAAGAGTTAGGTCATTATGGTCTCGTATATCAGCCAAAGAAGTTACGACAATCCTATATTCATTACCAACAGCTACTTTAGAATATTCGTCCGATATAACCCATTGATCGTATGCAAAAGAATTTGGGATATATTTCTCTATAGTAATAGGAAATCCTCGACTTTTATATATAAGTTTCATATTTCTATAAATTGGACAGATATATATTACAATTTATTACGATGAAGCGACTGTCAATACCCCTTTCGCCTAGGCAGTTACGTCAAAACAGAGAGGGTGTGGCATCTGATTCACTTTTAGGATGCACCACGCATTCTATTTCGGTAATTAGTTCATCAATTTGCTTGTGTTCATCTTCTGTTATTGATGATGAGTAATCAGTTTCAATAATATCGTTTGCCATTATATTCTTGATTAACTCAACATATGAGAATGGTAGAATATTTGTACCATCATAGATACATATCGAGATGTCTCCATTTGGAGTCTTATCAAATTTTAATGTCATCTTCTTGCTCTAATTAAAATGTCTAAAGTTATATTTTTTCACACGTTTTTTTATTGATGATTTTCCTCCATCAGTTTGATCCGCGATATAGTCAAGAACCTTTTTGTCTCCGATTAAACCTTCTAAAGATGCAGACCGAATAGTGATTTTGGAACCGTCGTTCTCACACAAAATAATTGTCTGAGCATCCGCCATCATAGGAATGGTCGCGTTATGGGAAACTAGAATTACCTGCTTTCTGGTTTTTACTCTTTTTATAGTGGCAACGAGATCAGAGTTAATATATTTTACTGCAAGATTATCCTCTGGTTGATCAATAATTATTGGGGCATTATCATCCTCATATCCTAATATTAAATCTAATAAGATCGCCGTTTTCCATCCCGGACTCAGTGAATTAAAGTCGACACCATTGCTTGTCGTGATTTGATATGATTTTGTATTGGCATCCGACAAGTACGATTGAATCTTTCTACCTAATTCATCGTACGACTCAACCCGGGGACGATCTTTAAAATACCTTTTGAATAAATTCTCCGGGATAACATCACTCATTCTCTTAAACGAATATTTAAGATATTGGTTTAGAGTGGTGATTAGGATATTTTCATCAAACTTAAAATTATTATGAATAGATAATTTATGTCCCATTGACTCAACAATATTCGTAGAAAAGGAATATTTAGTTTCAGACAATTGCTTTCTACATGCATAAAAACCTTTTATTGCTGATACATATTTGGCAATTAACGTCATTAAACGTTCCTTATTCTGTAATCGTTCTTGATCAATGCCCTGTGTTTCACGCAAATGGACATCAACATTCTTCTTTCTATCCAATATGTGGTGTAATATTTCATTAGAAACATTACTTGCTTGATAAGCAAATTTTAATTCGTTTTCTATAGATTGAAACTCTCTAATTAGATCTTGCGTCAGAGGATTATTCTCAAGGAATATCTTAATCTCTTGAAGGTTCTTTAAATGCTCCTCATATGTAGGTTGAGAGTATTTAATACTATTTGTCTCTTCATCTTTAGGTATAAACGAATTATAGATATTCCTTTTTACTACAGTATTAACCACCATCATTCCTGGGTGTGGAAGGGCATTGAGTGACGTTATACAAGATTCAATTGTTGCTACATGATTTAACATATTTGCAACAATGGTATTCAGAGAATTTAATGCCGTTGTAATCTGCTGATTAATTTCTTTGTCTGATGGGAAAATATTATGAAGTATTTCTATTTCGTCAATAGACTTCTCATTGTTATCACTAATATTCTCTGCAATGAAATTTTGAGAGATGTAATACGGAAGCATATTTGAAGGATTCTCAACTGCAATTCGATCTACCCCATATCTATCGACATATTTTGAACCTTCAAACGAATGATTAATGGCCTTAAAAATTGAATCGACAAATAGAGTCTTCCCAGAAGAGGATCCTCCAATAACCACATTTAAACCATCCGATAATGTTACATCAATGTCAATATGTTCATTCTTGAGCACTATATGTCCAATATGATCAGTTCTGACTACAGGTTTATCTTTTTGTACCACTAATCTAGATGATTCAGACAAGGACAGGCGAAGGCCATCAAATGTTGGTTCTGCAAACATCCATGTTGGAACAAATTCATTTGCTTCTTTACTTTTTGTGGATGGATAACTACTGGGAGAATAGTTATCAGAACAAGTAAGTAAATTAATGAACTCGGCAATACCGAGCTTTTTAAAATACTCATTTGTTTGTTCTAAACCGTCATTACTTCGAGCAGTAAATCCATCAAATTGATTATAGTATATGGATCTATTTATTGCATTGTCTAAACGTTTATCCTTGCCAATTGAATAATTGAACGCTCCATGTCGTTGAGAGCCATGAGGCAAAAGCATAAAATCATAATCATCAAAACTATTAATTATCTGCTGAATATCAGGGATAGACGACTCTGTTCTATTCGGTAATTTTTCTGGGTATAGTTTATCTAGTATCTTGTTTATGTCATCAATTGTATCTTCTGTAATTTCTTTATTGATGAACATATGACAATGATAAGCCTTTACATCATCTTCATGTTTGATATGTAATTCAACCCCTAAAATCATTTTAATTCCTAATGCCAATCCCTTGAGGTAAGCATCCTTATTAATCATATTATGATCAGTAAGGGAAATCATAAAATCAGAGTTGTCATTATACTCCTTGATCTTACGAACCAATTCTGCTATATCATAGGATGCATTAGGCTTATTTGCATCTTCTGAGGTATGTATGTGTAAATCTAGATATATTGCTTTCATAAATTATGATTACACTGCTTAATTATTTACTAAATGGCATGGCCTCCATTGTTTTTAGTCAGATTTCATTATAAAATTGATTACAAACTCTGATTAAAAGCACTCACACTTGCAATATAGTTGAATTCGTCTGTGGATGTACTTGCAACAAAGTTTGCCTTCGCTTTTGCAATACCTTCAAAATAATCTCTAAACGATTTACATACTTTATCAGCCCAGCTGGCAGACAATGGATAAGGAATTGTGATTTCGCGGTATCTTTGACCAACATCTTCACGGTTAGTTTGCATAAGCGTAACCCTAGCCCATTGTTTTCGCGTTTCTTTAAGGCTTAAAGCCCATAAAAGGTAGAAAGGAGTAATTCCAATCGAATTATGATTAACTCGTATAATGAAAACTTCTTTAGTTAGAACAATAGATTCTTCGCCCGGTAAAAGGATAGCAAACTCTCCAATATTACTACTCGCACGACTCGGAGAAATTAAATCCCATGCTTTAAGGTTGCTTTTCCCATCCTCAGATTTCCAAAACTTTTGCGCTAATGGAAGTGGAATAAGATTAGTTGGATTGACATTAATTCGTAAATTGCGAATATCTGACACTTTCACATATGGGACTTCACCATTCCTCAGATCATTGCTAGGGCTTCCGTGTCCATTAAATAGTTGAATAATGCCTTTGTCAATAAGTTCCCCGATACTTATTCCCTGAGTTCCTAAGTATGTATACAATTTTTCAGATGGATATTGTAACGTTTTGTCAAAGTATTGGGGGACAAGCACTCCAGATTTAAGCACATCTTTCAATGGAATATTAAAAGCATGTTTCATATCTTTGTTAGCATATTCTGTGGCTTGAGCAAGCAACTGATTATCTATTACATTTGTTCGATTTCCATTTGAATCTACAACAAATCTATCTGCACCGTTCTTATAAATACCACAAGAAGTTGGATTGATAAAAGCCACAGTATCATTTTCAAAGTCAATGTTAGACTGACCTTCAAATATCTTCTCAAAAATATAAAGATTTGTTTTTGCCCTACAGAATCCTTGAAATGCATCCATTGGAACATTTGCAACGCAAATTGGTTTCAATCTTTCAAATGCCCACTCTCTTACATACTTATATGACGGCGAAAAAAAGTATGTTTCAGGAAGAACAATGCATAATTTACCACCCTCTTTTAGTAAATCTACACACCTATTGAACATTAGTAGCCCCAATTCAATATCTTTACCTTGTTCCGTATATTCCACAATACTCAATGAAGATTTTTTAGCATCAGCATATTTTATCTTTAAAGGAGCACCAAAAGGAGGATTGGTGAAAATTTTTGTGAATCTCCCATTCTTGAATTGATTTGATAGTAAATGAGGATATTTATTTTTCCATGTATGAGTCAAAACACTATCTCCCCTTACACAATGAGCAGAACCGTCATTGAGAATCTGCATTATTGCCTTGGTAAGTTTTATACCTATAGCATCTTTATCAATACCAAAAATATGCAGTTGTGCCCATCTTGATATCTCCTTTTCTTGATTTGGATACCTTTCTTTCATATCTATTAAAGCTTGAATTAGGAATCCACCTGTCCCGCATGCCGGATCCATGATAATGTCATCAAGAGATACTTCTATAAGACGAAGGGCTGCTTGAATAACTTGTTTAGGTGTGAAATATTGACCCTCTTGTTGCTTTAGTGCTGCGCTACGTAGAACTTGAAAAGCAATAGAAACAGTATCTGCACCGATATCAATTAGATTGAAAGTAGAGAGACACTCTACGACATCATGTATAGTCGCATCATCAAAACGTATTTCTTGATCTGACTTGGAAACAAAAATATCTGGATATACATCTATAAAGTTTTTAAATTTTGATTTTATGTAGTCTGCTGTTGCACTTTCTGTAGCAAAGGCCCTAAAATATACAGTTGCCTCAGAATCAATCTTTCCTTGCTTGTCACTATCAAGTTTTAAGAGTACAAGGTTGCAAAGTTGATCCAGTTGTTCTTCCCTACGGGTAACATTACCATCTTGTGCAACCACCTTGTCCAACAAATCTGAAAAAGTACGGTAAAGACTATCCTTCGTTGGTATAACGAGATCATTAAACGTAAGAGAAACAGTGGCTGGAGTCAAAGGGCTACCTACAATTGGAAAGTCTTTGACTTTTTTATGTTTAGGAAATTGGAGCCCCTTTTCATTTTTATAAACGAAAAGTGCATTTGCACTTGCATCTGCGTTATTCACCCATATGCCAAGTTTTGCATGAGGCTCTAAAGAAAGGTAGGTCTCAAGTTGTTGAAGACCAACATCAATCTTAGGTTGTTTACACTCAATGATGAATAATAGGTGGCGATAATCACCACAATTAGCAACACTATCAAATACAGCAATATCAACAGGAAAATAATCGAAAGAAGAGCCTTTCTCTCGTTTAGATGCCTCCGAAGGAGTCCTGGGTACTTTCCATTCATTTTTCCCATATATAATTTGACCTAATTGCCAACCTCCTTTGACAAGTAATTCAACCAAAGGACCGACAACTAATGTCTGTTCCGGAGTGTCCTTTAATTCTGAAAGGATATCTTTATTCATTATTGATATTACAATATTATTTTTGATATGTTTTTTATACAGAGAACTCCCAATATAGCATCTGAAGGCTGACCAAAGCCGGTAACGACTACATGGGAGTTTTAAAGGGTTTTCGGCTCTCGCCGTATGTCTTTTATTCTACTTACTGGTCATTTTCAGATTGTCGTTACTTGCAGTGCAAAATTATAAAATATTATTTAAGTTTCAAAGAGTTTATGCTTTAGAACATAAATATTATAAGGTCTAATTATAAGGCTTGGTTGGTTGATAGTTTTAATTTGACTTATGAGGCTAATAGCTGATTAAATTAGCCTGAGGTTATATCGCTTCGAGCGAGTGGACTTCTTGGAGGATGTCGACGGCTTCTTCGACGGTTTCGACGTGGTCGATGGCGAAGCTGCGGCGACCGGCGTTCTCGCGGATTTTGACGCGTCGCGGATTTTTTTGCAGGTAGTTGAGGAGACGGCCGAACATTGGCGATTGATAGTAGGCGACGTTGCTCTCGTCAACAAAGTAGATGTACATTCGCTCGTTTTTGAGGGTCACTTTTTCGATGCCTAACTGGCGGGCGAGACGACGGAGTCGGGGGATACGCAGAAGCTCGGATGTTACATGGGGTATCTTGCCGAAACGGTCCTGAAGTTTTTCTTTGAATTGCTGAAGGTCGGTTTCGCGCTCGATGTTGTCGAGTTCCTGATATAGGGCGATGCGCTCGCTTTCGGTTGGGACGTAGAACGAGGGGAGCAACAGCTCAAGGTCGCTCTCAACGGTACAGTCTGAAACGTATTCTTTTTGGTCGGTTTCTTCGTCGGCATAAACATCACTGAATTCTTCGGTGCGGAGTTCTGTGACAGCTTCTTTCAATATCTTCTGGTATGTCTCATAACCGAGATCGGCGATGAATCCGCTTTGCTCGGCACCAAGCAGGTTGCCGGCTCCACGAATGTCGAGGTCTTGCATTGCGATATGGATACCGCTACCGAGTTCTGAGAAGCTTTCGATTGCCTGTAAACGGCGACGTGCAACGGGGGTGAGTGGAACGTGGGGTGGAACGAAGAGATAGCAGAATGCCTTGCGGTTGCTACGTCCGACACGTCCACGAAGCTGGTGTAACTCGCTGAGTCCGAAGTACTGCGCATTGTTGACCATGATTGTGTTGACGTTCGGCATATCGATGCCGCTCTCGATGATTGTTGTGGCGAGAAGTATGTCGTAATCGTGGTTGGCAAAGTCGATGATGGCTTTTTCGAGGTCGGCAGGTGGCATCTGACCGTGGGCAACAAGGGTACGGGCATCAGGCACAACTCGTTTGAGCATTGCCTGGAGGTCATACAAGCCTTCGATGCGAGGATTGATAATGAATATCTGACCGTTTCGCGATAGCTCAAAGTTGACGGCTTCGGCAACGAGGTCGTCGGTTAGTGATGCGACAGTCGTTTCGACAGGGAAACGGTTTGGCGGCGGTGTCATGATTGATGAAAGGTCTCGTGCTCCCATAAGCGAGAACTGGAGAGTTCGGGGGATGGGTGTTGCCGACATCGTGAGGGTATCGACATTGACTTTCATTTGTTTTAGTTTCTCTTTAACGGCAACACCAAATTTTTGTTCCTCGTCGATGACGAGCAATCCGAGATCTTTGAATTTCACTGACTTACCGATGAGCTTATGCGTTCCGATGATGATGTCGATTTTACCGGCAGCGAGATTGTCGAGAATTTCTTTGACCTGTTTGGGTGTGCGGGCACGAGATAGATAATCGACCTTGACAGGGAAGTCTTTAAGTCGTTTCTTGAAAGTGTTATAGTGCTGATAGGCAAGGACTGTTGTCGGCACAAGAACAGCAGTCTGTTTGCCGTCAGCAGCCGCTTTGAAAGCAGCTCGTATCGCAATTTCTGTCTTGCCAAAGCCAACGTCACCGCAGATAAGGCGATCCATCGGGCGTGCGCTTTCCATATCAGCCTTAACTGCCTGGGTGGCAGTCAGCTGGTCGGGGGTGTCTTCATATTTGAAGCTTGCTTCGAGTTCGTGCTGCATGAAAGAGTCGGGCGAAAAACTGAATCCTTTTTCATCTTTACGGGCAGCATATAGTTTAATGAGGTCGCGGGCAATATCTTTGAGATGAGATTTTGTGCGCTCTTTCATCTTGTTCCATGCTCCGGTTCCGAGCTTGTTGATTTTTGGCGGAACGCCCTCTTTGCCACGATATTTGGCGAGTTTGTGGAGCGAATGTATCGACACGAAAATGATGTCGTCGTTCTGATAAACGAGCTTAATCATCTCCTGGGTCTTGCCGTTGATATCGGTGCGTACAAGTCCGGCAAAACGGCCGATGCCGTGGTCAACGTGAACGATATAGTCGCCGACCGATATCGACCCTAACTCTTTGAGTGACAAGGCGAGCTTGCCCGAACGAGCGCGGTCGCTCTTGAGGCTGTATTTGTGGAATCGGTCAAAAATCTGATGGTCGGTGAATATGCAGCGTTTTTGTTTATGGTCAACAAAGCCCTCGTGGAGTGTTGGCATTACCGACTCAAAAGAGATATCGTCCTTGCGGTCTTTGAAAATTTCGCGAAGGCGCTCAATTTGTTTTGCTGAATCGCTGAGAATGTAAATTTTATAGTCTTTAGAGAGAAATTCAGTGAACGATTCGCTGATGAGGTCAAAGTTTTTGTGATACAAGCCCTGGGGTGAGCAGTCAAAGTCGATTGCCGCGGTACAGCCTGCCGGAGCTGTGTTTGATGAGGTAAAAAGGACTTGAGTAAAGCGATTGAGGTCGGCGGCAAAGCGGTCAGGGTCGATGACGTGTTCCATCGCAGTCGGGTCGCCTTCATCGGCAATGATTGCCGACATTGAGAAGTTTTCGTTGGCGATTGCGCGGATACGTTCGATTGTGTATGACGCATCGCGAGCGGCAATTACGGTTGTCGGGTTGACAAATTCGAGCAGAGAGATGCCATTGTCTTTAGCACCGGCATTAACGTTGGCGGTGATTGATAGTTGGTCAATTTTGTCAACGCTGAGCTGAGTCTCGACGTTGAATGTGCGCATCGAGTCGATTTCGTCACCGAAGAAGTCGATGCGGTAGGGGAGCTCGTTGCTATAGCTATAGATGTCGAGGATTGAACCGCGCACGGCAAATTGCCCCGGCTCATAAACATAATCTACTTCGGCAAATCCGTTCTCTCTCAGCCATTTCTCGGTCTCAACAAGGTCGATGGCTGTATTGAGTTTGAGGGTAATGGTGTGCCCGGTCAGGTCGTCACGGGTGGCAACACGTTCGGCAAGTGCTTCAGGATATGTTACTATAATCTTGAGATCGGGATTTGACTGCCACATCGTCAGCGCCTCGGTTCGAGCAACCTGAGCAGGCGGATCGGGCTGACCATATTTGATGTCACGTTTATAGCCTGATGGAAAAATAATGACAGCCTCATCGCCGAGCAGTCGGGCGAGGTCGTGATAGAGATAGCCGGCATCGTCGGCAGAGTCACCGATTACAAGCATCGGTACATCGCCGGTATCTACTCCTGATAATGCAACGGCAGCCGAAGAACCGGCAAGGTTGTAGAGACCGACTTTGGCAACAGAGCCGTCAGGATTTTTTAATGCACTTTTAATCGCTTCATATCGGCTTTTTGACATGAAGAGACTTCTCAATTGAGATAAATCCATCGTCGCTAAAAAAGTGTTTTATTTTGATTTTGGAGAAAGAATAGATTCGTATTTTCGGGGTGTCACAATGACTGTCATCACCGAGTCGATAACGGGGTCGGTTTTGAGGGCAATACGAGTGTTACCGTTCCGGGGATAGTAACGGGATGCAAGTTCTGATTCGAGGTAACCCGAAATTGACTTGCGGTTGTGGTCGAGGTCTTTGTTCAGGTTGTGGTGGAGCAAGCTTTTGAGAATGTCAATCTGAGCTTTGACAGAGTCGTTCATGTACCCTTCGTTCTTGGCGGCTTCTTCGAGCTGGCTCACCACGATTTCACAAACCTTGTCATATTGCAGACGTTCGGGGTCGATGAAACGTTTGAAGTCGCTATATATTGAGTCGTTGATCTCTAATAATTCGGGAACGGGAAGGGTGTCGTGGGTCGCTGCATATTTTGTAGCGAAGTCAAAAGCCCAAAGGTCGCGCACGATGTTGAAAACAAGTCGGTTGGCTTCGGGATATTGAACAGTGATGTCGGGGGTGATACCGCCCCCATCACGCACGATGCGACCGCCTTTTGTATTAAACTCGTGGGTAAGACTGTCGGGGATGCGGGCAACACTACCGTCGGGGTTGCGTCGGCTGTAATCGATAGCCTGTATGAGTCGTCCCGAGGGGATATAGTATTTTGCAACGGTGATTTTGAGCAAGCCGTTGTAGGGAATCGGGCGTGTGCTTTGAACAAGTCCTTTACCAAAAGAGCGGTTGCCAACAATTACGGCACGATCAAGATCTTGCAATGCACCGGTAACGATTTCAGAAGATGAAGCCGAACCGCCGTCAACGGCTACGAAAAGCGGAATTTCGATGTCGATAGGCTTGTTGGTGGTCTTATAGACTTTTTCGTTGAGTACGTCACGACCGCGGGTGCGGAGCACTTCGGTACCTTTGGGAACAAACCATCCGACAATTTTCACTGCACTTTCGAGCAGACCGCCACCATTACCACGGAGGTCAAGGAGAACTGCTTTAAGTCGCGGATCTTTTTTGAGTTCAATCAAGGCATCTTTAACTTGGTCGGCACTCTTTTCATTGAAGGTTGTCAGTGAAATGTAGCCGATTGAGTCGCGGATGATTCCGTAATAGGGAACAGGATTGATATTGATTTTTTCGCGAACGACATTGAAGGTCATGATTGAATCGCCACCATCGGATGCACCATAGGGGCGGCTGACTGTGATTTGGACCGAGGTGCCGGCTTCACCCATAAGACGCTTACTAACTTTGTCAGATGTTACCCCAATCATAGAGTCCCCATCGATTTTGATGATGCGGTCACCGGCTTTGAGACCGGCTTTGCGGGCGGGGGAGCCGTCTTGAGGCTCGGTGAGATAGGTGTATTTATTGTCGCGATAGCTGATATACGAACCGATACCGCCATATTCGCCGGTAGAGATGGTGAGGAATGCATCCTGCTCATCTTCGGGGATATATTCGGTGTAAGGGTCAATGCGGTTGAGCATTGCGTCGATAGCAGTGCGCATTGATTTGTTGACGTCGATAGTGTCAACATAGGCGGTTTGCAATTCCTTGTAAATAGTTGTGAATATGTCAAGATTGCGACTGATATCTTGTTTGGGGCTACGAGTTTCGGCGCGAGAAGCGACTAAAGAAAAAAATAGAAAAACGGCGATAGCGCCAATAAGAAGTTTTTTCATAAGGTGTTAATATGTAGCTTATATTTTTGTCTGATTAAATAATATAACAAGCAAAGTTACGGTTTTTCTTTCAAAATCATAGATTTTAGAAAATAAAAATGTAATTTTGTGGTGAAATAAAACAAAAATAACAAAGAATGGTTACAGCAAAAGGTGTCTATAATTGGTGCCGACGTTATATCTCGGTTACGTTGATATTGGTGCTTGTTTTCATGGGGTTTGTATTGTTCTTTAATGAAAATTCGGTGATGAAAGGATATGAGTTGACTCACGAAATTGAGCGACTCAAAGCCGAGATTAAAGAGAATACCGACACGATGGAATATTATCAGCGTCAGAATGAGTTGTTGCGTACTGACCGCGAAACAATGGAACGGATTGTGCGCGAGCAGTATCACATGCAGCGCGACAACGAAGATGTTTATGTATTTATTGATTAAAATTGCAAGATATGGGACAGAATACAACAGCGTCAAAGGTTTGGATTTTGGTGATGACAGTCGGTATGTTGCTGATTGTTGCCGGAACCCTCATGCCGATTTGGCGTTTGGATAATAATATATACAAATATGTTTATGCGGTTGGGGCGGTTATGTTGCTTGTCAGCCGACTTTTTAATCCTTATCGCGGCACCGATTTACGCCTGAAACGACTCGTCAGAATTGAATCGTGGAGCGCGATATTTTTCTGTGTGGCGGCATTTTTTATGTTCTACGACCCGACAACTGCCCGCGATTGGTTGGCATTCACGCTTGCCGGCGGAGTTATTCAGGTTTACACATCAATTATGATTCCTCGAGTTGAGGCAAAGAATCGTAAACAACAGCAGGACTAATCAGTTAGATAATGACAGCAACCCCATCATCCGAAAAAATCACAATCAGCGACTTTGATGCAATCAAAGGTATCTCGTCAAAGTTTGCGCGAATGGGTGATGACTATCTTGTTGCCCGGATTGATATAGGTTTGCAAAACGGGTTTGGCAAGGAATTTGATTCGCTTCGACCGGGCGGAATTGTTATCGGACTGATACTGAAAGGTACGGCTAAAATTGGCTTGAATACCGAGACCTATCAGGTAAAGGCTCCCGCTGTAGTTTTGGGCGGAGGGCGAAGTTTAGTTAAGTTTATAGAGTCGGAAACCAAGCGGTTTGATACATACGTTCTGTTCTTGTCAGAGTCTTTTCTGGCAGGGATAAATATGGATATAAACACAATTCAGCAAGCCCACTTTTCTCATCAGCCGTTGCCGGTTACCGAGTTGAGCAAAGTTGATGCAGCGCTTGTTGCTCATCACATGGATCTGCTGTATGAGACGGCCCTCCTGAATCCGGCAGATAATCTTTATTCCCACAGCATTGCCCGTAGTCTGACCGCCGCACTGATGTACCAGTTCATGCAGATAAATGACCGGAAATATACCGGAATGGAATCGCATCATAACAGAATGGATGTCAGTGTTAAGATTCCCGGTCCGGGTCGCAGCACGAGCTATGTGACTGATTTCATCAAACTGCTCCATGCCAATTTTATGAAGGAAAGATCGGTGGCCTTCTATGCCGAGCAACTGTGCATCTCACCCAAATATCTGTCATCTGTACTGAAGAAATATACGCGACGTTCGCCCGGAGAATGGATTGACGAGTATGTTATTCTTGAGGCTAAGAATATGCTGAGATTTTCGGGACTGAGTATTCAGGAGGTGGCATACGCCATGAATTTCAAGAGTCAGTCGAGTTTTGGCAAATACTTTAAAAATGCAACAGGGATGTCGCCTACGGAGTTTCAAAAAAACTGAACAATAATCCGGCGATTGTTGTTAAAGATGCAACATCAAAAGTATAAAAAGGGTGAGTTGTAAAGTGTAATAATGACCTATTTAATATATTTTTATTAAAATTTTGCATTCGATTGGATATTTTGAAGTATCTTTGTCGGCGTATTGTATTATAGGTAATAAATAATAAAACATAACATATATGGAAAACAAAGATTTAGACCGTCTGAGCTACTCGCTCGGATTGAGCATGGGAAACAATTTCCTTGCATCCGGTATCAAAAAAATCAACGTTCAAGACTTTGCCGACGGCGTAGCAGCTGTTTTTGACGGTGCTGCTCCTAAAATGACTATCGACGAGGCTAAAGAAGTAATTCGTGAATTCTTTGGCAATCTCGAAAAACAACAGCAGGAAGAAGCTGCCAAGATGGCTGAGGTAAATAAAGCAGCCGGCGAAGCATTCCTTCTTGAAAACGGTAAACGCGCCGAAGTTAAGACTACTGCATCGGGCTTGCAGTATGAGGTTCTTGTTGAAGGTAACGGACCCAAACCGACCGCAACCGATCAGGTAGAAGTTCACTATACCGGTAAACTTATCGACGGAACTGTATTTGACAGCTCGGTTGACCGTGGTATGCCTGCAACATTTGGTGTTACTCAGGTTATTCCCGGATGGGTTGAAGCACTACAGTTGATGAACGCAGGTTCAAAATGGCGTCTGTTCATTCCTTCGGCACTTGCGTATGGTCCTCAGGGTGCTCCCGGAGTTATCGGCCCTAACTCAACATTGATTTTTGATGTTGAACTCCTCAAGGTAATCGGAAAATAATATAAATCAATCAAATAACTTTTTAACAGATTATGAAAAAATTTTTACTCGCTCTCGGAGCAGTCATTGCAATGACCGGTATGACCGCTTGCAATGGATCATCAAGCAAAGGAGACAGCACACTCGCTGATAGCCTTAACATCACTTTTGGTGAATTCCTTGGTCAGAACATCAAAAACCAGATGCCTCAGATCAAAGCTCAGTTCCCCAATGCCGACGAAGCAAAATTGTTGCGCGGTCTTGAAGCAGCAGCAAAACTCGACACTGCCGATATTTCATATGCAATCGGTTACTCTATGGGTCTGAATATCATCATCCAAGCTCATCAGTGGAATCAGAACGATCTCAAAACAAATCCTGAAAAAATCGTTCGTTACGCTATCAAATCAATGAGCGATACAGCAATGGATATCCAAAAAGCATATATGAACTATCAGACTGTTAACAGCCGAGTTCAAGATATGATTCGCGAACGTTCAGAAGCTGCTGCAAAAGCTGTAGCTAATGAAAACGAGAAAAAAGGTGAAGAATATGTAGCATCTCTCAAAAAAGAAGACAACTTAATTCAAACTACAGAATCGGGTCTTTCATACAAAATCAGCAACCCCGGTGATGTAAACAACCGTCCCGGCGACGATTCATCAGTAATGGTAATCTACACCGGTCGTCACATCAACGGCGAAGAATTTGATTCATCAAAAGGTCAACCCGTTGAATTCAGCGTATCAGGCGTTGTAGGTGGCTTTAGCGAAGGTCTCAAACTTTTGGGTAAAGGCGGTAGAGCAACTCTCTATATCCCCGGTAAACTCGGTTATGGCGAAAGCGGTCAGCCCATGGCTGGAATCGGTCCTAACGAAATGCTCGTTTTCGACGTAGAAGTAGTTGATATCCTTCCCGCAGAAAAATAAGCAAGTCTATTAACATACATATCGGCTCAACCATCCTTTAAAAAGGTGGTTGAGCTTTTTTATGTATTAATTTTTACAAATTTGTGAAAATTGACAAAGTTTTTTCTATCTTTGCAACGTTATAATAAAAAGCGATGATAGTTACATTTGAAGAATCGTATCTAAAAGACCTCTTTGAGAAAGGTTCCTGTAGGGATGAAAAGAATCGATATCAGCCCAATATCATTAAACTATATCAAAGAAGAGTCGAGCAGTTGCAGGCTGCGCCAAATCCTGAAACACTTTATCAGTTCAACTCGCTTCATTTCGAGGCACTGATTGGTGATAAGGCGGGTTTATATTCGATTCGCGTAAATGATAAATATAGAGTAGAATTCTCATTGAACTCTGATTCGGAACAACCGCTTTTAACTATTTGTAATATTGTAGAACTCTCTAACCATTATGATTAATATGATAAGAATACCGGGAATTGATCCGAATATGATTGCTAACAATCTTACTCCTTTTGAACCGACCCATCCGGGAGAGATTTTAAGAGAGGAGATTGAAAGTCGTGGTATATCGCAAACAAAATTGGCCAATGAGATTGGCGTTAAGGTCTCGCTTTTGAACGAGCTTATCAATGGCAAACGTGATTTTACGATTGAATATGCTTTGTTGCTGGAGGCGGCACTCGGAATCGATGCTGACTTTTGGATTAATCTCCAAACGAGCTATACTAAGGCGAAAGCAAAACACGACAGCTCGTTTATGGCTCGACTTGCTAATATTAGAAAGGTGGCTGCTATATTGTAAATTATATAAATTATAATAAAATGAGAAAACTGATTATCTTCTCTGCTTTATCATTGTTGTTGATTTCAATTCTGACAGGTTGCGGAAAATCTCCTGTTGATAAATTATATAATGAAGGCCTGAACATGGCAACCTCTCCCGAAGCAGTCGAGAATGTAATGCCTGAGCTCGCAAACGCTGATGACTCTATCTCTTTTTTGATGGGATATATTTATGGCGAAAGTTTTAGGCAAAATCTTCAGAGAGAGGGGGTGACTGGAGAAGATGATTTGAATGAATATGAAATCGGGGTGGCAATGGCATTGCAAGCCGATAGTAGTGAATTACGGTTGCTCCAGGGCGTTATGACCGGGTTGGTTCTAAGAAAAGCATTTGATCGACTTGGCTCTGACTTCAGGATTGATTGGAATAGCAGTGTGGTATTCAAAGGACTGTATCATGGACTGAATGACACCCCTGCCGATAAAATTAGGTTGCCCGAAGATGGGGCTGAAGGAGCCTTGAACAGATTGCTCAGTAACTATTTCAAGCCTGAGAGGCACACCAATAATTAGGAATGAATTATGAATATTTGTTAATTTACTTTACATAATTCATAAAAAGGCGCAATTTTGCGTCAAAATGATTCTGTGAGATAAAAAATTTGCATATTTTTGCGGAACCTTATTGTGTCAGTCTTCAGTTAATCTGACATCTTACCGAATAAAAAAACACAGAATGGAAAAAATTGACAAATTAGACAAGAAGATTTTGCAGATTGTGATGCACAATGCCCGCATCCCCTCAAAAGATGTAGCTCACGAATGTGGAGTTTCACGAGCTGCTATCCATCAACGTATTCAACGAATGATTGACCTCGGTATAATAACGGGGTCGGGCTATCACGTTAATCATAACCTGTTGGGCTATTCAACCTGCACCTATATCGGAGTAAAACTGGAGCGTGGAGCAATGTATCGTGAGGTTGTTCCCGAACTCGAAAAGATTCCCGAGATTGTCGAATGTCACTACACAACAGGTCCTTACTCAATGTTCATCAAGCTGTTTGCACGCGACAATGCTCACTTGATGGAACTGTTGAACGATAAAATTCAGACAATTCCCGGTATCACCGGAACCGAGACACTAATCTCACTTGACCACAGTATTCAGCGCGAGATACCGATTAACGGGGATGTGTAAATAAATAGAAAACTTTTATTCAAATATAGTATTAAGATATATCACTATGACTTTTGCTGAAAAGTGTAACGAGATTTTTGATCGTTCAACATCTGACTATCACTTGGTTGATGATGTAGATGCAGTATTTGCCAATCCATATGCCGAAGGAACTGTCGAGCATACTCTTTATGCTAAAAACAATATAGATGCTATTCAGTGGCACCTCGAAGATATAGTTCGCGACCCTGAGATTGACCCTGTCAAAGCTCTTGAAATCAAACGTCGTATAGATAGATCAAACCAGGAACGCACTGACTTGGTTGAAGATCTTGATACATATTTTCTTCATATATACTCTGAAATCCATCCCGATGCTGCCGCAACTATCAACACCGAGAGTCCGGCATGGGCTATTGACCGCCTGTCAATTCTTGCTCTGAAAATATATCACATGCAGGTTGAGGTTGCCCGTAAAGATGCGAGTCCCGAACATATTGCAAAGTGCCGGGCAAAACTGAATGTGTTGCTCGAACAGCGTAAAGACTTGACTGAAGCTATCGACACGCTTCTCGATGACATTAAAGCAGGTCGCAAGTATATGAAGGTCTATCGCCAAATGAAGATGTATAACGACCCCGAAACCAACCCTGTTCTTTATGGGGCAAAATAAAATTGAAAATAACGAATTTAAACGGACTATCGCAGTAGTCCGTTTTTCGGCTATAGGCGATGTTGCGATGTCGATTCCGGTGGTTTATTCGGCTGCTCGTCTCAATCCCGATGTGAAATTTCTGTTTGCTACACGTCCGGCAATGGCACGGCTGTTTGTCAATGCACCGGACAATCTTGAGGTTGTTGCCTATGATCTTGAAGACTCAAAATGGAAGGGTGTCAAAGGTTTTTTGTCAATTTTCAAAGATCTGAAACGTCGTTTTAATCCTGACACGATCGTTGATTTACATGGCGTATTGAGGTCGCGGGCAATCGGTTTGCTCGGACACCTGAACGGACTGAAAACCGTGACGATTGACAAGGGTAAGGGTGATAAAAAGAAGCTCACCCGACCGCACGATAAAGATATGGTCAAACTCAAATCGACCATTCAGCGATATGCCGACACATTTGAAAAGACCGGAATTAAAACGGATGAAAGTTTTAAAGGGCTTTATGACACGAATAGCGACATAGATTTGACTGCCGGCGGTCGAGTTGTACGTCAGCCAAGCGAGCGCTTGATCGGTATCGCTCCGTTTGCAAAACATAAAGGGAAGATATATCCTATTCATCTGATGCAAAAGGTTGTCGAGAAGCTTGTTGCCGATGAATCAAACCGCGTCGTTTTGTTTGGTGGCGGGGGCGATGAGGCTACGATACTCAACCGATGGGCTGAGAAATATGACCGTGTCGTGTCGCTTGCCGGATGTCGTCTTGGCTTTGATGTTGAATTGCAGTTGATGAGTGGACTCGATTGTATGGTTGCGATGGATTCGGCAAATATGCACCTCGCCTCGCTTGTAAACACACCTGTCGTCAGCATTTGGGGCGCAACCCATCCGTATGTCGGTTTCCGCCCGTGGGGTCAGCCCGACGATTTGGTTATACAAGAAGAAGACCTCTGCTGCCGCCCATGCTCAGTGTTCGGCGACAAAGAGTGTGGCTACGGCGACTACCGCTGTATGACTATGATAGACCCTCAACGCATTGTTGATAAAGTCAACCAGGTAACACACAATTCATAATGTTATTTTCTTTTTAACATTTATTTAGATTAAAAATTTTGTAGGTTGTGAGATTTGCGTAAATTTGCGGTGTTGATTATCCCCGACCTGAGTGAGACGTCGGTATGATATATCAGCCATGATAAACCAAACCATAAAAACTATTACATTATGATTATCGGTATCCCTTCTGAGATTAAGAACAACGAGAACCGTGTCGGCGCTACCCCAGCCGGAGTTAAAGAATTTGTAAAACATGGTCATACCGTCTATGTGCAAAAAAATGCAGGAAACGGTAGTGGGTACAGCGATGCTGAATATGAGGCCGCCGGTGCAAAAATTTTACCGACCATTGAAGCTGTTTATGAAATTGCCGAAATGATTGTTAAGGTTAAGGAACCGATAGAACCAGAATATAACCTGATTAAAAAAGGACAGGTTGTGTTTACCTATTTCCACTTTGCAAGTGATCTTCCTCTGACCGAGGCGATGATAAAATCAAAATCAATCTGTATTGCCTACGAAACTGTGAAACTTCCCAACGGATCGCTTCCGTTGCTCGTTCCGATGAGTGAAGTTGCCGGACGTATGTCAATTCAAGAGGCTGCCCGCTTCCTCGAAAAACCTCAGGGTGGCAAAGGTATGCTGATGGGTGGCGTTCCCGGCGTACGCCCTGCCAAAGTTGTTATTCTTGGTGGTGGTGTTGTTGGTCGTAATGCTGCTAAAATAGCTCTCGGTATGGGTGCTGATGTGACAATCACCGATATTTCACTTCCCACGCTTCGCTATATCGCTGAGATTATGCCCTCTATCAAGACGCTCTACTCATCAACTCACAATATCGAGCAGGAAATCAAAGATGCCGATGTTGTTATCGGATCGGTGTTGATTCCCGGTGCAAAAGCTCCTCATCTTGTTACAAAAGAGATGCTTAAACTGATGAAACCGGGAACGCTCCTCGTTGACGTTGCAATCGACCAGGGTGGATGTTTTGAAACTTCACACGCTACAACTCACAGCGAACCTACATACGTTCTTGACGGTGTTGTTCACTATGCAGTTGCCAACATCCCGGGTGCAGTTCCGATGACTTCAACTTTGGCATTGACAAATGCAACTTTGCCCTACGCATTGGCATTGGCTGACAAAGGTTGGAAGAAGGCATGCAAGGATGATAAAGCGTTGGCTCTCGGTGTTAACATTGTTGACGGTGAAATTGTATTTCCCGCTGTTGCCGAAGCCTTTGGCATGGAATGTCACGAGCTTAAATTATAAAAAAAGATCTACCGGAAAAATTCCGACATTGAGATATTAAAACGATATCATTATCGCATTTTTCTGTAGACGCCACCATCGCCCGGGACTGGGTAATGGTGGCGTATTTTATATATAAGTGATGAATAATCCTAAAATTAATTTTATTTGAGAAAAAAAATAGATAACTTCGCAGTGAAATGATAGAAGTTAAAAACGTTAGAAAAAGTTTTGACCGTTTAGAGGTCTTGAAAGGTGTGTCGCTGTCGGTCAACGATGGTGAGATTGTTTCTATTGTCGGTCCAAGCGGAGCCGGTAAATCAACCTTGTTGCAGATAATGGGATCGCTCGACCGTCCCGATACGGGTGAAGTCTCGTTTAACGGGAACAGCATCTTCAAACTTTCGGCAAACGAGATGGCTAAATTTAGAAACCGAAACATCGGATTTGTGTTTCAGTTTCACCGTCTGTTGCCCGAGTTTTCACTTCTTGAAAATGTTGCAATCCCGGCGATGATAGGTGGCGAATCGCGACGCGAGGCAATGGCTAAGGCTGAGAAACTGCTGAAATATCTTGGACTTGAAAACCGTCTTGAGCATCGTCCGGCTCAGTTATCGGGTGGAGAGTGTCAGCGTGGAGCGGTTGCCCGCTCGTTGATCAACAACCCTGAGGTTGTGCTTGCCGATGAACCGTCAGGAAGCCTTGATACGGCTAATCGACAGGAACTTCACAAGCTCTTTTTTGACTTGAGACGTGACATGAATCAGACATTTGTAATCGTCACTCACGATGAATCGCTCGCAGCGGCTGCCGACCGTATTATCCATCTTAGAGACGGACAGATTGAAAAAATCACTATTTCAACTGATGGTAAATAGACTGAAAAAAATATTGACGGTTTATCTTCCGATGCTTATTATGGCAGCGGTAGCGTGGTCATGTAACGATAAGAATGAGCCGAACAACGAGTTCACATATTACAATGTGGTGATTTATGACGGGGCGGTTGACGGGCAACCTGTGTTTTTGACTGTGAATCCCGAAACCGGCGATGATGTTATCTATACGTCAGGCGCAACGGTTACTCTGAACAATATTAATCCTGGCGACTGTGCCTTTATCGGCTATACAATCCCCGATAATCGTACTGCTTATTCAAGCGGGAAAATTTATCTTATCGGTTACTCAGAAATGACTAACATCAAGAGTCAGATAATAGAACATAAAGATATAGAGGGGTGGAACTCCACACCTATCTATATGATGAGTTATTATACAATGTATAACCGACTGATTTTACAGGCTCAGATACCATATTCGACTACCAAGCGCAAGTTCGGATTAGTGGTTGACAAATCGACTCTCGGTGATGAGATGGCAACCGCCTATCTTTATCAGCAGCTTGAGGATGGCGAACCGACCTTTGAGCGCGAATATCGAATTGCATTTGACCTGTCGAATATCGTAGAACAGCTTCCCGGTAACAGTTTGAAGGTGATGATCAACAACTCAAACCTGCCGATGGATTCATTTATAATAAAACTTGATAAATAACGACAATACAATATATTATGGACAATAAAAACCCTAATGAAATCAAGATAGATATTTCGCCCGAAGTTGCCGGCGGAGTCTATTCAAATCTTGCGGTGATTTCTCACTCGCCTAACGAGTTTTTTGTTGATTTTATATCGCTTGTACCCAATATGGGACCGGCTCGCGTTCAGAGTCGTGTGATAATGTCGCCCGAAAACGCTAAAAATCTGATGTTTACACTTCGCGACAATATTGCAAAATATGAAAAAATATTTGGGGAAATCAAACCCAAGCAGCCTGTAAACCCTGCGCCGTCGGGTAAAGGCCCCGATGATATTCCTAATCCATTTATGGCTTGATAGATATGAAGGAACATAATTTGACGATATACAATTCTTTATCACGCAATAAAGAAACTTTCAAGCCGTTGAATCCCGAACATGTCGGAATGTATGTTTGCGGTCCGACTGTATATGGCGACGGTCACCTCGGACATGCACGTCCGGCTATCACCTTTGACGTGTTGTTCCGCTATCTGAAACATCTTGGTTACAAGGTGAGATATGTCCGCAACATCACAGATGTCGGTCACCTTGAACATGATGCCGATGAGGGTGAGGACAAGATTGCAAAGAAAGCACGTCTTGAACAGCTTGAACCAATGGAGGTTGTGCAGTATTACCTGACACGTTTCCACGAGGCGATGGTCAAACTGAATGTCTTGCCTCCGTCAATCGAGCCGCATGCGTCGGGTCATATCATTGAGCAGATTGAATATATCAAGAAGATTCTTGAAAGCGGATATGCCTATGAGAGCGAAGGCTCGGTTTATTTCGATGTTCCCAAATATAACCGTGACCATAATTATGGTATTCTTTCAGGACGTAACATCGACGAGCTTCTTAGCGAGACACGCCAGCTTGACGGTCAGAGCGAAAAACGCAATCCTGCCGACTTCGCCCTCTGGAAAAAAGCGTCACCCGAACATATCATGCACTGGCCATCGCCCTGGAGCGAAGGTTTCCCCGGCTGGCACCTCGAATGCTCGACAATGGGCGAGAAATATCTCGGGGAACAGTTTGATATTCATGGTGGCGGTATGGACCTGAAGTTCCCCCACCACGAGTGTGAGATAGCCCAATCGGTAGCTCATAACGGACATCCGACCGTGAAATACTGGATGCACAACAATATGATTACCATCAAGGGTCAGAAGATGGGTAAGTCTTTGGGTAACTTCATTACTCTTGACGAATTTTTTGAGGGCAAACATCCGTTGCTCGAAAAACCTTATTCGCCGATGACTATCCGCTTTTTCATCCTCCAGGCTCAATATCGCTCGACTCTTGACTTCTCAAATGAGGCACTTCAGGCATCAGAGAAAGCATATCAGCGAATGTTGGAAGGCTATCGTCGCATCAATGACTTGAAACCGTCTGATACATCAACTGTTTCAGATGAAATCAAAGGGCTTTATACAAAATGTTATGAGGCTTTGGATGATGACTTGAATACTCCAATTGTAATTGCTCATCTTTTTGATGCAAGCCGCATTGTTAACCTTATTAATGACGGGTCGGCAAAAGCAACTGCCGAGGATATCAAGAATCTTCGTCAACTCTTTGATACATTCCTCTTTGAGATTCTCGGAATGAGAGACGAAATGGTAAGCGGAACCGATGCCAACGCTATGAAACCGTTTGAAGAAGCAATGGATCTGTTGCTTTCAATACGCTCAGAGGCTAAATCGAAGAAAGACTGGGCGACCAGTGACCTTATCAGAGACCGTCTTGCCGAGATCGGCTTTAACGTAAAAGACACCAAAGACGGTTTTGAATGGTCTTTGAAATAAAAGATTATTGATGGAAGCTGAAGAGTTTGCACTCCGCGTCATCGACAATCTACCCTATACACCGACAGGGCAGCAAAAACAATTGATTGCTGCCCTGGCTCGTTTTTGTTCGAGATCGGCTTCGCCCAACGGGGTATTCTTGTTGAACGGATATGCCGGAACTGGTAAGACCTCGGTGACGGCGGCTCTTGTCAAGACGTTACGTGACATCAATGTCAAGTCGGTTTTGTTGGCTCCGACCGGACGTGCGGCAAAAGTCTTCAGCCAATATGCCGGTTATCCTGCCTATACAATTCACCGGCGTATATACCGAAGTGCATTGCCCGGTGTCGGTCCCGGAATGGGATGGGCTCAGCGAGCTGAAAATAAGTCGATTGACACGTTGTTTGTGGTTGATGAGGCTTCGATGATTGGGGGTAATGACGGCTACAGTGGGAGCGTGTTGAGCGATCTTGTTCAATATGTGTACTCGGGTGTTGGATGCAGGCTTATTTTGCTCGGTGACACGGCACAGTTGCCGCCGGTCGGAACGACATCGAGTCCGGCATTAGACCCTGCGGTGCTTATTAATATGGGGTTGAAGGTTACACGGGTGGTGATGACAGAAACCGTTCGTCAACATCGACAATCGGGAATCTTATACAATGCTACGGTTCTTCGAAAGATGATGAGGCTCGACCCGTTGGTTCCGCCAATTCTGACTGTCACACCTTTCAGTGATGTGAAGGCTGTTGACCCGATTGAATTGGATGAAATAATGGAGCGATGCTATAGCCGTGGCGGACTTGAAAACACATTGATGATTACGCGGTCAAACCGACGTGCGGTTGAATTCAACCTTGCAATCAGGGCGCGTATTCTTGACCGAGAAGAGGAATTGTGTCGTGGTGACTTGCTGTTGGTGGCAAAAAATAACTATTTCTGGAGTGCCGGAGTCAAGGGTCTGGACTTTATTGCTAATGGCGATATTGCCGAGGTGGTGAAAATTTATGGTACTGAGAGTTGTGGAGGATTGCGGTTTGCCGACTTGAAGTTGCGGTTTATAGACCGTGATGTGGAACTCGACTGCAAGATAGTGCTTGACTCGTTAATATCAGATTCCCCTTCGCTTCAGCCAGATAAACAAGAATTGTTGGCAAAGATTGTTGTCGATGATGAGGAACGTTTTGCTCCCGAAGTTCCATACGAAGCGAGATTGAGGTCGTTGAAGACCGATGCCTACTTCAATGCGCTTCAAGTGAAATTTGCCTACGCCGTAACGTGCCATAAAGCTCAGGGCGGACAATGGGAAAACGTGTTTGTCGATATGGGTTATATTCCTCCCGAAGCTTATACCGAGCCTGACCTATACCGATGGCTTTACACGGCGACAACTCGTGCGACAGATTGCTTATATTATGTCAATCCGTCGGTCGAAGTGAAGTAAAAATGACAAATTAACACAAAAAAGGTGATAAATTAACATTATTTTAGATATAACTATATATTTTTACTTTGCTAATTGAAAAATTGTCTATATCTTTGCAAGTGTAAAAGCAAGACAAAGTTAGCATAATTAGAATTAGTAAAGTTTAGGCAAAAAAATCATTTTGAATTGATTGAACAGATTAATTCTGACAACGATTTGTTAGACATTAAAATATACTTGAATTTTGGTTATGAGGGAGGTGTGCTTCTGTGAAGAAGTACACTTTCATTTTTTATATACCTTTGGTTTTGCAAAATGTTTTTGAATTTGTAATTTTGTAGATGTAATAATCAGTAATAAAAACACAACGATGGATCAACAAAACTATCCGGCAAATATGGGCTTAATCGCTACAACGATTAAGGATTACCTTGACTCAAACGAATATAACTATCACTATGACGAAAAAGATGAAGTATTTGATATGGGCTTCACTCTTGATAATGATCGCATTAAGCTGAGATTTTTCTTTGATGAAGAGCGCGAATGGTTTTCGATGGTTGTATTTCCGAGTCATGCGATTCCCGTTAGTCAGGTAAATAAAATATTACCAGTGCTTAATAATATTAATAGAAAACTTTTGTTTGGCAATTTCTTTGTCGATCCTGAAGATGGCGAACTGGCATTCAGAATGTCGGCAAGCGTTGACAACCGTTCGATTAACGACACGATGGTTGCAGTGATGATGTCAACCGGACTTAACACGATTGACGATCACATTAATGATATAATGAAGGCTTTGTACGCCGAGTAAATCAGGCCATACATGGATATTTTGTTGTATATCGTTTCGATTGTTGTAATTGTTGTCGGGCTTGTGGGGTGTGTTTTGCCTGTAATTCCGGGGCCGATTCTGGCTTTTGGCGGTTACTTGCTATTGTTGCTCACTCCGGCGGCCGATGCGATGAGTTGGTATGGGATTGTGATAGCAGGATTGGTCACGCTGTTGACTATTGTATCAGATTTTGTGGTGCCCGTGCTCGGTGTTAAAATGTTTAACGGTACAGACAACGGCAAGTGGGGTAGCTTTATAGGCGGAATTGCCGGGTTGTTTTTTATGCCGATAGGAATTATAGCGGGACCGTTTTTGGGCGCACTGTTGGGTGAGCTTATCGGCGGTAGGGAATTTGAGATTGCGCTTAAATCGGCAGTTGGTTCGCTAATCGGATTTTTAAGCGGAACGCTGATAAAGATAATCGGTGTTATTTATATAGGTTTTCTTGCGGTGTGGGCAATCGCTGAAACAATTCTTTAAATCAGGCTCCGAAAATTTTCAAGCAGTAGGTCGAAATCCAAACGTAGATTATCAAACCGAGAATGTCGTTTGAAATCTGGATAAACGGTCCGGTTGCCAATGCAGGATTGATGTGCAGTTTTTCGAGGGTCAACGGTACGACCGTGCCAAGCATTGTCGCAAACATCACGACGATAAACAACGACATTGCAACCGACAGTGTGACAGCAAATTCACCGGGCAACATCACAAGGTTATAGACAAATATGACTCCGGATATGATTGTGGCGTTAAGTAGTCCGATGAGAACCTCTTTGCCCAACTGTCCGGCAAACTGTTTGATTTCGAGAGAACCGTTGGCGAGTGACTGAACGACAATTGCGCTCGCTTGAACCCCAACGTTACCGCCTGTTCCACCAATAATCGGGATGAACAGCGCAAGAGTGGTTACGGCAGCAAGCTGAGTCTCGAATGTTGAAAGAATTATTGACGCGAGAATACCCGAGGCGATACCAATCAGTAGCCAGGGAATGCGCGCTTTAACCTGAGCAAAGATTGAGTCGTCGGCATCAATGTCAGACGAGATACCTGATGCGAGCTGATAGTCACGTTCGCTTGATTCACGCACCTGATCCATGATGTCGTCGACGGTAATACGCCCGACAAGGCGTCCGATAGAGTCGATGACAGGCATTGCCACAAGGTCATATTTTTCAAAATCGAGTGCAACTTCGTCAATCGGTGTGTCGGTTTTGACTGACTTCGGGTCGGTCTCCATAACGTGTTTGATTTTTGAGACCGAGGGATGGGTGATTAACTCCTTGAGAGGAAGCGTACCTTTCAAACGTTGCTCATTGTCAACAACATATACATAATATATTTCGTCAACGTCTTCGGCTTGCATTCTCATCTCTTTGATACACTCGGGCATTGACCAGTTTTCGTTGACTACAATCATTTCCTTGCCCATCAAACCACCGGCAGTGTCTTCGTCATATTTCAAGAGGTCGATGATGTCGCCCGCCTGCTCAACGTCGTCGATATGAGAGAGGATTTCGTCACGTTCTTCCTCGTCCATCTCCTGTATAAGGTCAACCGCCTCGTCGGTATCGAGGTGGTCGATGATGTTGGTGGCGATGTCCTCGGGCGACATATCGCTGAGGATTCGCTTACGGTCTTCTTCGTCAAGTTCCATAAGCACGTCGGCAGCCGTGTCGCCTTCAAGCATGTTGAACAGGGTCTCACCTTGCTCTTCGTCAAGTTCCTGATAAAGTTCCGCAATCTCGGCGGGGTGCATGTCGGCGAGCTCCTGAGTGGCAGCATCTTTGTCGCCGGTGTCAATAATGTGACGGATGTCTTCTATCTGTTCAGGCTTTAGTTCCTTCATTGTGATTTGTGCTTATGTGATTTAACAGAATGACCGGTTTAGTTGGAGAGGGAAGGGGTACCTATCGGCAGGATGAAATCAGCGATGTCAGCTGAATGAACTGCTCAACCGAGAGTTGTTCGGGTCGCTGACTCCATATCGGGCCTTCAAGAACCTGTGGATTAACTTCGGGTGGCAACATTCCTCGCAAAGAGTTGCGCAATGTTTTGCGACGCTGACCAAACGATGTTTTGACAACACTTTTGAAAAGTCGGGGATCGCATCCGAGGTCGTCAACATCGTTGCGAACCATCTTGATGACTCCCGATTTGACTTTTGGCGGCGGATTGAAAACTTTCTCATCGACGGTGAAAAGGTAATCAACGTTATACCACGCCTGGAGCAATACTGACAAAATTCCGCGTGCTTTTGTTCCGGCTGGGGCAGCCAGTCGTTCGGCAACCTCGCGTTGAAGCATACCTGAGCAACAAACAACGCGGTCTTTATAGTCGAGTACGTGGAAAAATATCTGGGATGAAATGTTGTAGGGGTAATTACCAATTACACAGAATTTTCCGTTGCCCGGAACAACTTCGTTGAGGTCGAGGGTCAAAAAGTCGCGTTCGATAATGCGACCTTCGAGTTCGGGGAAATTTTCCTTGAGATATTGGATGCTCTCAGTGTCAATTTCAACGACCTTGACGTCGTGCCCGGCATCGAGCAGAAAGCGGGTGAGCACACCGGTTCCGGGCCCAACCTCAATAACGGGGAGTCCTTTGTACTCGTCGAGTGTTGCAGCGATTCGGGCTGCTATATTCATATCGGTCAAAAAGTGTTGACCGAGAGCTTTTTTAGGTTTAACCTGCATAATTGTATATTTAAGTTACAAAATTACAAAATTAGATTTAAAATTGAGATACATTAATTAAAATCAATACAAAAAACAGGCTACTTTTGTTTTTGAGCGGTTAAGTTTGTGTTTGTTTGAACAAAAAATATTACTTTTGTGTATCCTCAATGTAGGATGGTTTTTAATCACGTCAAAAGAAAAATGAGAATAGTAATTCAAAGGGTTAAACGTGCTGATGTAACTGTTGACTCTGAGACGGTTGGACAAATCGAATCGGGGCTGATGGTTCTGGTTGGGGTCGAGGTCGGCGATGAAGTAGCCGATGCCGACTGGCTTGCATCTAAAACAGCGGGATTACGAATTTTCGATGATGAAAATGGCGTGATGAATAAATCGGTTGTTGATGTTGACGGTCGTATTTTGGCAATCAGCCAGTTCACGTTGACCGCATCTACACGCAAAGGTAATCGTCCGTCATATATCCGTGCGGCAGGTCATGATTTAGCTGTTCCTTTGTATGAATGCTATTGTGCCGAGCTTGCCCGATTGACCGGACATGAACCGCAACGTGGTATCTTTGGTGCTGACATGAAGGTGTCGCTTGTAAACGATGGTCCGGTAACAATTATAATTGATTCTCGATTGAAAGAATGAACGAAGCTGAAAACATAAAAGAGTCGATGTCTCTCGCCGAGGTGCAACAGATTGTTGACAACTGGATTAAGACGGTCGGGGTGCGCTATTTCTCTCCGTTGACCAATATGGCGATTCTCGCTGAGGAGACAGGCGAGGTGGCGCGTCAGATGGCTCGGATTTATGGTGACCAGTCGTTCAAACCGGGTGAACAACCCGAGCTTGCCGATGAACTTGCTGACCTGTTTTGGGTGACAGTTGCCATCGCAAACCAGACGGGAGTCGATTTGACCGATGCGTTCAAGCGCAATCTCGAAAAGAAAACAAGGCGCGACGCTGACCGCCACAAAAATAATGAGAAATTAAACAATTAAAATTCAATATATTATGGCAGATAAATATACTGACGCAATTCAAAGTTTCAAAGTAACCGGCGATGATACATCCGTTAAACTTGCTGTTGATAAAATCATTGACGAACATCTCGCCGAGAACAAAAACGGCGATGTTTACAAGTTTCTGTTCAACTGTATTGACCTGACAACATTGAAATCGACTGACTCACCTCAATCAGTCGCTGATTTCACCGAACGTGTCAATGCTTTTGATGAGGAGCACCCCGAATTGAATAATGTGGCTGCAATTTGCGTGTATCCCAATTTTGCTCAGGTTGTCCGCACCGTTTTGGATGTTTCAAGCGTTAAAATCGCGTGTGTGTCAGGTGGTTTCCCTTCATCTCAGACTTTCCCTGAAGTTAAGATTGCTGAAACTGCTTTGGCTATCGACGGCGGTGCTGACGAGATCGACATCGTTTTGAACCTCGGCAATTTCTTTGATGGTGACTATGAGGAAGTTGCAACTGAGATTGACGAAATTCACCACGCTTGTCGCGATGCCCGACTCAAAGTTATTCTTGAGACCGGAGCTTTGAAAACCGCAGAAAATATAAAGAAAGCATCTATCCTTGCTCTTTATTCGGGAGCCGACTTTCTCAAGACATCAACCGGTAAGGAATATCCAGGCGCATCGCTCGAAGCCGCATACGTTATGATTCAGTGTATCAAAGAATATCACGAAAAAACCGGACGTATGGTAGGCTTTAAATGTTCGGGTGGTGTGGCTACAACTGCCGAGGCTGTTGCGTATTACACACTTGTAAAGGAAATTCTTGGCGAAAAATGGTTGACCAGCCAGTTCTTCCGCATCGGTGCAAGCCGTTTGGCAAACAATCTTCTTTCTGATATTCTCGGCGAAGAAACCAAATTCTTTTAATAATGAAATATTGGCTTATTCTTAACAATAAACAGGTCGGTCCGTTTGAGTCAGAACAGATGTCGCAGGTCGATTTCAATGCATCGACTCCGGTATGGTATGAAGGTTTGCCCGATTGGGTAAAGGCGGGTGAAGTCGATGAGCTGAGATTTATCCTCGGTCAACGCGAGGCAGCAATGATGAATCGTTATTATTCCGATCAAAACGTTGAAGCGCCGTATGCTCAGCAACCGATGGATTCACAAGACGAACCGAGTTGGACTCAACCCGTGCAGTCTCCTTGCAACGTTTCACCGATAACAACCGCTGAAGAACGTCCGTCAAACTATCTTGTCTGGGCAATTATCGTGACAATTCTTTGCAATATAATAATGGGCGTGATTGCCATTATTTTTGCAAGTAAGGTTAACACAGCTTTTGATCGCGGAGATGTTGCCGCAGCACGTCGAAATTCTGACCGCGCGCAGTGGTTTATTATCTTTGCAATTGTGCTTGGCGTGGTTTGGTCGCCATTCCAGGTTGCGCTGTCGATGTTATGATAAAGAAAAATTTGACCGCGGTTTCAGTCATCATTGCTGTAACCGCGGTTATTGTTTTGCTCGCTTTGTTCGACCCGATGGAATCGAAATGGATGCCACGGTGTTTCTTTAAGTTCGCCACCGGCTATGATTGTCCCGGGTGTGGCTCACAAAGGGCGATTCATGCGCTATTGCACGGCGATATAGGTGCCGCGATTGGCTTTAATGGATTGTTGGTGGTTTCGTTGCCCTTGATTCTCTATTTGGCCGTTGTTACTCTCGGTCGAAAGCGATGGGAAAATCTATATCGCCGATCAACCTCAAATGTTGTGATTTATGCGACGCTTGCCATTATAATCCTCTGGACGATGGTGAGAAATATGCTCGGGATTTAACAATGCCAGTGTAAGAATAAAAAAGACTGCCTCAATGAAGAAGCAGTCTTTTAGTGACTCCTACAGGATTCAAACCTGTAACCTTCTGATCCGTAGTCAGATGCTCTATTCAGTTGAGCTAAGGAGCCAAAATTTTTGTTTGCGACTGCAAAGTTAATGACTTTTTTTTGCGTGACCAAATTTTTTTGCAGTTTTGTTATAGTAAATTTTGCACATTAGTGTGCAAAATTTCTAAATGAGAAATAATCAATGATAAATAGGGCGTTTTATTCAGCACTTGCTATCTCTTTATATAAATTATTAGAAAGCTCATCAATAGATTTATTAATTGGTTGAGAATTGTTGGCAAGTTCATTGGCTAATTTAGATTGAGCAACAACACCGAGCGCATCTTGTAAATCTAAATTAAACTGTTTAGCAACTCTGAAAACGAGTTCTGATAATATTTTTTCGATAGATAATTCCATAATATTTTTAATCTTTAATCAATTGTTCGATAGCTTTAGGAGTGCAGAAACAGTACTGTGTATATTTAGTCCCGGGATATTTTAAACGTTGAGCGAGAATTTGTAGGTTCTTTAGCTCGAGATAATTATTGCCAAATTCTGATTTATATGATTCAATTACAGGATCAACTATGGAATCGGCAACCGGACCAATGATAATGTCGTAGTCGTGTTTATAAGGGGGAATAAGAGATTTATCTCTATTCTGCATTATAAATCGAGCCCATTCCCAGGTGTTAGTTTTAAATTCTTTGATTGCGATATCTTCGGGACATGAAGTTTTATTGAAAATAAATGAATTAACCTCGGGAGAGCCATTATTATTGAGTTCGACGCTTCTCATCGCCATTTTTACGGCTCGTCCGAAGTCAGGCGTTAGATAAAATCCCGCACCAAAATCTTTGTAGTTTCTGGAATGTGTTAGGTCTATCTCAGAAATTTTACAAAAGCTCCCGTGATAGAGTCTCATAGGGCGCCACCATTTTTAGCACATATTACAGAAAGGTTTTTTGATATGTCCTCGTAAGAAAGGGTCTGCTCAATGTCCATATATTGGTTTAGGTATTCAAGACCTTTGAACGTTTTTAAATATTTAAAGGCTCTATCTAAAGAAATGTCTTTTATCTTTGAAAAGTGATAAATTACAGACATTATGAATGACGCAGATTTTTTATCATTTTGCTGATTTACAACCTTTAATTGTAATTCAGAACCCATTTTGCCTAAGATGAAAGATGCAACCTCCGGAGTGATTGGAGCTCCATTCTCGATCTTTGAAATTCGAGCTTCGCCTAAACCAACCAGTTTCCCAAGTTGTAATTGGGTAAGTCCGGCTTTTTTTCGTTCCATGCGTATGCATGTTCCAAGTGTGGTAGATTTTATATTTTTCTCCATTCTTGTAATAGTAAAGGGTTTTGAATTACAAAGATAATGTAAACTTTCCAAATTGGGAAAGTTTTTTTGAGAAAATTGACATAAATTAGCTAATTAACGAAATAACAAAGGTATAGCTATAAGTTGTTTCCTCTCACTCTTTCATACGCTGTGCCTTATGGCAAAAAGGTAAAACGCAACAATGAGATTTAAATCTCATCAAACAGTAATAGTGCAATTCTAAAATAACTTTGCCATAGTTGCACAAACTACGATAAAACGGGAATTTTAGGGTATGTAAACTACGATAAATCGGCATTTCTAATGCTTGTGAACTACGATAAATATAATATTATATAATCATTAGAGGACATTAGCAGGGCAGATATTCCAATGTATATTAG